>JARBAU010000292.1 GCA_029237525.1 Nitrososphaerales archaeon | reverse complement strand
TGAATATATGAGTTTATATGCTGGGGATCCTGCCAGTGTGACGCCGTTAAATATCGGTTCACTTGCGGTGAAATTTTTGAGATCCGTTTTGTCGTCTGATATTGAGTCTGAGACGTATTGCTTCAAATTCTCACCAGAGTCAATATTGTCAACTAATACATCCAAACTTGCTGAAGTACTAGAATCTTTGGGTGAAATACTAACAATGTCAGTACTGGAATCACCACTGTTGTCATTACCTTCACCTGGACTTGAGCTCCAGTTAGGCGGGTATTGAATACTAATTCCATAAGAACCATTATTATAAGTTAAAAATTCCGAAGGAATATTGGTATTCTTCTGAGGGGTTGCAGCAAAAGCGGCTCCTGCAAACTTGTACGCGCCGTTACAAGAAAGTGCACTAGTAACAATTAAACCTACGGCAAATGTGCATAATAATTCAAATAGATGCTTGTGACGTCTGTTTTGGAACGAAAAATGGATTCTATGATTACTGGAATGCACGTGCATGAGATCTACTACACATCATAGAACTTATTTTTATATTTTAGGGAACAATAGTCAGTCGTTTCTTGGTATAATTATTAGGTGCGGTTAATCGGACTGATATAATTAACGAATAAGTCTATCAAGACATAGCAAAGCTAGCCTACTGAAAGGGATCAAATAAAACTGAAAATGCCCAGTTCCTATTTGGTTAATAGTACAAAATATAGATCGTAATTGAAAATGGTACATGCTGGAAATATATTGTTGTGTTTACCATGATCAATCTCTTGTTGTCGCACTCGTCGAAAGAAATGTAATTAAAATCTTACCGATCTTTTCTGGATGTTAGTCCATCACCGTATGCCCCACATTTTTGAATTGCATAAGTCATGCTCCTGAAATCCTTTCTTCAGTATTTAAAGGATTAACATGTTAAACATAGAGATTAACATCTTTTTCTGTTATGGCAGAATTATCAGCTATCTATAGTTGCTCTATGCATGCATGGACAAGTTTAGTATCAATAGATTAAACTGGCAATTGACAATGGCTAGATTAAGCTAGGATAACAAATAAAAATCATCATTGTCAGCGGAAAGGAATCCATGTAATTATATTCATCAGGAAGATCAAGTAATTTATTACCCGCACGGTTTCGCAGATTTAGTCCTGATTGGTCTGTGAGCTTGATTTCTAAGTAAGGTAATTAATTTTTACGAGGATTCTTTTCCATTGGATTATCTTGCTAAAGTACTTTTAAGTGAAAATAAGAATAAGACATCTTAGGAGTAGGAAGTAGCTAATTGAAATTGACTAAGTTTTGTTTGCTAACAATAGATATTGCTGCATCCTAATGTGCAAATCTGCTGAGGTTCTATCTAGATATATTGAGACATGTCTCAATTTAATTTAGATGAGTAGAAATGACAAATATTGGTCGATATCAGAATTGTTATGCATAATATACATCTACAAAATGCCTACTCCTCGTTTCATGCATTAATTGGTTAGGTTACTCTAGAATGAATTAGCTAATTTTGACAATTATAAAGCTATTTATCTGATAACGGTGATGCCTATAAAAGAGTAATTAAATAGATATGACATTTGATAGATTAGCACAATATGGACCATTACCTATACGAATCCTAGCTGGGATTGCATTTATCGCGCATGGTATCCCCAAATTGTCAAATATAACAGGGACTGAACATTTTTTTTCTAATATGATAGGATTACCTGCTTCGTTAGCTCTTCCTATAGGTTTACTAGAGGTCATAGGAGGTGTTGTGTTAATCATTGGTTTGTTAACAAGAATTGCATCTATTCTTCTCATAATAGAAATGATAGGTTCAACAACTGTAGCCAAGCTTCCGAAAGGATTTGTGGGTGGGTACGAACTTGATTTGTTATTGATGGCTGTTGCAATTAGCTTGCTACTCACAGGACCAGGAAGACTATCTATAGAGTGGAATATCTTACGCAGGGAAATATTCCCTAAGGGAAAGCAAATGGTATTGCAGCAGGAACAAAGACATTCCAGTGTTACGGGATAATCTGAGCTTCAATCGAACTATTTATTTCTATGTAGATCACACAACTCAAAAATTACTCAGTAATTCACGACTTGAAATGCAATTCAAATAGGAAATTTCAAAAATCCAAACATGCCGATCCTCTAATTGTAGGCATTACCCTTGGAGCCGGATGAACACCTTGCATAGGGCCAATACTGTCTGGAATCCTTACGCTAGCTGCTTCTAGTACATCTTTAGCAATAGGCTCATTACTTCTATGCGCATACTCTTCTGGTCTAGCGATTCTATTTATTATTTCAGCAATTGCAGTAGATCGCTTTCTGATTTTTTTCATAAAATAAGCAGATAGATACCTTGGATTGAAAGTATAAATGAAAAACTTTTAAATGTGATGGGGACCTTGCTTGTTAACTATTCGTTTACTGTGTTATTCTCAATAATTGGGGCTGGAGTTATTACCAAACGAGTAAAAAATGAAAGTGGCAGGGAAAAAGTATTGTGAGATCACGGACATATTTCATACTTGTCATGAGTGTAATATAGGCAAGGATGATAAAAGTAGATGAATCTAGCTAAGTTAAATTATCCACAATGAAGGCATAGAAGTGAAGGTATGAATTTAATCCGAATAATCGAATCATTCCTAACGCTTCAATTTGCCAGATTCCAATTCCAACCTAGTGCTTGTGCAAATGCTGATCTGTGTGGAGATGAGGATGTGTATGCTTAACTGAACCGTGTGTATGTGAATGATAGGCCTTACGTATAAAGGCATATAATGAGCTAATCCCAAACGCACCTGCACCAAAAAGCACGATTGTTGAGCCGGATGCCGTATCGAAAAAGAAGCTGGAATACATGCCAAGGAATGCTATTGTAATACCAATTAAAGATGAAAATATTATCATTCTGAGAAAATTATTCGTAAGCATTCTAGCTGAAATAGCAGGTGCTACAATTGCAGTAGCCAGTAAGGTTACCCCGATGCTGTTCATTGAAGCTATTACAACCAGTGCAAGGATTAGAGCAAAAACTATCTCAAGAATTTCAGTTCTTACTCCATATACTCTAGCAGTTTCTTTATCAAACAGCACAAACAATAGTCTTTTCTGGAAGAAGAAAACAAAAATGACAGTAAAGATCGACACCAGTATTATTACATACAGATCTTGATCCATTATCCCCAATATATTACCAAATAGGATTGCTTCAAAATTTCTATGAAAGCTTTGCGCTGCTGTAATGAACAAAACCCCTATTGCAAATCCAGCTGTAGTTACTACACCAATTGCAGCATCAGCCTTGATTTTTCTGCGTCTACTAATTTCGTTTATAAGAAGCGCAGATAGAAATCCCCAAATTGCCGCCCCTACATAATAATTAAAACCAATGACATAACTTACTACTGCACCGCCAAATACGGCATGGGACATACCATGCCCTATATAGCTCATTCCCCGCAACACGATATAAACTCCTATTAGTCCACATGTTCCTCCTACAAGTATTGCAGCAATGATTCCCCTTGTGAAAAACTCGTATTGGAATGGAGTTAAGAAATCCATATTCTCAATTATCGCTCCTTGTCTTCATGAGTGGTAGCATCTAGTCCTTTCTCAGGACTATTTATTTTAGTTGAAATCGATAGACTATCTCCCATCTTCCCTACAGGATCATCTTTATCTGTTGCTAAACCATATGTCTTTAATAGATTTTGTTGGGTAAGTGCTTCGTTTGGTGGCCCTTGCGAGATAATGCTTTTATTAATACATACCAACCAAGGAAGGCGTTTCCCTAGGCCAGAAATATCATGAGTAGTCAGAATTATTGTCATCCCTTTCAAATTTAGATCAGTCAGAATACCAAAAATTTTCTCCCGAGTATTATAGTCTACTCCAGATGTGGGCTCGTCTAATACCAGAATTTGTGGATTGCCTATTAACGCTCTGGCTAGAAATACTCTTTGTTGTTCTCCTCCTGAAAGCTCTCTTATCTGCCTTTTTGCATAATCTGCAATACCTAGACTAGCAAGTACGCGTTGTACATTTTCTCTAGTTCGTCTACCAAACCATGGATATACACCTGAACGATTCCATATGCCCATCCCAACCACTTCCATAACAGTAACTGGAAAATTCCAGTCCACGCTTTCAATCTGTGGAACATATCCAATCAAAGAAAACGGAGTACTTATGGAGTTCTTTATGGGGTTAACCAAATATGATCCTAGCGAAGAAGAGGTAGAATTGAAAGATTTTGTATAATTGAATTCATTAGAGCAAAATTTTATATATCCTTGCCATGGTCTATGAAGACCAATAATTATTTTTAGTAGTGTAGATTTGCCCGATCCACTAGGTCCCAGTAGTCCCAAAAATCTACCTTTCGGGATATCAAGATTGATTCCTTCAAGTACTGGATTATGAGGCATGTAACCAAATGTCAAATCTCTTATTGTCAATAGATTCTCCACTCCATCGTCAAGGTCGTGGCTTGGCATATCGCCCTTTTCGTGCAAAGACCCATGTCCCATATTATAAAGTCACCATTATTGACAAATTGACATTCTTTCTGACTATACAGGTCATCGAAGAAACCAAATCAAGCGATCACAGCGATAATTTTCTAAATTGTCTAACGTGTCCCAATCGATGCATCTATTCATATGCTGTTTAAGAAAGTGGTTTCTGCTAATGATGAATAGATCTTCAAGGTCCAAGTAGTATTTCCTCTTCTTGATCTTCCCACAGAAACTGTTCATATTCTATTTCCCACCGTTGTAGTACAGTGTGCAAGGTTCTTAATAGAGAGATAGACTGGTTGGGATGATATCTATTAAAAATGGTGACTGCCTTTTCAATAAATATCTCGATCGATTTCCATGACGCTGTCGTAAACTTGCAACTCATAAAGTTATTGTATTTTTTTACTATTTCCTGTGATAGACCAGCAGATTGAATCTTCCAAGAAAGGTAATGGTAGAAATCGCCCCTCATTCTAGTTGATTCTATCACCTTGTGGACCAGTTCTGTAAATGGTATAATTGCGGTATTTTTTGTTCCTCCAATGTTGTCTCCAATCTTGTCTCTTTCCAACAAGTCCTCACCACACTAAATTAAAAATGAAAAGTGGGATGAATTGTTCGCGATTCAACATTTCTTGACTCTTCAATTGCACTATCAACTGTTGCTACGTACAAAAGTATTGGCAGGGTTTATACCGGATAAGGCTTTGACATTACCACCCAATGGGACTATCATACCATTCATGTCCTCCAACATCATTCCCACGTAGGTGTGATTTGGATCAGTTGGCTTTCCAGGCAGGACATCATCGGCTAATGTTGTAACATACTTTACATTTCCTTCCTTGCCAATTTGATCCATAACCTTACTAGGAAACACTTCGGAACCAAATAGCGCAGGCACTTTCTCATTTTTTATTTGATCGATTAGCTTTGCTACTTCCTGCGGCCTTGGCTCTCCAAAATCAGACGGTTGAACTGCACCTATGACAGTCATACCATATCTAGGTGCAAAATATGCCCAAGAATCATGATAGGTAAGCAACTTTCTATTCTGAGGTGGAACCGTTTGGACTGCACTTTTTATGTCTGTATCTAACTTCTTTAATAGCGCCAAATACTTGTCTGCATTAGTCTTGTAATATGCAGCATTTGCCGGATCCATCTGGATCAATTTATTTTTTGTCAGTGTAGCATAATTCATAGCATTTGCGACATTTAACCAGAGGTGGGGATTGGGATCACCTTTCTCTTTTGGAAAGCTAAAATCATATATCCATTGATTTTGGTTAATTGTATTATCCCCTAGTTTGAGGAGTTGTTGATTCGGATTATGAGTCCTAGATGCATTTGAAACCTTTTCTACACCAGATTCTAAATGTAATCCATTAATGATTACCAAGTCTGCATTCTGGACCTTTACAGCTCCAGACGGGGTAAGTTCAAAGGTGTGCGAATCAACACCATCAGGAATTAGTTGAGTGAGTTGGATTTTGTCCCCTCCGATGTTTTTTACGATATTGGATATTGGAGCTACAGACGTTACGATATTAATCATCTTAGTATTTGTAGGTTTATTTGGTTTAATTGCGCTGGTTGAATTTAGGGTCACTACAAACTTTACAATTTTGTAATCATGTGATATGGCAACAGCGTTTGCAATAATAGAGACACCAAGAATGCTCGATATTATCAAAAGTACAACACCGGCCAACATGGGCCTATTAAATACCATTTCGTATTATTTCAGAAGAGTAGTATTAAAGGTTTTATACTTAGTAATAACCGCTATTAATATAGCTACATATATTAGTATCATATATGATTACTATGACGATTAGTAATATTCAACTGTCAACTTCTAAATTAGATTTAAGAAACAAGATTTGCAATGTTAATAATCAGAATTAATATGACTGAAATGTCTGCAAGAAATGAATGTGGAGTCATGATACATAAAAAGAAAGTGAGTCAGTTCGAAATAGACTTAGCCTCTTGAAAGAATTTGTGCTTATTACATTGACCCTTAATGACCACAGCTCAAACATGTTGATTTTGATAATTACGAGCTATCAAAATAATTTGGTCTAATGCAAGCTAGCACATCACGATAATTCAACTCCATATACCATAACTATTACGAAAAACAATTTTCGGTTACATATGAAATCAAAACTTAATCATAGGATTAAAGATAATCTTCATAACAGATTAATGTTCTGACCATGTATAATCAAAATGTGGTAACGAAGTGAAGTTTTAGACTTTTAATACCCCGGTTCTCCGACAAGTATTTGGTCAATTCCTTTATTTTTCTGATTTCCCCCCTCACCATAATAGTCTCCAAGCAGTTATCTCCTTGTAAATGTAAATGGGTTGTCGCACCAATAACGTCTTGGTATTCGTGTTGAACCTGAATTGACTTTTCATCTTGATTGTAGACATGATTATCGTATACAATTATGATCGCACCTGCCCCAAACTCTTTTTCACCTGTATTCCAATCATAGTCATTTACAAACGAGTGAATGGCAGTTTGAAGTGCCTTGGACCTATCAGTATATCCAGATTTTAACATACTCTTATCAAATTCTACTAATAATCTTGTCGGCAAAGACATACTTATCCTCGTGACAGGTTCCCTTTTTTTATGATCGCTAAGCAGATATTTCTTCTTCAAATCTCAATTAGTATGATAGATGCCAGAATTTTTTATATTTTATGATAAAAGGGAAGCTAAATTCGCATCACAAATTTACAAATACAGAGTATGAGTAATTAAGGATCTAAAAAGTCTGGACAATCACCAAGTGAATAATCCAGACTTTACTTTCTCCCGGTCTAATGGAACGAAGCAAAATTCTATTCATGATGGATGTTTTTATTCATTGCTCACTTAACGGATGTGAATAAGTAATCGTCACAAGTAACTCTCCTGTGGGGAGCATTTTATAACTCTCAAACCCATCACAAAGATTCCATAGATTCGAATCTACGAGCGTTGGCATAGTCACAGATAACATTCTTGTGAAATACCCATGCTTATTCGAATTCGCTCTATTGCGGAAAGGTTAGCATGATTAGATTTAACACTCATAAGGCAGAAATCACAAAAAACATCAGATAAATGTAACAGCTTACGTAAAATAATGACAATAATAATCATATTTAGAAAGGCAATTCTTTCGGTTTTTGCAACTTGACCGCGTCCCAATACAGAATCGCAACATGATATTAAATAATAACATTTTTATATCATATATTCACCTTGGAGCGTAATTATCTTAATTGCATTATCTGAATGTTGAATAAAATTGTATATACAGATTAGGTCGAGTCGCTCAAAATATCTACCTAACTACAAAAGTATTCCTTACCATGTTCCTAAGTTATGTCAGTCCGCCATCTGGTCCAAGGATTAATCTTATTTCTGTTATAAGTATTGTATTCCTGAATATTGGTAGAAGTACTATGAATTATTTTGTAATTGATTTATGTGTCTATTTTTTTGTATAGTACCATGTGGTACGAATATGTACAACATTATTTTACAAAATAGCTCTTTAGCCGAGCTAAAAAAATAGGAATAATTAATAGGCATTTACGTTTTCTAACCGATTATTGCGATATTGTGCTATTTGCTGGTGCCGCTTTACCTACAGTTGATGCTGGAAGGACAATTAATTGTCCGGCCATTGTAGGTGGATGATGGGTACAAAAGAACTTAGAAACCCCTGGATCGCTCGCCTTGAATGTAATGGTCGCATTTTGTAATGGTGCTACATCTGCATCAATGTTATAGGGTGCTCCCATGGTGAAGGTGTGGTAATCGCTTGCATCAACATTATAAAAGTGTATAATTACGGTATCACCCTGATTTACTGCCAATGTGGAAGGAACAAATACATCGC
>JARBAU010000291.1 GCA_029237525.1 Nitrososphaerales archaeon | reverse complement strand
GGCTCTTTACGAAATTCACAAGTTGAGGACCGTTCCGTACTTCAGAACCGTCTAGATTATATAGGAGTTCATAGCCATCTATGAAATAATCACACATTATTTCCATAAGTAAAGTGCTTTTAGCGGCCCCAGACTCGCCTACTAGCAACAAATGACGTCTGTCTACTAACTTGCTCTTAATATCTTCTATAAGGAATTTCGTCTGAACTCCTTTTCTTCCATGATTGATGCCAGTCCGAATCCAAAGCCTTTTTTCCAGTCTTCAACATCTTTTTCATTATTTCTATGATATTCAAAATAGTTTCTTGGAAGCCAAGAAAGACCATAATTTTGATAAAGTTCTCTTTCTAGCTCTTTATGGCGCTCAGATAACTTCTTAAATTGCTCATCAATAGAATGAATCAAAGATTGTGCTTCATTAGAAATATTATTTTCAATCTGGCCTGCTATACTTGACACTTGGGCGATCATTCTAATAATCTCTGAATCTAATACCATATCTTTCATCATTCGATATACTTCCCAAGCCTCGCCAGTGCTCAGACTAAAAGCTCGTGCGAATTCATCGATTGAGGATGTCTCAAGAACAATAAGAATTTGTTCACGTATTCTCTTAAAGTATTCCTTGTTGTTTTTTAGTTGTTGTAAAATATGATCTCTATTAATTGCGTCAACATCCGTACCTAGTAGCCTTGCAACATATCGAGCCATAGGTGATTTTCTTTTTTTGGTTGCAAGATACTGGCCCAAGAATGTAAGTCCTGTTCCGATTCCTTGTGAAATAACATCAAGAGAATCATAACCAAAGTTAAACAAGAGTAAATAAGAAGCTAGCTATATTGGCTAAGGTATTGATTTAAATGGAATTATGAATCTGATTGAATTTTGCATAGAAGCCAATGGCTTAACTAATTTTACGAGCTTAAGTTAATTAGTATAGTTTGTATTGACCTAGGGCCTTTCGAATCGATCTAAATAATTTGGTAAAAAGAGTAAATAATTATCTATTTACTCTCACATTCTAAATAAAATTCAATAGGCGTGATTTTACCTGTTCTTACATCTGTAATTGCTGAAGACATATGATACAATTGGAGTGTTGCATATGTATACTATTTCTTCGCCCAACAATAACAATTTTTCTATCTGCTATTATATTATGATTATGCTTAGTAACTATACAACCTTTATGATATATCATAAATTCTGTGTATAAAGCTTTATTCATTTATAACGGATCTGTTGCGTCGTGGTTACAAAACCGAGTATCGCTAAAACAGTAACAACTATATATAAACTACTTTTCACAACTTTTAGAGATGCTGAATATAAGCTAATGCGCTTTATTACCAATGCCAATGCTATATCACAAAAGTTAGGTAAGAGAACCTTAGCTCTGGTAGTAATCACATTGATAACACTAATTAGTATTGGTTCCTCATCGTCATTTTCTTTTGTAGTATATGCACAACAACAGCAACAAGTACAATCATAGCAATGCATTGCGCCTCATGCTGGACTAGTCAATTGGTGGCCGGGTGATCGATGTACCTGGCAAAGTTGACCAGGCCTTTAACTTCACTGGGGCTGGTCATATTGCCACTTCATTAAATAACCTTCAGGGAACAAATGAGAGTGGAACTATTGATGCGCGGATTCGGATTCCATTTAAACCTAATTCAACTCAACATGTAACAGGTATTCAAAAGCTTATGAGGCTGGTTGTTGATAAGCATCGTTGAATACCTCGGGTGCTCCTAGTGTCCCCGTAGTACTTACGCTATTTCCAGTAGGAGCAGATTATCACCACGTAGCTTTGGTTTATAATTCTACTGCAGGAATAGTTTCTCTTTACCTTGATGGTAGATTGGTTGAACATAGTCCTCCAAAACCGGGGACTCCACTTATTTCAAATGGATCAGCTGGTTTCACTATAGGTGATAACTCTGGTGGCAGTCAGGTATTTATTGGCTCGGTAGATGAGGTAGAAGTATTCAATGTTGCATTTTCATCAAGCCAAATCAAAGCCCTATTTGACTCAGATAGTGCAGGCAAATGCAAACCACTAGCTAACCATCCACCAGAGTGCAGCAGTAGCCTTCCAAGCAGAAGTCAGCTATGGCCCCCAAATCACACAATGAATAGGATTACAATACAAGGGATAACTGACCCTGATGGTGATCCAATAACAGTAACTATTACGAATATTCATCAAGACGAACCTACTAAAATAATCCCTGGTGACCCATCACCTGATGGTGCTAATGTTGGTACAAATACAGCTCAGGTAAGAGCTGAAAGAAATGGAAATGGAGATGGAAGAGTATATCATATCGGTTTTACAGCAGATGATGGAAAAGGCAAAGGATGTAGTGGAGAAGTAATAATTTCTGTACCACACGATCTAGCTCATAGGGCGATAGATTCAGAAGCTAGATATGATTCCACACAACCATGATTATAATAGAAATCCATTGACTAATGTGGTCTCATCATGAGACAGTACTTAAAACTAAACATTTCAATGTAAATGCTCGGAATTATCTGTTAATGAGTCAGAGAACTTATGTCACTTAGTATGGTTTCAAAACTAACTATCTTCATTAAGTCATTGAATGTCACTAGATTATCTTTTAGTGAGAGGAGGTTTTAGCACTTTCTAACATCTTTTGTTTGTCTTAGGTCATTTTAGGTTAGAATAGTCTGTTTATCATGGTATATTATTAATGATTAGCTGCCGGCTGCTGGAATGTAATTGGTGTTATAATTCTTGTAATTTACACAGCCAGAATGTGTATGAACCATATCTGGATATGACGTCATATAGGTCAGATAATGGATAGAAGCGGTACTGTATTAAATTAGAGACTACCTGTTACATAGGTGTCATATAGGTCAGATACGTCAGATGGTTGAGTCAGATGGTTGGATTGTAATAACAGTTCAATGCAATTCGAGATTACATGTTATGGAAGTGTCAGATAGGTCAGATACGTCAGATACATCAGATAGTTCTTATTTCTGACTTGTTATCAAGAGAAAAATAACGAAATTGTACTTGACCATGACCGCAAAGTTTTTATCATTTACCGGCTGACTTGATTAATGGAGCTAAATTCTAGGCTTGGAAATTCAGTGCTGACCTTGTGCTGACCTTGCATATTGATATCTATAGATAGTATCAGATAGTCAATGCGAATCACTTTGATAGTCTCTTATTATTTCAATACATCGTACAACACCTGGCTGTTTAACTACGTCCGGCTTAATTATCCCAGAGATGGCAATACAACTACGATATGAGAGATGCCAGATTATAAATATTATCGAAAAATGGGGTATGCTAAGCGTAGACTGAGATGGTAACAGGGAATTATATGTTAATGCATTTTATAGATAAGAATTATCCTGAGGCTTGATGACTTTGCAAGTTGTTCTCATGTCATTAAAACTAAAGATATTCTTACAAATCATCCAGATTGAATAGAGAAATGGGGATCTCTAAGTATAAATCAGATTCATTAAATGACAAGCTAATCCGTTCTAGATTAGCATTGGAAATATGGGGAATTGAGTGACTCATGTGTTAATTGATAATCAGCGCGCAATTGTACCTGATGTTATAGAAAATCAACCCTGGGGGATTGATTTTACATCAAAACACGATCTAATAACTTTGCTAACAACTGCCGGAACTATCTAACATTATTCAATTCACAATGAAATCTATCTAACATTCAACCCAAAAATATAGAATCAATTAGCCCTTCCGATTTTGTAATGTCGGAACCTGCAGCCGGATACAAGAAAGAGAGACTTGAAGAACAGATTATCTGGCACAGCAAGAAGGCCCGTCATAATAAACTTATGTTTAGATTATATCAGATTATTACGCTAGTCGCTAGTATCATTATTCCAATAATAAATGTGTCAAATATTGGAGACTTTCAGACACGTTTAATATCTTCAATAATTAGTGGAATAATAGCGATATCGACTGGCATAACACAGCTAGAGAAGTATCAAGAAAATTGGATACTATATAGAACCAATATAGAGCTATTAAAAAAAGAGAAATTCTTCTTCGAGAATAGTGTAGGCGAGTATTCTAATCTTGTTGATAATGAAAAAAACAAACTTCTGGTTGAAAAGGTAGAATCTATAGTATCGGCAGAAACCGCAAAGTACTTTACAATTCATCAACCCAAGAAAGAGGCACATCAGCCACAAGAAGATGAAAAAGTCAAAAATAATACAAGGACGTGATTTACACTTCACACTTTAATGTTATTTGTTGAAAATCTGTATGCTATACTCAATACTTATCTAACATATGTAAATTTTTATATTTCCTCATGTATATTTGCCACTGCCACTCTGACTTTGGAAGGACAAAGATCATCATCAACCAATAACAGGACGAATAAACAAAATAATATGGTGTTTATTAGTTATGCTAGGGAAGACTATATTGCAGCGGAAAGACTTTATGATGACTTAGAAAGAGCTGGCTTAAATCCATGGCTAGATAAAAAGAAACTTCTCCCAGGTCAAAATTGGAAAGATGAAATTGAAGACGCAATAAGTAAGAGCAGATATTTTATACCGTTATTTTCTAAGACTTCTATCACAAAAATTGGACCTGTACAAAATGAGTTTAAGTTCGCATTGGAGGTCTTTAGTAGGTACCCGCCAAACATGATATTTTATATTCCAGCGCGATTGGACGATTGCGATATTCCTTATAAAGAATTGAAGCTTATACATCGTGCTGATTTATTTCCCATTGATGACGATAACATTTGGAAAGAGGGAGTTGAAAAGATACTGCAAGCAATGGAAATACACAGGCCTAGTAATAAAAACGTAAAAACTAGAATGAATTCAAGCATTGAAATCACCTTGACGGATATCTACACAAATCCAAATGATATGTTCAAGTTCACCATAATAGATCAGCCAAAACATGGTGCATTAATATCTAGTACTGCTGCTAATACAATATTATACGCCCCAAATAGCAGG
>JARBAU010000290.1 GCA_029237525.1 Nitrososphaerales archaeon | reverse complement strand
TACAGGAATAATAGCCAAATGAATAACATCGGCCTTTTAGTATTTATAACTATAATGTGGATGATGATACTGGCCGCAGCAGCATTTCTAGTGATCCTAGTAGCTCCTTTGGAGGTCGTATTCCTTCACAATGGAGTCAATAGAATAATTATATCTACAATTCAGGCATTGATTTCAATTGTAGTAGTGATATTGTTAATACTATTTCTAAGCAGGTTTAAAAAAATGTATGTAAGGAGAAACCTCAAGATCTAGAAGCGAAGTAAGGAACTAGTTAGGGGGGTTATAATTTTCATCGAAGATGCTAAGCCATTTATCCAATAAATCTAAAATCGATAGAAGTCGCTATTAGAGATCAATAACGTTGAAATACTAGAGATTCTGAGTATAAAATGTGAAGCAAAATGTTATGCGTGCTTGGTACAAAGGATTATGGATGAGATATTTTGATACGTTACCAAGATTGAATACATAATCTCGTTTTGAACCTGACGACTTACCAAAAGTGCAGATATATCCAATTTTGCCACTTTAAGTCTATCCTTTAAAAGGCTTCGTCATCGCCTTTACGTCAAGAGTGCTATCAAATCATTTTTTCTTCGACTTTTGATTCTGACGCACATAATCCTCAAGAGATTTGATCATATCTCCCATCTTATATCTATTTGGCATTACATCAGTAATAACCCCATAATCTTCGAGTACTTTTCTGGTAGAGGGCCCAACGGAGGCAACAATAACATTACTATTCAACGATGACTCTAGTGACTGTCTTAAGTTATTCTTTTCTGCAATTGCAAATAGCTCTTTGACTGCAGGCGGACTCGTAAAGGTAATAACATCAATAACTCCATTATTTAAATCTCCTATAAGTTTGATAACATGTGATTCTTCTGGTGGAAGAAAACGAAATCCCATTTCGCTTAAGATCGTTGCGCTTTCTTGGTCGAGATCATGAGAATATTTATAGATCGTTAGTTCAAAGAATTCTGCACCACCTTTAACAAGATCATCTATAAAGGATTTTGAGTAGGATCCATGCCAAAGAATGCCTATTTTTTTGCCTGATAGTCCATATACTTTGAGTAGATCTAGAATTCCGTCTGTGGTATTCTTTTGTGGTATCAATTTTGTATATATGTTATATTTAGCTAATGCCGCTTGTGGTTTTGCACTTCGAGCGATCAATAATACTGTTTTTAGTGCATCTCTCAATTTTTGTTCAGCTCCAAGCCTCTTTGCAACAGACATTAGAGAGTAAACACCTGGACCGGACATGAATATCAGGAAGTCAGGATGTTCGTAAATCTTGTCTATAAATTTCTTAATTTCTTCGAAGTCTGTAGTTACGTTGATACCAACTGTTGGCGCAACGTATGGCCTTCCCCCAAATGCTGTTATCAATTTAGCTAGCTCGGATGCTCGTCTGCTGGCCGTAACAGCAACGGTTAACCCATTCAACGACATATATTATTATACTGATATTCGATACTCTGTTAATAAATAAATAAATCGATTCCAACTGTTCAATGAATGTGCACAACTGTATAATCCTACGAGAATGGATAAAGGGTGTGTATTATTCGAAGGCATAGAGAAAAGGAGAAAAGGAGAAAAGGAGAAAGGTTCAGGGCTTTTCTCTTTTTCTCTTATGTGAGCCTATTCGTAATCGTAAGTGAATTCTCTTAGTTTAATGTATAAATTACTTAGGTAACAACGTTAATTGATCATGTAATAATGTAAGATATTATGAGCACACCTGTCTAGCGTAAAAATGGATTGCCAGGCTCAATATTGATAGCAAATCGGAATTTAGTTGGTTGATATAAGGCTGGAGTGAGTCTTGCTATTGTCATAAAAAGCAAGCTCCTTTGTGTATTTTAGCTTAGATGTATTCGATATGTCAACTATTTTAGATTGTGCATTTTTCGTAAATCTGGAGCAAACGAGATAATAGTTGTCGGTATTTCCATCTGAATTGGATCTTTTAACGAGAGTGGTTTTCCTGTTTCAGGTGAAATCGTTTCCTTCTTTCTTGTCCATACCAGGGAATTAAATTCTAGAAGCGATTTGGTATATTTTGTTTGCTCTTGAAACTCTGTTTCTAATTTTGGCATCTTCTGTAAATGAATGCTCGTGTCAGAATACATATTTGTCCAAATCTCCTCAGTGATAAAGGGGCAAATCGGGCATAGCAATAAAAGAATTGTTGACAAGCACTTATTTACCGTGAATATCGCCGACTCATGATCATACTTATTTTCCCCTTCGTAAACACGCCACTTTACCATTTCTAAGTAATTGGACGCAAACAAATTCCATGTAAAATCCTTTATTGCGTTTGCAGGGATAAAGAAGTTATAGTCATTATACCCTAGCTCACATTCTTTGATCAACTTTGACAACTCTCCTAGAATCCACTTGTCTGAGTCATTAAGTTGTTGAGGTAAATCAAGAGTTATCCTGAAGGAAGATACAAATCTTGCGATATTCCATAGCTTTGATAGAAAATTCTTTGATATTGCAATTCTTTGTTCAGAGCATCTAAAATCCTGTCCCAAATTACCTTCGGAAGCAGACCAAAATCGAAATGCGTCAGCACCATATTTATGAATAATTGGGAAAGGATCTATAACATTTCCCTTACTCTTACTCATTTTTTCACCCTTCTCATCCACACCATAACCCATTATCCAGGCTTCAGACCATGGCAAACGGTCGGTTTGTTGGTAACACCGTAACATACTATAGTATAGCCAGGTTCTTATGATATCTTTAGCTTGTGGTCTTAGGCTTGTAGGATACAGATGTTCATAGATTTTTTGGTCCCTTAGATACCTTGTGATAAACAGTGGAGTGATACTTGAGTCCATCCATGTATCAAATATACGATCCTCACCCGTGAAATCGTTGCTTCCACATTTACTGCAGCATTTGAATGGTGGCTTTTCCTTCCACGGCCTATAGTATTGACCTGCCTCTGGAACGTTCGGGGTATTGCAAGCATTACAGAACCAAATCGGAATTTCTGTCCCATAAAATCTCCGTCTTGAAATTGGCCAGTCTATTGAAACTGATTCCAGCCAATTATTCAATATCTGTCTGTGTTCTTCAGGATAAAATTTTATTCTCAATGAGAGTTTCTTTAGTGTTGGAATAAAAGTCATCTGCTTCAGATAGTAATCTTGCATAGACAATATTTCAATCGGGGTTCTACTTCGTTCGCAAATAGGTGTTCTATGCATGATATTTTCTTCCCTCTCCACACGTTGATCTTTTCTAAGATCTTCGATGATTTTAGACCTAGCTTGAGAGATCTTAAGCTTAGCATATGACTTTGCCATTTCAGTCGTCGTTCCATATTCAGTTAACGAGACAATCTCTTGAAGACCCAATTCCCGAAAGAGCTGGACATCATTTCGATCACCATAACTACAAACCATAACAGCACCAGAGCCAAAGGAGATATTTGCAGTCGGGTGAGAGAGAATCTCGACTTGTCTATCGAATAGAGGTAAGACCGCGTGCTTTCCTACTAGTCCGCTATAACGATCATCCTCAGGATTCACAATTATTGCTTGACAGGCAAAGAGGAGTTCTGGCCGAGTAGAAGCAACAATTATACTTCCATTCTCCTTGACATCAAATTTCATATAAACCAGTTGGGTAGGAATTTCGTGGTACGTGATTTCGGCATCGGCCAAAGTTGTGCCGCAATCATAACAGTAGTTATTTGGCCTATTAGCGATGTATATTAGATCCCTTTTCCATAGATCTATGAACGTGCTTTGAGTCAATTCTCTAAATTCAGCTGAGTCAGTCTTATAGTATTCGTCAAAATTCCCACTAATCCCGATATCCCTCATGATCTGGAGCATCTCTGATTCAAGATCGTCTAGTGCATGGCTACAAAGGTCAAGAAATTTTTCTCTGTCAGTCTTACGCATTTGAATTTTGTATTTTTTTTCAGTATAAATCTCCACAGGAAGGCCATTCCTATCAATACCTATGGGAAAGTATACTAAGTAATCCCTCATTCGCGCGGTCCTGGCGATCATATCTATCTGAGCATAATGAGCCGCCGCTCCAATGTGCCACGGTCTTCCTGAGGGATATGGCGGAGGAGTATCAATCACAAAAGGTGTACTATTTAGATTAGAATCTGAATAACTATAGACATCATCCTTACACCATTTATCGAGAATTTTCAGTTCTAGAGAAGGATCCCACGATGTAGACTCAATTTTACGGTTTTCATTCATGTTTTAGCAGAATATCAATTACCGTTATTAACGTTAACGACATGGAATTACTTGTTGAAACGTGCTCTGGTGATCAAAGGTTCTATCTTGATTGTGACCGTCTTTCTCTATCTATTTACTACGAGTGTATTTCTTTTTTTCACTATTATCTATATAACTCCAAAACTTTCTGGACAAACTGCATTGTTATCTATGGTCGCGGCTATGATTCCTTCCTCAATTCTTACTATTTTTCTCTTAAAAAGAGTAATCAGATGGCGTTTCACAGAACGGTTATGGGAATAACTGGCTCTATAGATTAATCAAGGTCTATTCTAACTGGAGCTCAAAAACTGATTTGACCTAGCGATTATATCAGGTTATAATATAGTGTGTTTAATTAAGAACACGTCACTCTTATAGACTTCAATCACTCGACACCTTACTATCATTAGAAATCTTTTCTAATTGGCAATTCAGAGTTTCCAAACTCATTAGAATGAAGTGAATAAAGCCTTATCTCTTGACCATGTTTAATTCGATAATTTCCAATGAGCTTTATTGTTTTTTTATATTCTTCCTTCAAGGCAATCAATGTTTCTGCTAGATTGTCCGCAATCAGGATGTGCCATTCGTTACCGATATCCATAACTCTGCGTGCTAATATTATACCTGGTCCCCAATAATTCTGATTATTTTTTATATCATTTACTGTAAATACAGGTCCAGTACTGAGACCAATTCGGACAATTATGGAGTCTTCATTATTTTTTTCATAATTATACTTGCGTAGCTCACGATGAAGCTGCATGGCAAGTTGTAAAGGCAACTCAGGATTCAGTGGAAAACCAACGACCATGCCGTCACCTGTAGGTAGAATTATCTTCTTATCATCCATCTTAAATGCTTCGCATGACAGTATAAGACTGTTCAGGGTCTCTATTTTTTCTCTCTGTTTATTAACGGATAATAAAGGGTCAGAAAGGCCAACTATATCTATGAAGAAGAAATTCGCATTTATTGGCTCAGTTGGAATACCTATTCCTGATAGGTCAAAGTCATAAATCTTAACTAGTTTCTTATAAATCTCTAAATGGTGTGCATGAAAGGGAAGTTCCGTATACATGACTGGAGTATCATATATCGGATCCTTACAAAGGAAACAAAAAACATAATTCGATCTTTTGTGGAACGATACATTCCCTTCATTAGATATGTTAAATTGGATCCACATGGGATCATGATGCATTCCTTTTATCGAGAGCATTCTAATCCTCCTAGTCAGTGCTTCTCCATTATCTTCTAGCTTCATCTCCAATATTCCATCAAAAATAGAGCTTATACGATTGGTTTCATATTCACTCGTTGATGGAGTACTAAGAGTAAAAATGGCTGAAGCATTAAATGATTTCAAACTGAAATAAAGCTTTGTGATAAATGTCTCTATTGATTTCTCTCCAAATAAGGCCAGTAGATGTGTCAGTGAATCACATATGAATCGAACATTCTTCGCAGGATTAGTAGCAATCGAAGATGGTGGACTCACGAATCGTTGTTTCAAAGGTACTCCCGATCGGTTGAGCGCACTAGTCACCTCCTTCATAGTAAATGATAATTTCTTGCTCTCTTCTATTTCGTTAATATACGGATTAATAAACAGAGAATTTTTGGAAACAATACCCTTTTCAAGATTAGAAACTAGGTCATCGTATTGATCTACAGTTAAATTAGAACTCATGTAAATGCAATAATCATTTTGAGATATACCTTCAAGTAAAAATTGCCTGCAATAGATGCTCTTTCCGGTCCCGGATGCACCAGTCAGCAATAGGACACTGTTGGACATAGTATCTTTGCCTGCTAAGTGAATTAATCCCGGAATTTGCATCTCTAGAGAAATGCATTATTAGCTCTTATATCTTGTTAACTGAAGTTGTATTCACTATAAAATTGATTGATTGGTTGAGGGTGAGGTTATCATATTTTGCAACTAGACATTTACGATGATGGGCTGAACGTTAAGTAGGCAAAATTAGAATCCTGGTAGAGAATCACCTAGACCAGGTTTTTCCTTCTCCAATTTAGCTATATTTCTTGCCATATATTCCATAGTTCCTGGTATATGACACTTGCAAATACAATCGCTACAATCAATATGGCTACCTTTCTTGCAATTGTCAGATAGTCCATTACTAGCCATAAATTAACGATTCAATGGATTAAGACTTATTTTAGTCTTGCTAAATTTATTTTCAATTTTAGATGTTATAATGTTTAGATTCACACTAGTGAAATATATTCAGAAAAAGTGAGCATTTTACGAAGTCAAGGCATCACGCCATCGGATATTGTGATTTATATAGTATGTTAGATAAAATTAAGAAAACTAAAGTGGCGAATAAGATTTATAAAATTTATTGGATGAAGTTGGCAAACATTTTTTAAGCTGCAATCACTGACTAGATACATTTTTAACCTGATTAAAAAGAATAACGGATGGTGTTTGAGACTTAGGCAAAAGAAAAGTATTAACTGAATCCCATCTTAAGGAACTAGTGAAGCCTCAAACTGGTGAATTACTAGGGCGTGTAATAAAGCTAGTGGGAGGAGATAATGTTATTGTAAAATGTACAGATGGTAGAGTCAGGACATGCCGGATTAGAGGAAAGATTAAAAGGCGAATGTGGATACGTGATCACGATTTAGTATTAATCGCTCCTTGGGACTTTCAATCTGATAAGGCAGATATTATTTGGAGATATATTGCAGCACATGCAGACAAGCTTGAACAGGAAGGCTATCTTAATGGACTAAAGTAGATCTAACTAGAATAATTATGTGTACACCAACGTGATATGCATGTATAGTTCATCAGAACTAGATTCGAAATTTGGTATTAATTAGTCGAATGTCAGTCTGGATGCATTTACACTATGATGATCTACAGTTAGAACCGAATTGCACATGTACTATGATAATTAAATCATGATTCATAGATCATCGATAGGATATTTTGATAAACATGCGGAGCATTCATAGATCTCTTTCCCAACTGGTCCCGATACGTTGAATTTTACTACGGTTGTGCATTTAGGACATCTACCTTGGACACTACGACTCTTTGTTTGAGGTCTTATTAGTTTCCGTCTTCTTCTTCCACCCATTCTTTCTATCGTAAAGGTAGACACATATTCGACATTTTTATCTATCTGAGCTAGCCAGCTAATTCCTCTCAGAATTTTCGAATTAACTAACATGGGTTCGATTATATTCCGAGCACTAGATATGGTAGATTTGAAGAGCAAAATTAAAGTGTGTAATTTAAGATGACATAGTAATTTACACAATCACCAACTTGTCACGTAATACTTGATTGATGACTAAATTTAAAACCATCCAATGTTCATCTGGATATTAGTTTAATCTTATCAAGATGCAGAGGCATTGCATCAACAAAGGACACGAAATCACGTATTGATACAATTGGGATTTGTTCAACTATCTTTGGAGTCATAGGATAAAGCGTAACGATCAGCGGGATCGAGGAAGTTACATCTTTTCTATTTGACATCAATATTGAGGCCCTCTGTATTTGCTTAATTGCATAAGTCGATATTGATTTTAAGTCATTTCGATGCCAATGTTTACAATCTATTAACACTGCTAGTTTAGGGGATTTGTATGTTCCAACAACATCAATTTCTACTCTATGTGGTTTATTGAATCTTACATTACGCTCAGCGTCATAGCCTGACAAACTAAGAATTTCCGAAGTGAATTCCTCAAAATCCCTCCAGCTTAGAATTTTCGATATGGATTCGACGTCAATACCATTCTTTAATCCATGAATTGCAAGCTTGATTCGATCGGAATCGGAGAACGAATAGATATTTCGAGTTTCACGCCCAATACCATTAACTAGCATATATTGTAGAATTTGTTTGCA
The DNA here is from genome assembly GCA_029237525.1 of Nitrososphaerales archaeon. Taxonomy (GTDB): domain Archaea; phylum Thermoproteota; class Nitrososphaeria; order Nitrososphaerales; family Nitrososphaeraceae; genus JARBAU01. The sequence goes on along the minus strand of JARBAU010000290.1, from coordinate 3,016 downwards.
GACAGATTTACTAGCAATACCTGACCTTTTTTGAAATTCATCCAGAGTGATCAGTGGCATCATTGCATACATAGCTTTAATTAAAAGTTGGTGATGTATGTAAGGCAGTTGATTTTCGAATATTTGAATTGGATGTTCGTTCTTAAAAACGCTGTTCCGTGTTCACAAAGTTTGTGTTTAATATGCTTCACATTACAGCTAGACAAATACAAGACTCACTAGGGCTTCATTAAAAAGGCCGGCGCAAGGAAATAAATCCCAAATATCAATACCATTTTCTCACGGTCAAAATTGCATCTAAATATACCATATTGAAACAAAAAATAAATACCCAAAGCGCAGCAATCTAAGAGTTATGCAAATCTATTACCTGTTCAGATTAATCGATTAAATATATCCATAAATTGGAAATTAGACATTATTTAACACAAATCCGAACAACAATTAGTGGTAGGTCGAGGCATAACATTGACAATAAATCGCGGGGGGTGAAGGATTCACTTAGAGGTGTATCATGTGTTGTTGGATTTGTCCATCAAGCAGCATTTCACATTAGCTTGATAACTTTTTATAATGAGATTGTAGTTTTTTATTTAGCGTAATTTAGATTGTGTGTTAATATGAATAAAAATATGAGAAATGTAATTGATCTTGACGATGCAAATTGTAACATGTGTGATGTATCAATAAATATTCCTGACCTGGACGAGCATATTTCTTCTCAAGGACATTTGATAAACAAAGACCGTTTGGCAACAAAACTCAAAATGGTTGACTCTGCAGAATTAACTCGACAATCCGTGATACACAAATGGCTAGATTCGACATAGCATCGATTAAGTAATTAGGGCTTTTTGCAGCTATATTTTTTGGTCTCGCCGCAGATTTATTGTTGCTAACTAATTACTTTGTGTTTCTTTTACAAATTAAGAGGATATCACTGAGCAAAGTTAGGTGTTGTTTGGGAACGTATCTCGTTGTAGGTTTCTAAATATGATATACCCTTTGACGTTGTCAAATATAATTTATCAATGTACCTATACATTATCAAGTCGTATACTAACAGTATGTGAAGGTATTTCGCAAGATCTGCCGAGGACAACGACGTCCTAGAAATTATTGCCGACGATTTGATACCTACAGTGGCTGCTTCCAAAATAAACTCTATTATGTCACTAGGGCTCCCAATTGTCATGAAATCAACTAATTACGCTAGATCTGCTATTTATGACAAGCTCTCACAAATTCTTGTTGTAATGTCAGGTTCTATCAATTAATACTCTTATACTACGAGATTATGACTAACATTTTTCATATTATAATTCAAGGTTATTGGTTCACAGAATGAGATATAATATATTCTAACTATAATTTAGTCTATCCAGGTAGTAGTCAGTTAACACAATTTGTGATTGTATTAGCTGAATCAAAAAGCGATTCCAAAATTTGATACAATATTATTGCATAGTGAATAGTTGAAGATGCCACACATATTTTACTAAAGATAGATATATATGCTAATCTTGTTAATTCCTTAGATATCCCTCTATCGATCAAAAGAAGTTGATAAATTATTGGAGATATCTAACTCCAGTTACTTCAGATTTATTCCGCTCCCGTACATATAGCTCAAATCCACTAATAATATGATTTTAAGTTCTACTTATTCAAACCAAACCTTGACAGCCAATCTATTTCCGAAGACCTTTGAGAATATTGAATTGCAGTCTCTTTAGACTATGTATTATGCCAGAAAGTCTTGAATAAACATTTCTGCAAAATTTCTAACTAATGCATAATAAAAAAACATTTAATCAAAATGCGAAAAAATGATGCCGCTTTATAATTATAATGACACTGATACTTAACATATGTTTTTACTTTTTAAAAATCTCTTAATGGGAAAATAAAAAATCGTTAAAAAGTACCTCTTCTCAAAGACTTCAAATTGAAATCATTCGCAGTTGTCGCAAAAAATTGTTTGCTTCAACCATCAAGAGTCGTATGAAGTGATAAAGAGCTTTAATTGTAGGTCATAATTCACGTGGAATTTGTGCTAACTTTCTGCAGATGCCGACAAATATACAAATTTAGGCGCTACCATCTAGTGATATGTTTGAGTATACATTATGAGGTTTTGTTTATTCATAATATAGAGATAACAATGTTAAACAGTATCTAAATAAGGAAGAAGCAATATTCATGATATACTGCTAATGAATGAGCGAGATTATGAGGATGATGGCTCCGAATATAATGATGCACAGAACATTTCATCATCTCGCCAGCAAGTTCTTTCTGTATTAGACAGCTTCATAGAGCAGATTTTGCAGATCAGAAGAACTTTGCTTGGCGTATCCATCTCCTCTTTAATATTGGCTCCTCTTGCAATCGGCCTTTCGGTATTCTTGTTGCGACACCCTTCTTTTTTCGTTATTTTGGAGATAGAAAATGAATTCGGTCTGATACTAAGCATACTTCTGGGATCAGTTATAGTGATTTCATCTTTATGGTTGATCGCAGGCATTAGACAATATCGTTCAGTAGGATCTTGGAACAAGAAATACAAGGCTTATCAACAAGATAAACAGGAATTGGATAGGAAGATTGCTGCCCAATTTGTTTTGGACAGAGATGAGAACAAATCGTAGGTCAAATAATAAACAAAGTTTCATTCGAACTCGTCGTTGAAGATAACTTGACTTAAGGATAGCCAGAAAGATGAATTTTCTGTTTGTCACTTATTTTCGTTTTCGCCAGAGTAGATAGAAGTTCTGGTTTCTTCACTTCGATTCCTTCGACGGGGAAACATTTTTTCATAAGGTTCAAGTATTGTTCTAGAAAAATCGATTCCCTTTTCAGTTGGACTATAAACTGTAATCATTCTTTTATTCGATTTGACTTCTTTCTTAGAAATCAGGCCATTTAGCTCCAAGTCATCGAGAATATATTTGTGCTTTTTAAGATTTAGTCCACAGAAGCTTATTAATGCTGTCTGATTCATTTCGCCATATTC
>JARBAU010000289.1 GCA_029237525.1 Nitrososphaerales archaeon | reverse complement strand
TATACACGTCCTATGACCTTAGGATTTAGCAATGAATATCATAAACATCATGAGAATTTTGATATTTCTGAGGGGATAATCAAAGATAGATATGATGATTCCGATCATATGATTGATTTTTCTGAAGAGGTAAGTAAGAATAAGTTGTTATCTACTGGTCGATCGTTGAAGTTCGTTGTTAAAGAACTGATTTCAAATAAGAGTATTGCTACAATCCAAGGCACTATTCAGACAGGAAGTACGGTCATGGAAACTATATACTATCTGCGATATGCCGGAGCCAGAAAAATAACTGTTGTTGTTACATACCCGCCTACAATTGACGGGAGACAAGTAGGGTTGTATACTCAAAACAGGGATCTAATTGCAAATAGATACGTGGGTCAAGTATCCTCGATTGAACAAATAAATAAGAAAATAGGGAATCAGATAGGCGCTGATACTGTATATTATAACTCACCAGAGATACTTGCGAAAGGGATCGGTTTGCCAGAAAATAACCTATGGTTCCCGGAATGGGTACGGTTTTTGGATTATCGTATTTAAAATGAGAAAAATAACCGATGTAGAACACGGTAGAATCACCAATAATGCATCCCGAACAGCTGTAGTGTTGTCCAATGGGAATATTGAGAATCAGGGGTATTTTATAAGACGTATAGAGTTTCGAGAGTATATTGAGAAAATCGACCCAGTGCATGGTCGCTACTCCCTAGTAACAGTAACATTAATGACTGACGACGAAATCATCGAAATGAAGTATGATGAAGGTTATAGAGGTCAAGAGGATTTTGAATTGTTAGTTGTCTCACTTACTAAATATACTGGTCTGTCAGCACTGATTAATAGGGCACTGCTAGAATTAAAGAGTCAGTAAAGATTTTTCAAATTCGTCTCAATAGGCAAATTAAATCCTAAAGCGTTATGCGTGTGACCGGCCGTTCTGAATTAGAACCTGATTGAGTAAATAGTAAGATATATACTTCAATTCAACATAATCATTTGTGAAGGGTTATGAATGTAGGCCTAAAGAAGTTTAAGATAACGCGTGAGCGCCTCTTTCTTATAGCACTAGTCGGATCCACATTGTTGGTGGTCTTGTTGGCTCCGCTTATGGTAAAATAATATATCCTATCAATTACACCAATTTTGTTCTTGCGTTTGTGGTTATTGATATTATATAACTACCTATCTATCTGCGATGACTGCAAATGCTAATTCAGGGAAACGAGGAGGATGGATTAATGGGGCGTGCAATTTGTAGATTCGGCTAGCAAATAAGACATTCTAAACAACAAGCACGTGACCATAGGCCAATAGGCCTGAGAGACCTGAACCATCAACTATCAATTACGTAGAGTAAATTCGCATAGCATAGCGGAGATGTCGCAAAAATACTAGGATAAGATATGAACTATTCATTCCTAGAATAGAAAAAATTAATGCTTACATGTTTACAACGATCTACTCGAAGATGCGGTCCCAGTATTTTCTGAAAATGTGGTAAGCAAATCAGCAACTTAGATAAACTCCTAAAGTGAGCAAGCCCTTTATACCATCGACTATCTGCTTACTTGTACTGCCTTTACATAGGCGTCAAGCAACACAGATGACAAAGGACATGTGTTCATTCCATCCTGGGTGTACGTAAACAGACTATACACCCAGGTTTTTCCTATTCAATTTATTAAAATTGCTTTTTCTTAGCGACCTATGATATATTTTTCCATCTGATGGAAAAAGGTAATTTAATGCAGTAAAAAGACAGATTGGGCATGAGAATTCAACGGTATCCTAAATGTCGATTGCTTTTCTGGAATTGTAAATTTTGTCCCCGGCGCAGCAAAAAGCTGTACCATTAAGCAATACAAATTCTATGAAAACGTCAAAGGTTTGATTCCTCTGCAACAGTTCTATTCACTTTGATCGAAATTTACCCAATATGTATATGCATGGGCATTTTAGTCTTACATTGTTGCAAAAACTCGGCCATTTTCGATTCCTCAGCCTGTTCAAAGCCAAATTTAATCTCTGTTATAATGAATTGCGTATGCAGAGCATTCTTTTACGATTTACATTGCTGGTAAGACTACTTATTATTTCCCTATCGTTTAGCCGTATTTTCGGTATTTTTAGGGCTCTGACTACGCGCATTCCAATGCACAGAAATCTTGGCAATGTATAAAGGAAGTATTGTCTTTTCTAGGCTTCAGAGACCATCTTTCAAGTCTACTGGATCTTGTTGCAAAATGTCCTTTGTTGGGATTTGAGTACTCCTGATAGTTCAGACATGGGCATAATGATTCGGAGTCCGATATATATCGATAAGACCTTTTGAAGTGCAACGCCTTTGATAGTATCATTGATTGTTGTATCCAGGACTACGAAAATGCAACAAGGTCTGAGCAAAGACCTTTAGTAGTCGAAACAGATTCCATAGGACCTCACCCACCATGTAATTCCTGTGGCTAGACAACCGATACATTTTGAAATATTTTCACAGAGACAAGATGAGGTGTATCCCTACAAAGTGCCTTGGCAAACTTATGAACTAATAGTGTATCAAAATAAGAGCTATGGTAGAATCAGGGTGATGTATATAGATGATCTTAGTTATAGCTCAGCTCAAAAAATTAAACACAAAGTATAGGCAGTTTACAGTTATATACATTAAAAGGTGAAAAATTACCAGAAATAATATGGATAGTACACATGTTGAACCTCACATTAAGGAGAGTAGCTATATCAGAGATCTAGTTTTTGGTTTTGGTGACGGCGTTAATACATCATT
>JARBAU010000288.1 GCA_029237525.1 Nitrososphaerales archaeon | reverse complement strand
GATAAAATATCCATGTTTGTAGGCATGGATCTACACAAGAACTATCTGCAGATAGCTGTGATGAGCGATAAAGGAAAGGTATTGGAAAGGCGAAATCATACCTGTGTGATCGGTTTAACGGTGAATAGATTAAATCTGGCGAACCCCACTGAACTATCAACAGATATTATACTTTTTCACTGGCTAGCTATCTGAAGCAAGTATAATATAAAGCCTATATTAGGCAGGATCTTGGATTCTTTCCCTTTGATATGCTCTTTTTAACCAGATAGGAGTTACAACTGTTGTAAGGGCAACCATAATTATTATCGCAGTATAGACATCTGATGTCAATATTTTGGAGGACACACCTACACCTGCCACTATAAGCCCAACTTCTCCTCTAGATACCATTCCAATTCCAACTTTCATTGCTTTGCTTTTATCTTTCAAGAATAACATTGATGGAAGTCCACAGCCTACCAATTTAGTCAAAATGGCAACAGCTATTATTCCACCAGCTAGCAGAAGCACATTAAGATTAATCCCTCTTAAATCAACTTGTGCCCCAATTATAGCAAAGAATAACGGTACAAAGATAATCCCCAGTTTGTCCACATATTCACTAACTCTATTTATAACTCTAGTACTAGCAACAGCCATACCAACAGCAAACGCTCCAACTATAGGAGAAAGACCAACAAACGCAGCGATACCAGCAGCACCAAAGAAGGAAGCTGTAACTATACCTTCTACACTACCCTTTGATTTCCATAGATTTTCTACGTGTAGTATTCTAGGTACTATCAAAACGGCACCTGCTAACAAGGCACCAAATAATCCCAAGATCTTTAAAACAAGAAACGTAATACTGCTAATCTCTGGTGTTGTATTACCTGTTTGAACCATCGTAGTTACTACAGAAAGAACTGCAATAGCCAGAATGTCATCCACTATCGCCGCACCTAGTATCAACCTAGCCTCCCTAGACTGCATTTTTCCTAATTCTGTTAGTACTTGGACTGAAATGGCAATGCTAGTCGCAGTCAGGGCAGTAGCAATAAGCATTGATTCTAGAGCATGTATTCCAAATGCTGAAAAGACATAGTAACCAACAAAGAATGGTATTACTACGCCTATCGAGCCAACAGTAAACGCAGCAGCCCCACCCCTTAGAAACTCCCTGGGAGTAATCTCTAAACCAGCAATAAACAGAATTACAATTGCTGATAGTTCACCAATCTGTCTAATAGTTTCATCCAAAACGACGATAGGTCTTCCATCAAATGATACAAAAGTCCCCAAAGCATATGGACCAACAACTATACCAGCCAGTAATTCACCTAATACAACAGGTAATTTTAAACGATGAAAGATTTCAGCAAAGACTTTAGCAGTAAATAACAGTATAGCAAGGGAAATGACGACGTGAAGAAAAAGACTTTCTACCATGCCAATTATCGTCCATAGTTTCGCACTTTATAGTTAGGTATGTGTTATATATTTATTATTGGACTATACATTTGTGCTCTACGCAACCATCCATCCATCCATCCATCAAAGCCATACATCAAGCCAAATGAGATAGAATTGATTGAAGGGAAATGACAAAGCCCTCGGTTATATAGCAGCAATTGACGATCTAACTATTGATGACAAGCATAGGCTTTCCAGAAAACTCACAGAAAAACTGAGGACATCCAATACCTAGAATCACAAAACGGTAAGGCTATTGATTATGACATGAGTTCGTCTAGATTTAATCAACAGTAATATATGATTAGATTAGGTTAATAATATGACGACTCAATATTATAACTAGTTTAGCTGGTATCTCTGCGATCGCGTCGTTATTCATCGATTCTGCTTCTAATAATCGAAATACAGCATCAGCGGCAGCAGCAGAAATAGTCAAAGTGTGTGACTGCTCAACACTATGAAATTAGGTAATAACGTAATCACGTTTACGATTTTTGCTAAAATAATTGCTATCGTTATGGCTGCGGATAATGCGAATATATCTATGCACTCGTCTCCGACCTCAATCACGTTTCTTTTAACACAACTTTTAGTAGAACTCAAAAATCTAATACAAACATTCAGACTCTTATTTATAGAGTGCATTATAGATGACTATCATTTATGCAGTTGTGTTTCTACATGGATTGGTGGCATTATTTACCTTGACATGCATTCATATGAGCGGATTCAAAATACACCTGTATGAAGAGGCAGGAAATCGTGTCAAATATAGATGTTATTATGAGAGAACTGTCACATTCGAATTCTAGTCAAGAAAGGAATTCTGAACAATCACAAATACTCAACGGAGTTGATAAAGACGATGAAATGAAACTCTTGAATCTACTTGAAGATATAGTGGTTCTATTAAGAGATGATCCCGAAAATAAAGGTAAGATAAGGACAATATGGAATAGAATTATGAATGGATATGGGCATATAGCACAGATTTCTCAAATCCTGAAATCAGTTGAAGGGTCTTACTTATAATCCATTTTGAGATCCAAACATGATAACTTGAGATCACAACAAGTTAAGGTATGCTGATTTCAGTCAGCAAATCTACAAATCAATGCTTAACTTTGCTATTCCAACTTCAATAGCAATTCTCTTTACTCAATATGGATTATTGGGCCTATTTTTAAACGGCTTACTTTCTTCAGTCATTCCTATTCCAACTGAATTAACGATCTCTGCTTTGTTAGTCTCAGGACAAAATCAGTTAAATGTATTTATAGTACTAACTATAGCGTCAATCATCGGAGGGCTTCTTGCTTATTATTTGGGCTACACTGGAAAAAAACTGTCTGTTCAAATTCGCAAGCACCTATCTGAGGGAGCAGATTCATCTAATACTAGTAATACTGATACCAACCATCGAACCGACAAGGAAAAACGTAGTAGCATTATGCTAGACAGGTATGGATGGATTATAATCTTTTTGTCCCCATGGATCCCAATATTTGGAGATGTTATCCCAATTATAGCAGGAGTTAAAAAGTATGACTTTAAAAAATTTATTATCGTTATGAGTATAGGCAAGACAGTAAAAGCGGTGGCAATAGTTTATTTCCTAGCGATAATTGTGTCTTCCATATTTCATCAAGGCTGACATTGAAGGTAGACACGTAGTATTTGATATTATACAAATCCGTAATTCTCGACCATTGTGCTTCTAATTCATGTACATATAGAATGAATTATTGCATAACCTTTCATGTTCGCGGCTATCCTATAATTCCTAATCTAGCATATTAACTGGCATGCTTCAATCTACATCTACCTTCATTCTTATCATGCATGAGCCAATGTGTTATGCAACCTACCAAACTGTGTTCGGTGCAACCACATATTACGCACCTCCTAATTGAATTCTTTGACACCTTGGACTAGTTTCTACATCTACAAACAGTTATATTAATTAGTCTAACTGTCGAGTCAAGAACTGTATTTCAAATTTTCATCTTCTAGTAAGTTCTGAAGTTACCCGATCCATTTATTTAATCGAAATATTACCATCAATAATTTATTTTGGTGACCAATAGGTACCACTTGTATTGTTCTTAAAGGATACAAAATTTCTATGAGTATACAAAGTAATCTATCGCTCCTCGGCTTGAGTAGCGATAATTATAGAATAAACACGCTAATCATATAAATTTACCACCTTTGACTATATGAAATCAAAGAATGTAACTCGTTGCCTAGATGCTGTGATTTATCGATTGTCTTCATATTTACTAATCTTAATTCTAAAATCTAATATTCTTGTTTTTCTTTTTTTGTGTCTGCATACCGAGAAAAACAACATCGCTATCTTTGATGCTATCATACCTGAAAATTTCCATCTCAGCTTTGTCATATAAGGTGTAATAAACGTGGTAATTATCGTCATCGTTCCAATCATTGCAAGTAGGAAAGAACTTGTAACTCCGATATCCGTTCCTCGTTTAGCCAGGACTGACGCTAATTCTCCTCCGGAAGATGACAATCCGAATCCGGCTGTTAGCGCAATAGAATTACCATATCCTTGTACCCTAGCAGATATAAAGACGGTGAGGAATTTCGCCACCAACGATATCGTAGCAAAATTATTACAAGGACTATGAATTGAAAGAAGTAGAATAGTCATTAGTCCGTCTACTGAAACAAAAATATCGCTGCGAACTTATTTCTGATCGGTGTTGCCAAAACCTATGTAACTAAATGTACTTTGGATTCATATCAGAATGCTAGCAAAGAAGGCTCCAGTCGCAACTGATATTCCAATCTCAGATGCTACAAAAGATAATCCAAATGTTACTCCCAATATGGCCACTATGAGTAAATCTGATAGATCTGTACTACCTTTGTAATTCACAATCCTCGGTATAATTCGGGAATCTATGCATAATATACCTACAACAAATGCCAACTCTGAGAGTATCGATATTACTACTTCACTAATCCAAAGCTGATTCCTACCTGTCGAGGTTATAGATTGTAATTTCGCAAGCATTGATATAATAATAACATCCTCAATAACCGTCACTCCTAGTATCAATGTAGATGTTATTCCTTTACCACATTACTTAAGTCAAATGGCTACATACGTAAAATAAGACAATTGTTATGTTTCAATAAACAATCTAGTAAATCACTACAGATTGACACACTTTAGGGAACCGCCGAGTTCAATGAGCTATTGTCAAAAGCAAATTAAGATGTAAGATTAGATTTGTGAATAGATTAGAAGATGATGATATTATTCAACTAATGTAAAATAATCGAATTTTGTATTGTGATTGGCATACTGTTAGGATGTCATGCTGGAGGCAACATGTCATTCTGATGAAAACTATATAATGTATTGTTGGCAATTTAGTTATGATGCATATTGATGTGACAGCTCAATTTTTCAGATGAGCTAAGTTTACTCCCACACAAATCACATATATGGCCAGTGGAATAATTGGAAGGAGTGGTAGTTTTAGCTATATTAAAATATTCTAGAGGATTTAAATACATTTTATGATATTTTGAAAGGGCCCATCTATTCTTGACAACTGCTAGCGGTGGAAAATATCCTGTGGTATACGGATAATCTTTTACATAGTATCGAAATGGATCGGGAGATTTGTTTCTTTCATATTTTTCTTTTACTTCATTTTCTTTAAT
>JARBAU010000287.1 GCA_029237525.1 Nitrososphaerales archaeon | reverse complement strand
TGAATATCAAATATTAAATATGGAAAGTAGTAAAGCCAGGTGGGCATAAGCACTTTAGACTTTATTTAATTTTGTGTATGAAACATAGTCTTAGATGTATTATCATCATATATTATGACCGCACTCTAGAATATCCCTATCCAATATTCCCAGTAATTTGTAAATCTTTCATATTTCTATCTAGAATTTGCAGTGCTTCGTTTATACATTCTTTAGTCGACTTAATATATCACATATACTGCAGATTTTTATGCCATTTCCTGTTCCAGGCTAATTGCATATCAGTTCAAATTAAATAATATAATTCATCTTTCAATCCTCCTGAATGCCATAGTAGCAAAGAATATGAATACTGTTGTTGAAATTGCTAATGCAACTACATCAGTTAATAACCGTCCAAAATTTCCAGTGATCATTAGTATTCTCAGAGCATCTACCGCATAACTCATTGGATTTATGAAGGAAATGATCTGCAACCACTCTGGCATTAGCTGTGTCGGATATAATGCGTTGCTTGCAAAGAATAATGGCATAGTTAGTAACTGTACCAATCCGAATATTCTTTCTCTACTTTTTATTATTGTGGAAATTGCTATTGACAAACTAGAAAAGCCGATTCCAAAAGTAAAGACAATTGCTGCGACTCCAATCAGATATAATGGATTGAAATTAATGCTTATCTGCATCACAACTGCAACAACAAAAATGATAGCTGCTTGAATTAATCCTCTTAAGCCTCCCGTGAATGATTTTCCCAACACTATAGCAGTTCTAGGAACTGGAGAACAGAGCAAACGGTCAAGTTGACCTAAATCCCTTTCCCATATCATAGAAATCCCCGTAAAAATTGATATGAATAAAACAGATTGAGCTAGAATGCCAGGTGCTATGTACTCGAGATACGATATACCATTTAGGCCACCGTTTATCGCAATAGCGAGCGACGGTATCGAATTCTGTGAAATATGAGTGAAGGCAGTCCCAAAGATTGTTAACCATAGTATGGGTTGTATCGCTCGAATTAACAGATCAGTATAGTCACGCCTTATCTTTCTCAATTCTAGTTCACAGATGTTGACTGTCTTACCCAATGTCCTAATCAGAGCTGAAACTGGAGTATTATTGCGATCGGTACTGATGCCGCTACTCCTATTTAGTTCTCTATCCCATTTGTCTAAACGTTCTTCTGACATTTCTTATACTCTTCCAGCTTTCCATTGTTTGTGATTCAGCTTCTTGGATCCTTGTCCCTGCATATTGTAGAAAAACATCATCTAGTGTGGGCTTTTGTACATCAATTGAATCAAGTCTTATCCCGGCCTTTATCAATATGCTTAACAGCTTCGAAAATAAACTGTCCACATCTTTTAATATAATACGTAGCGACAAATCGTCAACAATTTCAGCCTTACTTCCCAACTCTCTACCAATTATTGATATAGCAGAAGAGCGAGAGTCCGTGGGGATCTTTAGTGTTATAACGTCACCACCTACAGTTCCTCTTCCTTCACTAGATACTCCTACCACATTACGTTTTAAATTGATTGGTGTGTCTATCGCAGCTATCTTACCACTATTTATTATTGCTAGTCTATCACAAAGTTGATCTGCTTCTAGCATATCATGCGTCGTCATAAAAATTGTTGTACCTAATTTATGTACCAATCTTCGTAGAATTTCCCAAACCATACGCCTGCCCTGAGGATCGAGCCCTATAGTTGGCTCATCTAAAATAATTAAAGGGGGATTATGAACAAGGGCAGTACCAATCTCAAGTCTTCGCATCATTCCTCCAGAATAATTTCGTACCTGATAGTCTGCTTTTTCGCTTATGCCCAGAAGTTCGAGTATACGGAAAATATTCTCATTTCGATGTTCCTTTGGTACACCATATAACTTCGAATACATGAGTAGGTTTTCATAACCACTCAGTTCACCGACAAGTGACAAGCTTTGAGGAACGTAACCAATATTCTGTCGAACTCTGTCTGGATCTGAAATCGCGTCTATTCCGAATACTTGGATACTTCCTCCGGTTGGTTTTGTAAGTGTTGTGATACACTTTATAGTAGTTGTTTTGCCAGCGCCATTTGGGCCAAGAAATCCAAATATTTCATTAGGAAATACTTCAAAAGAAATACCATTTAATGAATTCAGTCGACCATACTTTTTTCTTAAACTATTGACTTTAATTGCACTAGATGGAAACTCCTTTCTACGAATAGTACTCACTTGATGATCTTCATGTTTTCTGTAATGTAAATTGATCACTAATGTGACTCACCATAGATACTATTTATCCCTAGTGGAACTAAGACCAGAAAATATTAAACCAGATCTGAAAGCATCTCTTTTGTTATTTATATTACCAAAATATATCCACGATACATTCGTCGAATATATCGAATCATTTTTATAATTTTTAATCTAAAGGCAAAATAGATTGTTATTCAGTCAGAATAATCTCTATGATTTAAATACCCGAGGTGCTAGCAAATTTTTATGTCAATCCTTAACAAGTCAGCATATGTTTTAATGTTAACTATAACTACTGCCTCCTTGGCTGTAATACTATTCTTAGCATCTGCTACTACCTTTAATTCTTTTCTTCCTAATGCATTTGCATTGAGTGTATCTAATGGTACTGCCGCTGGTAACGAGATGCCAACGGCTCAATCCGTATTTGATACTGGCACCATGTCATTACCATCTTCTGTTAAAGGATTCTTAGTATACATACCAGACGAAGCACATCACCCTCTATCAGATGATAAGACCATTAGCCTAAAAAATGCGAACTACATTCCAACTCATCTTGTTGTACCCAAGGGAACTGGTATTGCATTTGTTCACGGAGATCCTGGTCATGTTCATATTGAGCTGGTAAAAGATAATAAGACTAATCAAGTGGTATGGCAAACTACACCTATTAAACATCCTGGTGGCTCAGACACTAAGGTACTTGATCCTGGATCCTACAGTGTTTCTGATGATAAATATGATCCAATGAAGGGATCCATAAAAGTTGACGGGAATGTACAAGCCACTGGTGATCTCACTGTGGGAGGCATTTTCGTTCCTACCAATTCTTTAGCCAAATATAAATCGGATTTCACGTCCGCCGGATTCCAAGTTTTTTCAACTAACAACTTTGTAAGTAAGACCTCCCAGAAGGATATAAGCGGCCCTAACACGCTTATCATTTATTCGACACATATGCCCATAGATAAAGCCGTTACTAATATCAAACCAATAATTGAATCACTGCCATACCGCTAATAACGTCAAAAAGAGTATTGAAAATGGCTATGGCTACGGTTATGATTATGGCTATAGATTAGATATTTACCAGCCCACTGGCTCAGAATTGATTAATCTGTTCCATTAATTGAAGGTTTATAATCCAGATTATTGGGATTATCTAGAAAGTTTGAAATTATACTTAATAATTAGAAGAATTTGACTATTTTCACATACATTTTAGATTACTCAGCTATATTCAAGGGATTTTTGGATACATTTTCCGTGCAACTACTTTTGCAACAATTATTAGTATCCAAAAATATTGAGCGACCTGAATATCAATAAATGAAATACCAATTGAGATAAGGAATATGCAAACTGGAATGAGTAAATCGTAGAGCATCAATTTGCTTTGAAGCTTGGTAACAGATTTATCTAGCAAATTTGCTTGTGACGCATGCAACCAAATTATAGTCAAAGTTGCACCAGTTATAGTAAGAATTCCCGCATAAATTAGAAATATAAACTGAAAGTTTCCGTATTTCAAGTCAATACTGGTTGCAAACGAAATGAGCGTTACAAAAAATAGGAACATCAGGTTGAGCCATACTAAACCTGTATGAGAAGACTTTATATGATTGAACACCCGATGATACGAAATCCAATATACGCCAACGATCATGAAACTTATTGCATAGATCTCAAGCTGTGGTTGCAAATCGGAAAGAGTAGCAATTAATTGTTGCACAGTCAAGTTGTTTGTTGGAAGATTCGGAATTTCTATCGATATTGCCATAAATGTAATCGAAAAAGCAAAAATGGCATCAGCGAATGAAATTACGTGATCTAATCTTATTTTTCCTAAAGAGCCTTTATTATTATCATTATTATTATTATTATT
>JARBAU010000286.1 GCA_029237525.1 Nitrososphaerales archaeon | reverse complement strand
TTTGAACATCGAGCTTATCATGGAGATTGAGAATAAGAAGTGACCCATAATCAATCAGTCCATTTCAAACAAAAAAGTAGAAATGCATTTTTTAGTAATACGGAACATTTGCCGGTTTTATTGCAACTTTTCTCATTCCTTTGGTAATATTGCTTGCAGAATTAGCATACAGTATGCCAATGGGTACTTTCTATTCATTTATCGGAACCTCCCTAGGTTTGAATAATATCATAAATGCTGGTTATTTGGGATTTGGACTTCATCTTCTTATAGGCTCATTAATAGGCATCGTACTGGGCGGTGTTGGAATTAGATCGAGGAAAGTACACTTACTCATTCCATATGAGTTCGTTTCTAGGTATGGGAGCTGGTATAATAGTATGGTTATTGCTATATCTGCCAATAACAACCCTTTTGATCCAACCGTCAATACACCATATAGTTGTAATTTTTACGATCGCTTGGCAAAAAACTATATTCGTAGACTAGTTGAATCATTCAATAACAGACATCGCCCTTATGCACTTGCATTCCATCTTGTATGTGGTGCAATATTTGGTTATATAATGAGCTAGTTGCTAAGAATTAGAATCTATAAAATAAACAGCATTACAAAGATATTATGAATATTGATCCTTTTATTCACTCAGTCACTATTTGCGATCCATATGGGAGTATAATCTTTCATCGCCAACGTGAAGGTGGACAGAATTTACTCAGCGCCGAAGAGTCCAAGGAATCTCTTGAGATGGTCATGGCAACATGGAAGGTGCGTGACTAATTTTCAGACAAGATAGGTAAAGGCGTGTATGTCTTGGCTGAATACGAAAAAATTAAGCGCATCACGATGCCCTTTGGCCATGATTCGTCGCTATATTCGAATACTGAAGTAGGGGCGGACTATTCATCTATGAGAAAGTCCGCAGCTTGGAGGCCGGTCTAAAATATTGGAAGTAATCAATTTGGATATCTCATTTCGCTGCTGTTTCCTCTCTATAGTGGAAACATCTTGAATGGAGTTCACAGACGGTATCTATTATGCTCAATTGCATCTCATTGCCTTCACAAAAGATTGTCTTGGACAAACGTAATTTCAAGAACACTATTATATGATTCACTTGAATAGAACAGACGTTACCAGTAATCACAAATTGTCATTTTGCTAAATGTACCTCAAATATAATATAGTGTGAACATTATGTATAATATTGCAAGTGTTCTTAATGCTAATATCAGCCGAATATGCTTTAGAATATTTGTGCCTGATTTTAGCATTAATGTTGGATTGTCTCACAAATATAATTATAGGAGGAATTTACGATTGGGTAAATTTAGAAAAAGGTAAGATACTACATGGATATTACGTGCGTATTTAGACCACTATTCCCCTAGCCGCGAATAGACTACATTCTGCACTTAAGTATATATGTTGACTCTGCAACGTTGTGATTAAGATAAAATCAAAGTTTCGATATGGGTATATAATAAATGATAATTATTTATCAAGGCAGATATCTGGTTACTGGATCTCAAGGTTTTGGAATTGAAATTATATACTTCAGTAAGAAATTTCTTATGGCTAATCGTCACCTTTAATCATGTTACCTTTGTTGACGTCCAAAATTAAGTCATAGGCTCGCCATTCTTTCTGACGATCTCAATATCATAGTCAGGCTTTCCATCCTTGCTACCTAGCGTAATGGATTTAGTTTCAGTAGTATTATCAATAAAGGATAAGCCTTGAACAAAAAGTATCGAAGGCAATGCACAGACGAAAAGCAGCATATAGTGATTCGTTTGTTTAGTCTTCTATTTCGTAAATACCAGGACCCAGAATAGCGTATTTATTGATAATAGACAAATGCCTATGCATTTATCAGTCAATTCTAAATTATCAAATAACGTAATTCATCACATTTAGATAGGTGTACCTGAATCAAGAAAAGCATTTAACAATTAAAGGATAATGATTTTTAATTGGAATATATATGGAGTGACGCAGTATTATGGACTGGAGGGGTTACATTCCATGGGACACATCGGTGGTGAATTCCAGAACGATCGATTACACGTATCGCAAGCAAATGGGTCACGTTATATCAGATAATAGGTCTAGAATATATGAATACATAAAGAATCATCCAGGGACCCATCTCAGGAAGCTAAGCAAAAACCTCGGTGTAGCCATGGGAGATACTCAACACCATCTAGGAGTACTTGACAAGCTCGGATTAATCAAATCAAGACGCAAAGGAATGTACAAGGTGTATTACACGGTTTCCATTTCACGCAAAAGAGACGAAGACATCTTAGCGGTTTTGCAGCAAGAAACTCCGAGGGATATCATTTTATATCTTGTAGAAAATCCTGGTTCGACTCAAGGAGATATTTCGAATTACATCCGTTTGACTGCGCCAACAATCAATTGGCATATGTCAAATCTAATTAATGCCCATTTAGTTACCAGTTATAAGGATGGGCGGTTTGTAAAATACTTTATTGAGGGTGACGTCAATGACATAGTTGGTCTCCTCAAATCTTATTATCCTACAGTTTGGAGTAAACTATCCGATAGACTAGCTGAACTTTTCTTAGACTTGGCAGCAGGCTCTAGGCCGGAAATGTCGACAGACATCGACCAGGCAGATGATTCAATCGATGATGAAAAATCATGAGAATAAATAAAAAATTAATGCTTAAAGGAAATTATCAGTATTTCTGGTATACCGATGTGTCGATAAAATTAGTTTCTATACTACTATTATTCATTATGTCATCAGGGACTCATTCTGCATCACAAAGTGTTCTAGCTATTTCAAACTATCGCAGCAATTCTGAGGAACACGTTACTGATTTATTGGATAAGGGAGATCTAGCAGAGTTTTTTGATCTTGGAACTGGAATATTTGCTGCAATTCTCTGCGCATTGTCTCTCATTGCATATTGGAGGATAAAATCAAGACGTATCCTTTATGTCACAATTGCTTTTGCAATCTTTGCGATACGAGTGATTGTATCAAAACTCGATCTTTTCATACCTCAGATTGAATCATCAAGTCTAAACCTCTTGTTGGCAATAATGGGCTTTGCAGCATTGGGACTTTTCTTTTTCGCCATCGTTAGACGAGAAAAAATTAAAACAAAAACTATGCGCCACTAGTATAATAATACAAATGAGTTTGCCTCTAAATATGAAAAGAACAGAACATTCTTTATTTTAATCAAAATCGAAATCAAAATCAACACCTAATTGTCAGCAACTTATTAACCTTCGCAATTTTATTTCTATTGACTATAAGAGATGTTAAGCCAGTGATCATTTTCTTAGTAATGATGCATTTAGAACTTAGAGGTAACAAGACAAACGGACGTTGTAGAATCCAGCCGCCTTAAGGGATGCGCCTCCTACCTAAGTCCAGCACCGAATTCACCAACGTCCGCGTGTATAACTGGTCAGTCAGAGGAAATTATCAGTAATATGGGTTATTGAAAATATTTATTCACACAAATAAGTTACAGACTCTTAGCTACAATTTATTATTATTTTTGTTATAAAAGAGACAATTGTTTGAATGTACAGTAGGATTGGGATCAGATACACGTGGGACCAACCAGCGTATTCAGACAACTAGTATTAAATATAATCGATTAAAGATAGATATATAAAATTGCTACAATGATGAGAGATGGATATTTCTCTAAGATTTGATTTCGTTACAATCGTAGGCGTCACATTATTTATGTTACTACTAGCTGCAATAATTTTACCCACGAGACCAAAAAGAAAAAGCAAAGACTAGGAAAGTAATCTTAGCATTTAAATCATTGTCAAAACAACCGAGCCTCAGCTTACACAAGCAATGATAATACTGATATTCCTAATTTACTCACTTTGCAAGAATCGATTCAGCGATCATCAATGCAAGCAAAATAATAAAAGGCCTCGCGGCAATAATAAGCGCATTAATTGCTTGATTCGTGGTGACATACAGCAATGATAATTAATACGTACATGAGATTGATTTCTGACTAAGCGCTCTTAGACAGAAATCGAATTGAATGATAAAGAAATCCCAGAAAGCTGATGAGGGAGGTAAGAGATATATCGAAGGCGAAATGAAAATGGTAGTTAGTTCTAGGTTTGAATGAAATAGTTAGGTAACTGTACCTAAAACCTAATATAATTAATATGCCACGCTTGAGGAGCCTACACTATGATATGAATTCTGTTAACATTGTAGCGTGATTTGCTGCTATTTTGCAGCACATGCTACTTTGTTTTGAAACTAAGTGCAATTCTAGTTAAAAAAATCAAATAAGTTCTAAGGTTTCAAATAGCAGCACTTTCAAAAATATAATCTGCGATTTT
>JARBAU010000285.1 GCA_029237525.1 Nitrososphaerales archaeon | reverse complement strand
TATTTTCATCCAGTTTTCTAAAAATTCTAGAGCTGATTTCATTGTGTATTCCTTCTCAAGAAGCAATATACTGTCTTTATTCGTAGATTTGGCAACATTTTCTGCTACAGAAACTATCTGCTTCTCTGACATAAAGCTCATTAAATTCATAATAAGGGATCTTCTGACAGCTATAAACCCAGCTTTCGGTGCATTGGAATGCCATTTTATGTGTTCCTTAAGTATATGGTTAACCAAGGCATTGGTGCTTATATCTTGCTGCTTTGCCTCATGTCGTAAATTTTTTATTGTCTCATTATCTAGTCTGAACGTGATACTTTCACTTTTGCCATTGTCTGTACCTGCTTTTGTTTGCAATCTATCACTTCCTTGTGATAATGATTTATTTGCTCATTATACCCTCAAAAATTAAGTATTTAAGTATTCATAGTATTTCTATTTCTATGAAATGAGATTAATCTAATCTGATACCTAATTTCTTTACTCTTAACAATTACAGTTACCTTTTAACTAACCCAATTGCGCTTTATTCTACAACATAATTTCAATCATGCTTATATTGGTGCATTTCGTGATGCAGAAATGCGAAACATAGTCTGGATTCTCGTCACATTAATGCCTGTAAGTACAACTAAGAATACGAGCAAGTTAACCATCAGCACATTCTGTCGCAGACTTAATGGTTATAAACAGAGGTACTTTTGATGGAACTTGATGAGGTAACAAACATAATTAAACGACATTAGATAGTACTCTATATGCAGTTTTTCTTCCTTTAAGAATCCCCTAGAGAGATTCTCGTATTGCGATAAGAATTATTAATTTGTTACACTTATAGGGTTGAAGATTGGGGTAGGCTATAATGTATATACCAAGCCATAATTAATGTAATTGTAGTCGACAAGGGTAAAGATTCATAGGTAAATGATTCATCATATTAGAATCGCTTTGCAAGAAGAATCAACCATAGTACATATAGCAATCTATACAATTTGATGACTCTGTAAAGTTAAGATGACAAATTGTTGTTATGATGACTAGCAAAAAAAATCCACCATTGTCGTATGTTTTGCAATACACACTTAGTTTTCCTACACGAAAAATAAGCATAATCTTTCTGTTTTATCTTTGACGTATTGTACCATCTTTCTATAACACTTTTCTCATGTGGAGAATGGATGGGAGGAGTCTCAAGAGTCTGCAAGTTTCATCAATTATAAATTCGGTAGTACGTATCTTTCTGGAACTTAACATCTCTGGCTTGTATTTTTGAATCCAGTATCTGATTGCAGTAAGGTTTATTTTAACAAATCTAGGCAAAGCTTTGGAAGTATTTCTTAATAAAAGGCCAATGAAATAAGATTCCGAGAAGATGTTATGTCCTAAGGTTCTGTTCTTTTTCATATTTAATACATCATAAACTATGTCGGTTGTCATACAGGTATGGAGTTTACTTAACTTTACAGAGCCAATTTGACATACAGCAAGCATATTAGATTGTAAAGACTATATCATAGGATGTGATATCTAAAACTCATGTCGCTATGAATTATGCTATAAAGTCCAAATCGATGTTTTGCCAAGAGCAATCGTACCGGAAACGATTTCCATGAAAAATACACGTAAGGGACTTCCAATAATCAGAGCTCACATAGAGCAGATATTTCCGAAATTAACACCCGCACAGATTCGTCGCATTACACCTCACGGTCATATACGTAAGACTGAACGTGGCGAAATACTCTATGAGCATGGAGTTAGTGCTGCGCCATTCTTCGTAGTTATCTCTGGCGAGCTCGAGGTTGTTCGCCCCTCGGGCTCCGTCGAGACCCTTGTCACAGTCCATAGATCTGGCCAGTTTACTGGTGAGGTCGGCACGCTGTCTGGCAGAAGGACTATGTTCCGAGTTCGTGTTACCAAGGCAGGTAAGGTGATAGAACTTGATCGGAAAGATATACTGACTTTGGTGCAGACTGATGCTGAACTTGGTGAGATACTGATGAGGGCTTTCATTCTTCGTAGAGTAGAGTTGATAGCTGCTGGTGTTGGAGACGTTGTTCTTATCGGCTCAACATATTCTGCAGAAACCCTCCGTATCAAAGAGTTTTTGATGCGCAATGGACACCCTTATTCCTACATTGATCTTGAACGCGACTCTGATGTACAGAATATGTTGGATAATTTTAAAATTTCTGCCAGTGAAATACCAGTATTGATCTGTCGAGGCCAACTGGTGCTTCGCAATCCCAGTAATCAAGAAATCGCAGACTGTCTTGGTTTTAATGAGTCTATTGATCAAACCCATGTGCGAGATCTCATAGTCATCGGCGCCGGTCCCTCTGGATTAGCTGCTGCGGTGTACGGGGCTTCAGAAGGATTAGACGTTCTTGTGCTGGAAACGGGTTCTCCTGGTGGGCAGGCTGGCTCAAGCTCAAAAATCGAAAACTACTTGGGATTTCCCACTGGTATCTCAGGCCAGGAACTGGCATCTAGAGCTTATCTTCAAGCTCAAAAGTTCGGCGCAGATATATTAGTTGCAAAAGCCAAACGACTTATTTGCGACCGCAACCCGTACGTTGTAGAAGTCGAGAATGGATCTCAACTTTCTGCACGTACTATTATGATCGCAACCGGGGCTGAGTATAGGAGGCCGCCATGCAAAAACTTGCTGCGCTTTGAAGGTGCTGGCGTATATTACGGCGCGACTTTTGTGGAAGCGCAGTTATGTGGCGGAGAAGAGGTGATTGTGGTTGGTGGAGGAAACTCGGCCGGTCAGGCGGCCGTCTTTCTGGCTGGTACTGCGAAGCGCGTGCATATGCTCGTCAGGTCAACTGGTTTATCCCAGAGCATGTCACGATACCTAATTCGTCGGATCGAAGAATCTGCAACAATAGTATTACGGCCGAACACCGAGATCGTAGCAATTGAAGGAGACGACCATCTAGAAGTTGTTCGCTGGCACAACAATCAAACAGGACAGACTGAAAAACATGAAATAAGACATATATTCATCATGGCTGGTGCCGACCCAAACACCAGTTGGCTAGATGGATGCGTCATGCTTGATAATAAAGGGTTCATAAAGACAGGCATTGATCTTTCTCCAGATAATCTTAACGCCGCAGGCTGGTCTCTTACACGTCAGCCATATTTGCTTGAAACTAGTTTGCCTAGTGTTTTTGCGGTAGGTGATGTACGAGGCGGCAGTATCAAGCGTGTCGCATCAGCAGTGGGCGAAGGATCAATCGCGATCTCATTTATTCATAAAGCGCTCCAGAGCTAGAAAACAGAACGAATATCTATTTTTATTTCTATTTTTGTTGACCTATTCTAAATTTATTGGTCTGCTGCGTAATACTCGACGAAGCTTTTGTCCAAATCGTGTATCTTGATCATTGCGGATGTGAGAGATCATTTGCAACGTATCTGCTTGATGGCTTATTTCATATAATAATCTAAAAGCGTTTGAACTTCATCAATAGAAAAATAAAGGAACTACAATCAGCCAGATCATATTTGTTTTTAATTAAATAAGCTGGATGTATCTATCATTATTCTAATTTGTAGATACAATCAGATCCTAATATTAGACAGCTTGTAAAATACATCACTAGATTGAATAGTTCGTTCATTAGTAACTTTTATGCTATTTTTTGACTGCACGTGCAGAACTCCAAAGTGCCCACCCAGGATTGACTCGGTTTGGATAGATCTCCAGCATCTTGTCATAGAGCTCTTGCGGGGTTCTAGTCATTTCGACTAACCGGTCGAAATCGCGTATATACTGCCGAGTCTCTTCGATGATGCGGGGATTGTCCTCGTTCTCAGGTCGCTTATGTGAGGCAACAACTGCGCGTGGATTAAGAGACTCAATTTTGTCGAGCGCAGAGATCCACTCCCGACGAGTATTTGAATTTGACTCGGCTAGGTAGAGGTGAACATCGTTATATGCAGCATCACCAGCGACCACTAAGCCTATGGATGGGACATTTAAACAGGTCGTGTAGTCAGTATCAGTATGACCGAGTTCCACTGCGACCAAATCGTGTCCCTCGAGATCAATTACATTTCCTTTGAGCTCCTCGGCCATCACGAGCCGCTCTGGGATCTGGCCAGGAAAGCTCGCTTTCCAAACTCTTTCGAGTATCCCTGGAGAAGCATGTTGGCGCATAACGCTTACAACATTAGGTGTAGCGACTGCTTTAGCATTTGGGAAACGCTCAAGAAGAGCTCCGATTCCAAACCAATGGTCTCCATGGCCATGTGTTATATAGATTGTTGTCAGGTTCTTGCCGCTTGCAGAAACCCAATCCGCTAGTGCATAAGTCTGCTTGACTGTCATATATGCATCGACTAGAACTGCATCTTGATTGCCATAGATGAGAGTTGCCGCTATAGCCTGAAACATAACCTGTGTCACGGTTGGAGGAAGGTCGTTGGTGGTAATGGGTATCTCGGGCGTTACAAACACATCCCAGTTCAGGTCCGGAATATCTCTAGCATGGTTTTTTGTCATAATGGTCAGTCCTTAGGAGAAGCACAATAGCTGTTGGGTACAGAGTGGAGGGCATTGGCAAATAAAAAATTATAATTACCATTAGCTAGTTGTTTCTCTGGAATTTTGACTACTTGCTCTTGGTTCAATTCTGCAATGCCTAATGGGATTAAGTCATTTTTAATAGCATTTTTGGTTCCATTTTTTCCAACTATTCATCGCATATTTTATTCCATCCGACATTGTCAATTTCAGCCTACTTGGCAACCTTTTCTCCTTTAGTTAGGCTGCTTGCCGCATTTAGAATCAGCTGTGCAACCTCATTTGGATGTGACAGTGGTGATGCATGGCTAGATGGGAGCGAAATAGTGGTAGCGTTGATTTGTTTTGCAAACATTCGCTCAGCATCAGGGGGAATTGCGTGGTCGTTCTCAGAGACTTGATACCAATTAGGTAATTGCTTCCAAGCTGGTGGACCAGATTTTTCAGTAAGAATAGATTGATTATATGGCTTTTGTACAGCTGCTATGACTTTAGCTTGGGCTGGATCAATATCTTGAGCAAATGCTTGGCCGAACGCGTTAGGATTGATGTAAACAAATCCTCCCTTATCGAACATCAAAAAACCCTTCGGAAACTTTGCGACATCCAGGAAATTACCTAGGGATTGTCCCTCTTTAGGCGCAAAGGCCGCAATGTAAACAAGACCTTTAACATTAGGATTATTATAAGCAGCATTCGTTATTACAAACCCGCCATAGGAATGTCCTACAAGTAGCACTGGTGCTCCAACGAGATCTATTGCCCGTTTTGCAGTAGCTACGTCATCTGCTAGAGAATGGAGAGGCAGTTGCACTGCAATGACTCTATGCCCTGCATTCTGTAAAATCGGAATTACCTTGCTCCATGAAGAGCCATCAACACCAGTCCCATGGACTAGAACTATATTCATTTTTGTGGCATTTGTTGTAGTTGCATTCATGCCGGGTGTTCCTTGAGATTGCATTACTGTATTATTCTGCGGCTGTGCGTTGGCCATTCCAGAGTGTGTGATACTTAATGCAAGACATATTGCAAATGCTGTGATCAGATACGATAAACGTAATGTTGTGATTCTAGGAATCTGTTTTTTCATCGTATCAGGATAGTAGCCTGCGTGTTATATAATAGTATGATGGGTACATTGCCATGCCTTGTATCTTGAGCAGCTATTGTCCCACAATTCATTTTATAGCGAAGCCATTTACAATTTCTAAAAATATACCATCAAACCGGATGATCAGCACAATCATCTCCCAACTTGGATAATAGTGATTGATCTTTTTATGATAGGAAATCGTTGTATACGAATCAAAATTATACTAGATAGAGATGTACAATTTGTTTAAACAAAAGTGTCAAAAAATGTATGATTTTTTAGGTAAACTATAAAAAGATGCTGTCGCATTAGAATTTATGTCAAATCCTGACGTGGCTGACGCTGAAGAAGCATCAGCCTCTAGCAAAGAAGAATTAATTAGAGGACTGAATGAGGATCTCTCAAGAGAGTACAAAGCAATTATCCAATATGTGGTCTTTAGTTCTACGTTGAAGGGCGCCGAGTACGGAGACATTGCAGATCAGTTAAAACTGCACGCTTCAGAGGAACTTGCGCACGCTTTGGAAGTGGCAAGACAGATTGATTATCTAGGGGGGGATCCGACTGTGACAGTCAAGGATGCTGAATATTCTCAGGATTCAAAGAAAATGCTCGAAATTGACCTAAAACAAGAACAAGAAACTATTAGGAACTATAGAGCGAGAATTCGTCAAGCAGAACGTTCTGGAGAATATGCACTATCCGAGGCATTAAGAGATATTATCGTACAAGAACAAGATCACGAAATAGATCTTAAAGATGCTCTGGGGTTGCGATAAAAATGTCAACACCAAGTAAAGAGGTCAAGCCACATAAACCGTTACCGCCTCCGAATAGTGATTTCTACCAACTAGCCGAAACTCTGCCTCCCGAAGACCTCGCGACCCTGAAACAGGTTCGCTCCTTCATGGAAGACAAGGTCGCGCCAATCATTAACAAGTACTGGGTCGAAGATTCGTTCCCGTTTGAGATACTTCCTGCCTTCAAGGAGTTGAATATTGGTGGACTTGGGATGCAGGGCTACGGTTGCAGAGGAGGAAGCGCGCTTCTAACGGGTCTTGTTGCAATGGAAATGGCACGCACTGACGTTTCGATTACGACATTTTTCGATGTCCACTCAGGCCTCGCCATGCTTTCCATCTATTAAAACTGACTGTCGTAGTATATATTTGTGTAGGATATCACTTCGCCAATATAGCAAAAAACCAACAATCTGACAAACAAACTGACAAACCAACAGTACCAGCTGCAGAACAGCTTATGCTGAGATCAAGTTTGAGATCAATACGAATATCATGTAATGAAGCCCGGTAGATCATGTTTGACATGTTTTCTACGGTGATTCAGTGTTTTCTTTGTAGCCATCTAGAACATCATCAAAAGGATTGTATGAAATAGTTATTACATAGAGCAGATTTGGGTATAAAGATGAATGAATATTTTATAGCATGGTGGAATGTTGAGAATCTTTTTGATGTAGAAGACTCAGCAGAAAGATCTCCTCGGTTAAGAGAAATATTAAAAGAGGAACTCTTAGGATGGAACGAGGAAGTCTTGAATAACAAATTATCACAATTGGCAAAAGCTGTATCAAAAATGAATGCTGGCAACGGCCCAGATATTCTTGGAATTTGTGAGGTGGAAGACGGACAGGTGATAAATAAATTTGTAAATAAAATAAAAGAAATGGTTCCTCGAGACTATAAGGTGGTGCATGAGGAGCTTAATGACAAAAGAGGAATTGAAATAGGCTTTATTTTTGATGCTTCAAAATTTGAAATAGACAAAGATAACCAAACAGGCAAGGACCTTGTATTTTCACATCATGTTTTAAGAGAGGAAGCTACTCGGAATATTCTGCAGGTTAATTTGAAAATAAAGAATTCACGCACTCCCTTGGTCTTGATTGGAAATCACTGGCCTTCAAGGACTAATGGCGAGCTTGAAACAGAACCCTACAGATTAGCAGCTGCAGATGCATTATCTTATTTCCATAAACGCATTTTAAAAGAGCACGGCGAAGATACGCCTATAGTTGTAATGGGTGATTTTAATGATATGCCATTTAACAGGTCGTTAATCGATTATGCGTTCTCTACACCATACAGGGAACAGGTAGCAAAGTCAGAATATGTTCCTTTCCTTTATAACTTAATGTGGCCGTTGATTAGTCAAGGCTTTGGGACTCATTACTTTGCAAAGAAAGAACCCGATCCTTGCAATGATAAATATACTGCCTATCCAAACATGTTTGACCAATTTATGGTTTCAAAATCCATTGCTTCAGAAGAAATCATAAGTGTTAAAAATAATTCAATTGAGGTAAATAAGGTGATTGGGGAGTATGATCTATTCGAGGACATGTTTTCATTTGAAGTGCCTAAAAAATTTGGTAGGCCTACAAAATGTGGAAGACCGAGTTATATGAACACGGAAGGATTCAGTGATCATTTTCCGATTTCGTTAATTATTCAGGGTGTATGATGGTTTTGAATTTAATAATAGGAATAATAATAATTTGATGGACCACCGAGTGACTATTACAGGACAATCAATTAAGCACATTTAACAGTTTTAAATGTACATCAATTAGAAGATTGGACGCCAACATTCAAACGCAGGCTGAAGAAAGAATTAGGAGAATTAGACCAACCAATTATTAATACCACGTGATGAAGTGTAAGATGAGGATGCAATAGGACATCTATCAGATCAACTTGTATCTTTATCAGATAAGTTATAAGAGATTGAGCTAAGACAACGGTAATACTTGTAAAATACTTGCAAACAAAAACAACAACCAATTCCGATTGTCTGAATATCATATCAAATATCCAAAATATACAGGATATTGTTTTCAACAATACAATATAGACAATCACACCCTATCAAATTATGAATAATTTAGAATTTGTGAAGTAGGCCAAAAATGGTAATTCTATTGCATACATACGAAATATTTGCTCGGCAACATTATCACCTAAATTCACATCTTCTATAAATATTACCTTTGTAGTAACATCTTGTAAGAGTCTATTGCATATGGGTAATAAGAAAATACTAGTTATTGGTGGTGTTGCTGCGGGTACTAGTGCAGCATCAAAAGCTAAGAGAATCGATCCTGATGCTGATGTAAAGATAATTCAAGATGAGAAAGTAGTCTCTTATGGTGCTTGTGGAATGCCCTATGTCATTGAAGGTATAGTTAATAATTTTCAAGAGTTAATAGAAAGACCAGCAAGTGTATTCAAAAAAGAATACAAGATAGATGTTATTACCAATACCAGAGCACGGAGAATTGATAGATCTAAAAAGGAAGTATATGTAATAGATCTGCAAAATCGATTAGAAACAATTTATGAATATGATTCTTTAGTTATAGCTACTGGCGCAAGAGCAATAGTCCCTAACATTAAAGGGATCGACCAGAAAGATGGCAATGATATATTTCTATTACGAAATTATGAAGATGGACTAAAAATATATGATTCTAAAAAGGCAAAAAATGCCTCTACATGCGTAGTTGTAGGTGCAGGCCTTATTGGTCTTGAGATGGTAGAGGCATTTAAGAAAAGAAGTGCTAGAAGAAATGTGGACATAACAGTAGTAGAGATGAGCGACCATGTCCTTCCTACAATGCTTGATAAAAATATGGCCAAGATTGTACAAAGAGAGTTAGAAAGCAATGGAGTGAAAGTTATTACAGGTGAGCGACTAGAAGAAATAGTTGGTGGTAGTAGCAGCAGAAACGACGACAATGTCAAGACCGTAAAAACTAATACCAATCGTCAGATTGATACAGATTTCATACTAGTTGGGACCGGTGTTAGGCCTAATTCTGAAATTGCTAAAGATACAGGTATAGAGCTAGGATTTGCTAATGCAATTAAGGTTAATGACTACATGAGAACCAATGTTCCAGATATATTTTCAGCAGGGGATTGTGCAACTGCTAGTAACTACATCACAAACGAACACACATATCTACCTTTAGGAACAACTGCAAACAAGCAGGGACGAGTTGCAGGAGAGAACGCGGCAGGTGGAAGTGCAAGATTTAGGGGAATTGCCGGCAGTGCTATAACCAAGGTGTTTGACTTGTATATTGGTAGGACTGGCTTAACTCGACAAGAAGCTTTGAATCATGGTTTTGATCCGATTGAAGAAGAAATAGAAAGCATAACAAGAGCTGGATATTATCCAGGTAGCAAACCAATATGGATAAAGATTATTGCCGATAGAAAAACTGGGAGGATATTAGGTTCACAAATTGTTGGAGGAGAAGGAGTCAAGGAGAGAACTGATTTAATTGCATTAGCTCTCTTACTCAAGGCGGACATAAGAGATTTGGCAAGCTTTGATGCATGTTATGTACCACCAGCTTCGATTGTGTGGGAACCTTTGAATATTGTAGCATCACAGACAGCTAAGCAGTTATAAATTCGCATACTTGCGTTGAGGAATTTCAGCGACTGGCAGTCCTGCATTGCTTAGAACTTTATCTAAGGTAATGCGTCCTCCACACATCAATCCATTAGTTGAAGTCGTAGGAGGGAATAAAACATCGCCAGAAGCGATCCAACAAGCAATAGCGTTTTCTATCGGGAAGAAGCCTATCCACCTACGGAAGGAACTTCCTGGCCATGCGGCAAACCGATCAAGCAGCACTCTCTCGAGAGGTCGTATACCTGATTGAACAGGGAATGTTAAGTGTCGAGGATGCAGATGCTGCTGTAAGCTGGGGACCGGGACTTCGGTGGGGAGTGATGGGTCCCAATTTGTTATGGCATATTGGTGGGGGTGAAGGCGGAATTCACCATTTTATGGAACACCTCATGGATCCATTTGCTACCATGATGAAAAACCTTGGCAATCCCGATGTTACTACCGAGCCTAAACAAACTATCATAAAAGGTGTTATGCAAGAGGCAGAAAATAGATCTGTGGGACAACTCGCTCAGGAGGAAAACGAGATATTACTTCAACTTATTAATCTGCGTACTAAAGCCACTGCAGAATCCACATCGGCCAAAAAGGATGAGAAGACCTAGTCAAAGACTATTTATCTTTTGTAATAACATGTTTGTGGCACCACTATCACTACCGTATTGTCTCTCCACCATCAACCACAATTGTCTGCCCGCTTACAAATGATGTATAGTCGCTAGCAAGGACCAATGCTACGTTAGCAATCTCCTCTGGCTTGCCCGCTCTTCCAAGTGGAATAGATCTGACGAT
>JARBAU010000031.1 GCA_029237525.1 Nitrososphaerales archaeon | reverse complement strand
TATACGTTAAATATTATCTATGGTTAGGCCATTAAAGCCAGACCGTGACGCCATTGCAAAAACAACTGTAAGGATGTCACCAAAGATTAAACGGCTACTGCAGGAATTGAAAGTAAGACATGGCTTTGCACAACTGAGCAGGTGCTAAGATACTATCTTTATTCTAACGTAGCAATAGCAGAGGCAGAAAATAATAGGCCTGTTTTCCATACTGCCAAAGAGATCTGTGACCTGACCAAGAAGAATCCTTATCTAAACAGACAGTTCAAGGAAGCCGCAGCCTAGATACAGCAAGTTATCAACAGATGTCAAGCAAACAAGTCAAAAGCCGAACCTGGTCCTAAGTCTTTATGGCGCAAACGACAGAGACACCGCTATCACCGCGGGTAGCAGGAAGGCAACCAAGCCAGCGGATACATAATGCAGTTATCGATATTATCAGTCACTTTGGCAAACTAAAGGATAAAGTAGCGATGCCATTGAGATCGGTCAAGAATAAGGCTGGACACCTATAGCAACCGATCGTGGTAGAACCTATTCATGTAGCCGCAAAGAATTCACAGAACTAGGTTTCGAGGAGCTAATAGACCTGAAAACAGGATTTGCTGAATATCGCCTCAGTAGACAACGCGGCCAACTGAAATAAGGCGACGTCAAATAGTCTTCTTGAAAGTAGGCACAAGACAAGAGGTTTGGTCTCTTCTGTTGAACCTTCTACCATAGAAGGTTCGCGGTCCTTGTGACTATCATAGGATAATATGGTAAAGGACAAACTAACAGGACTTGATACATCAGCTGTTAGACTAATAATGTTGACCTTCATAATGTACATGATCACTCGATAACTTACTCACTTCACTCAAAAAAGATTCGGTATACTCTTTTTGAATTCGTTCTATCCAATATTTAGCCAGAGTCCAGTCGCCGCCGTTCAAATAGCCTTCAATCTCCTCTAAGGTTCCTTTAAATTTATCTTTCTCTACCTTGATTGCTCCAAGAGCGGTCAAATAACTAAAGACTGTCGACGCTTTATTCAACAATCCTCGAATCCTAAGTATCAACATAACAATTACTGCTGATAGTGCAAATGCAGAAAAGATTACTACTCCCAGCCTAACCATGAAGGTATCAGCAAATTCTACTGCAAATTTATGGAGAATACTTGGAAGAACTACAATAGCAACTATGAATACTGAAATAGTAACCATGAAATAAATCAAAGCAGTAATCTTATCGATCTCTGCTGTTATCCATTTGGTCTTGACGGTCTGTTCCTCCAGCTCTTCTAACAATTTACGCATATTATTTAACTTGAATGTGGGAATCAAACTGAGCCTGATAGCAATATCAGTTACACTGTCTTCAAATAGAAGTTCTTCCATCCCTTGATTTTCATCTTGAGTTAGACGACCTGGTAACCAGCTAGTTAGACGTGATAACACCCTATTAACGCGTTACGCCCATGCGACTCCAGTGAAAAATTCCAAGACGCAATATTGCTCTCCTTTAACTTTCGATAGATATTCATCTCCCTTTCTATATCCTCAGGGGAGTATACAATGGCAAACAAGTAGAGCAGGGAAAAAAGGGATATTATAGACCGGCCAAATATCATTTTACTTAGGAAAGACCGCAAAGAAGATCGCTGGACCTTCTTCATATCCTCTCTATCCAACCCGGATAGGGGAGGGGATTAGGAGGCTCTTCCAACATAATGAATTCCAGATCCAAACTAATAGGCTCTTCCAACATAATCAGCTTCGATGTTTTGATTATTCGTCGCTGAAGTGCTCCCACAGGATCACATATTGACAATGTAGTAGCCACGAAGCCCATTAGGATTAAAAGCGGACCAATTTTTTCAAAATTCAGTTCTTCGAGGTTTATACCTTGACCAAAAATTAAGGCCAAGAGTCCAATAAACGAATATGAAAAGGGAAATTCCGTTAGTTTCAATAAGTTTTGCGTGAATTCCCCCATGTTTTGCTAGCGCCAAAGGGCTAGACAAAAAACATTTGCTACAATGACATATCATTAACTTCTAGATGACAGTTATAAATAATTTGTTAGATGAAAAGTAACAGGTTAGTCTATTTTGTCTATTAAAGGCCTTAAAATACAGTGTCTAAAAAATGAAGTCGGCGTAAAGTGACAAGGATAGAATCGTTAATAATGGCGAGGTTTATTGTTATGTCAAGAAATAGAGTCAGTTTTCAGTAGTTAGTTAGCTTATATTAAGTTAATTGCACTTAACTTAATAAGTAGGTTCCATATATTATATTTTATGAGCAAGATAGAAGATACAGTTAAACATGTAAATGCACTTTCAAAAAAGTTCGCTAACTTATCAAATAACTACCGTATAGCCATATTGGCATATTTAATGTGGAAAAAAGAGGCCACTTGGTCAGAAATAAAGCAATTTTTGGAAAATATGTATGGAAGTATTAATCCCAATACTCTCCATTTCCATTTAAAAGCATTAATAAATTCGAATATGATTAGATGGTCTGGCAGCGAAGAAAGAGGAACCTATTTCCTAGGAAATATGCCAGATGATATTTCAGAGGTAATAAGAAGCGAAGTAACTTTGGATGATTCTAAAATAGAAATCAAACCAAACTAATAGGTGGACAAGAATTGACAATAGCTCATGGTCATGGTTACAAAGAGTCACAGATCAAGCAAAGAGTAGCACGCATTATCAAGGAATTTAGAAATTTACTCACATTTTCAGAATACAACGTAATTATAGATGAACTTGACAAGGAAGTAAACAAATATGTTATAAGAGGAAAATATTATTATCGTGGGTTCGGATCACAGGGAGTAGAGGAAGGAACATTTAACATTTCTCTTAATGCGGATGATCTTGAGCCAGTAAAAACATCAATCATCAAAAAATCTTAATTGCTTTTAAACAGACAATATGAAAAACATGTCAGTTGTCAGATTTAACATTATACTTTTGCTTGGAAGTTACGATCCGTTTACCAGTAAAGTGCTAAACAGATTAAAAGAAAACTTGTCCAAAGAATTCGTCCACAATCATGACAATATCATAATTTTCATAATAGATAATATCGAAATCTACACTGTAAATATCAAAGATGAAAACCAAGAAGACTCTAAGCTGATACTTATTGCAGAGCAGTATGATCATAAACTAACGGTTTTTACAACAGATGGGCAACAAATTTTTAACGCAGAAGATCTGCAAATTACTAAAGATATAGATGAAACAGTTTCCCAATATATAAAAGAAAAGTATAACATTACAACTTTCTTCAAACATCCAATACTAGAAAAACTTGGGTTGCTGGCAGAGGCAACCTCACTATTTTTTCTTGTCAGGCATCGTGATCTAACAAGAGGAGGAGAGTATATAGAACTTGCATACCTATTGAGTAGCAAAATAATACAACCATCGAATTTATATTTTCTAAAAAGAGAATGCTTTAATTTATCATCGATGGCATTAGAAATACTCGACCAATACGATGTAGTTTTGAGAAGTTACAAAAATGAGAAGTCTTTGAATAGGGAGGCAGTTAGAATTGTGAAGTATTTTATTCAAAGACATACTTGAGCTTTAAATCAGTATAACCTAGCACATTATAGGTTCCACAACAATCTGCTTGCATAACAAATTGATTCAAACAGTTATGGAGTTCTTCAAAGTCCCATCCTCTCTCTTATTTCGTCTACCATCTTTCGTATCTGTTCCCACTCTACTGTATGTTCAATGTGTTGACTTTCTATTTGTCTGCGTAGCCTGTTCTCCTCGTTTATTGTCAACAAGTCAACAGCCTTCAAATATTCTTGCAGAATCTCGTTAGCATCGGGTCTATAGTAAGAATCTGATAGGCCTATAGAATGGCCTAGCAGCATCTCTCTAGCTTCGGGATTAACCTTGGCTCTTATCATATTGGTAGTAGCAAACTTCCTAAACCCATGACTAGCCTTTACTTCTTTTCGTAGTCTACCACTAGTTGTTTGTGTTTCTGTAAGATGTTCAATTGAACGAATACCCGCTACAATAAGCAATTCACGAATTAGAGCATTTAGAGTATCGAGTGATAATAATCTTGGATTTCTTGCCTTATCCGGATTGTCTCTATCAAACTGTTCTCTTATTAAGGGAGACTCAGGACCAATCTTTTCATAACATCTTTCTCTGTATGCAATATAGGAATCTATCGCATTAGCACATTCTGGAGAACAGAAGCAGTAATATTCATCTTTAGTATTTTCATAAACAGTAATCTGGTATAGGTTATAATCCTCAACTTTAGTTAGGTGTTTTAGATTCAGACCAGGAATTGCTCCGATACGCATACCTGTAGATGCTAGTAGCAGAATTATAACTCTCATTCTCTCATCTGCTTTTGTCAGGAGACGCTGAATCTCTTCTGTGATATATGCCCTATCTTTGAATAATTTGGTGTTTTCTCCTAGGTAGTTGCTTACTTTTTTCCAATTTAGCATTACATCATTCATCTCGTAGAACTTGCGTATTGCTGCTAATCTCAAAGCCAGCGAAGAGTAGGATAACTTTTGATCTGTTCGCAGATAAACAAGGTATGAAATTATTTGCTCTTCTATAATCCTGTGATCTTGATTTAAGAGACTAGAAATGTTGTTAGATTTGATGTTCATAAATCGTATATAGTGAATTATTAATACACGATATACCTTAATTGTAGCCTTTGAATGTAGTGAATTAATGAAATTAAGGTATACCTTTTCTCCTTGTAATCCTTGTTGTTCCTGTTCCTGATTTTGCTTTTGTCTTCTCTCCATATCGACTACTATAACAATAATAGAGCCAAAATATTTAACCTAATTTAAATTACAACAAATTAGTATTTAATGTATTAGTTCCCTTCTGTTATATCTAGCTCTTCAAGTGCTGTACCAGTAATCTCCACCAAATCTTCTGAACTCCGTAATGTTCGAGAGTATATTAGCGGGGTATTAGGTTGAATTGTGCAAGATAGATTAGGTGTTCTGAAGTGACAAACTTATGACGATTATAAATAAAATAATAAGTTTGTTTAATGCTGTCTGCAACCTTGATTCCAATTATTTAAAGTGGTATTAAAAATACTGATATATATGATATTTTGATATTTGATAATATGTTAATAAATTCAATAATATTGCTGTTGATTTGTGATTTAAAGTCTATATTGGTGACTTTTAGTGATAAAATATAAAAATAATATATTA
Source organism: Nitrososphaerales archaeon (assembly GCA_029237525.1). Lineage (GTDB taxonomy): Archaea > Thermoproteota > Nitrososphaeria > Nitrososphaerales > Nitrososphaeraceae > JARBAU01. The sequence goes on along the minus strand of JARBAU010000031.1, from coordinate 2,454 downwards.
ATAAAGAATAATGTGTATATAATATTGACTGAAAATATTTAACATGCGATCGTGTTAAGCCATGTATGACCTAGTCGTAGGGCTGGCTGATTCCCCCAAAGATATAGGTTGGCTGAATTCTATCACGATCGCATGAAAGTAGGTAACTAGAACAAGTAGGTTGCCTTGTCCTTTCGAAATGCATCATTCACATTCATATCGGCTAATAGATTCTATCAATGAGTGTAGGAAGAAGCCAATTACCAGAACTTGTCCAATCCTAGTAAATATAGTCAAAAGATGTTGAAAAGAAGATAGTTCCAATAGAGATAAGATAAGGCATTTTTGGAATACTTATTTTTGAAAGCTCAAGACGGCTGACTAATTAGAAGTATTTTATAGTATTATCTTACAGTATAGCGCTGCACAGTGTAGCACAGTACTCTCTAAACTTTCGTATCGTCGTATAAATTTATTTTTTATATTATTTTATTTTATACTTAGTCTTAGAAAAACATATGATAATTATATGTCCAAACCTCAATGGATCTGTGCAGTTTGTGCGGAAGATTTTACTCGAAAATCTTCTGCAAAAAGACACATGAACAATGTCAACATCCATCGTAAAAAGCCCCTCATTGTTAGATATGTAGATTATATAATAGCAAGAATTAAAGGGGATTACCCGCAGCCAATAATCACTGAACGTCTGCAAAGGAGGAAAATAAATAATAAACTTGAGTCACATAACCAAACTTTTACTCACGACTACAACAATTCGTTGAATACTAGAATGATATCAAGTAGTGAGCTCGACCCTGTAAACCACGTAAACGTCCATCCTTCTATGACTAAGGATGTTGATTTCAAAAACTCAACATTAGATTCCGATACTTTTCGACAACGATTACCCAAATCAACTGATGCACTTGAGGGATGGCCTCGTGGTAAACCACAAACTACATTATCATCCAAATTTGAAGAGATTAAAAAATTATTAAGCTCATGTTATTCGTCTGAAATCATAAATACTGTCTTAGCCAATCTTGCTCAATATGTCCTATACGACGGTGGAAATGATCGTGTTGTGGATCAATATTTGATAAAAATCAGACAGAATTTTAATCAATTACAAGCATTAGATTATCTATTATCCTCAAAAAGTTCAATAACCAGAACCAGAACAAATATCGCTGAACAAGATGCACAACAGGAATCATGTAACATCCCTTTTCGAGATATATCGGTGGATGAAGCTGCAGCGATAAAGTTAACACAAATTAAATTATTACTGGCTCCTCATTATCCACAGCAATTTGTGATGAGTGTCATTACGGGATTAATACGAAAATACAATAGCACTGGAGATAGCACTTTTCTAGATGAAGCATTTGAACGTCATTATGCAAATATAAGACGGCGTCCAATGCGGCAATAACGTATTTATTGTTAGCGTATTGATGAATCTGAATAGGTACGGGCTACATCTGGATTTGTGATGTGTGTCTGCTTGAAGTAGACATAATATGGCAGCAGTTAGCGCTACGACAAATGTACATTCCCATATTGGATCGACTTTATATTGATTTTCAAATTAGGTGTGCTAGATGGATGGACATATTGAATAATAACTAAAACGGACCATCAGTTTTGAATAGACAAGGCCTCGATCTGAGAAATCATTGACTATTACTATAAATACACTTTACAGCTTAGTGATGTTTATGTTCCTGTTAGAAATTTAATAATTTTAAATTGACTCAAGAATATCTCCAAAAAAATATGGCTGAGCTTAGTAGTTTTATTAAACCAACCTCGATATCATCATCAAATTATGTGAATAAATCTGTGATATCTTTGGATGGTTTATTGTTGGGACATGTAACAAAAGAAGAGAACAATAAGATGATTATATCAACCGACTATGACAATGGAAATAAGTTAATCATTCCCAGATGCAAAGTATTCTCGGAAGATAGAAAAAGTGATAATACGATTATTGTAGATATAGAATATCATGAAGTATCAAAATATAGAATATCTGAATTATAATTATAATCCATTATCTATATTCTATAATTGTATCATGTGAAATTGAACTATTCTCTTCATATGCTTTTTTATAATTAGAAGATTATATGGTAAAGGAGTTCCCTCATTCTAATTCGCATAAACAAATAAAGGTTTTCGTATCAGTATGATTTGAACTACTTTCATAGGTAAAACATCCTCAGAAAGACAGACAGACGCAAATATGGATGTCATTAGAAAATTAGATAATAGTGTAAATATTATTCCTTACAGTAAGGTACGGGTAAGCCAGAATTCTTAAATAAAAATAGTGAATTTTTGTCATTCATGAATAAACAGATATCTAATCAAAAAACACGCTTCACAGGTACGCTACATAAGACAGTAACGATTGATGGGCTCTCTATTTTTTATAGAGAAGCAGGGGAATCAATTAATCCAAAG
>JARBAU010000284.1 GCA_029237525.1 Nitrososphaerales archaeon | reverse complement strand
TGACCCCAAGTCCATAGGAGTTATGCTTAATAATAGATGGCAGAAGCTGAAATCCTTCAGAACCTGAGATAGTTTGATGTTCAAGGTAGACGAGTATAATATTAAATGGAATTGACCCTTTAGAGTAGCTCGATGCCGCTTTCAAATTGCACCTCTTCAAATTACCCATGATGAAATTTTCAATATTGTCTATATATGAACAAATAAGACAAGATTAAATATTGTGAGTTCAACATTTAGATTCTGACTATTTAATTTCGTCGATAATCAAGAATTAATGTTAAGAATATTTTAAAATAGATTTATAAAATCTCTTTGTAAATTAATAGAATATGTTGATGGTAAAGATCGGTACCGGTTTATTGCTAGTTTCGTTGGCATTGCTAATAATTTATGGAGCTGACGTTGTTGTAGCCATGTCCAAGTCCGGTCAGGACGTGGCTAAAAGCCCTAGAGGCTTTCTACCATTCAGTGAAGCAGTACGGGGGATAGCTTTTGGGGGTACGGCAGTTGTGATGTCCATCATTGCATTTATTATAACTAGGAAATCGCCATCTCGCAACATAGTTATATTGTTAATTGTAAATGGCGGGATAATTCTTGCAGGCATGTTTTCCATTATGGCTCAGGTTGCTCCAACCGCGAACTCTGCGAAAACCATTGGATCGACGATCTTGATGGGTATACTGCTGATAGCCTTAGGCATAATAAAATCAATTTATGACAAGAAGCATATAGCACAAAGAAACGAATATCTCCGTTAGCATCATTTACAGCATAAACACAATGTATCATAAGAACTGCCCAGAGGTAACTGACAATTATCTGCTTCGAAGAGCTATTCAACGAACTCGATTTAGCGCTAACACAAGTCCTTATATGTAATATCGTAAACACCCCACTGTATCTTAATGAAGGCAGTGATATTGGCAGGAGGCTTAGGTAAAAGGTTACGGCCCCTGACAGACGACAGGCCAAAACCAATGATCGAGGTGCTTAATGTACCTATTATTGAATGGCAGCTAAGATGGTTTAGAAAGTATTCCATCAATGAAATTGTAATCTGTGTTGGTTATCTTAAGGAGCATGTGATAGACTATATTGGAAGTGGAGCAAAATTTGGAGTAAAGGTGGGATATGCGGTAGAAGAAGAACCTCTCGGAACTGGTGGAGCATTAAAGAACGCTGAGAGCTTGTTAGGAGCAGGTATGAATGATGGTTTCTTTATGGTGAATGGTGACATATTAACGGATCTAAACCCTGTAGATCTTAAAGCTGCAGACTTGCCTTCATTGGCGGTAGTCCCACTTCGAAGTCCATACGGTGTAGTAGAAGTTGATATCAATTCGTACGTTAAGGGATTTGTTGAAAAGCCTCAAATACTTGATAGATGGGTGAATGCAGGGGTTTACTATCTAACTAGAGAGGTATTTGACTATCTGCCAGATTCTGGGAATATCGAGACAACTGCACTACCTCTGATGGCAAAAGAAGGTAAACTCAAGGCTAAAACGTTCAAATCAGCTTTTTGGAGATCGATCGATTCACATAAAGATATCGAAGAAGCATCCAAGGAAATAAGAATATCTTTAGATGAAAAAGTTTAAAATTGGTTTTAGTTTAGGACCTCTGCTTTCTATAGGTGAAGTGTTAGCGATCGCTAAACTTGCAGACCAGTCAGGCCTTGTTGACTCTATCTGGGTTCCTGAATCTTGGGGTAGGGATACTTTTTCGACATTAGGCGCCTTAACTCAGGTTACTCAAAAGATAAGACTAGGAAGCTCGATTGTGAATATTTATTCCAGAACTCCAGCCACGGTCGCAATGGGAGCTGTGACCATAGATAACCTCTCAAACATGAGGACAATTCTGGGCATTGGAACTAGCACCCCTGAACTAGTCTCAGGTTGGCATGGCATGGAGTTTAATGAGCCTCTAGAAAGAACAAGGGAATTCATAGAATGCCTTCGACTTATCTTTGGCGGTGCAAGAGTGAATTATAAGGGAAATCATTTTAAGATAACTGATTTTACGATATTGGAAACATTGGCAAGATATACTCTACCTATCTATCTCGGTGCAGTCAATCAAAAGATGATTAATCTTGCATACGAGCTTGCTGATGGAGTTATTTTTTATCTAAGGCCTATCGAGGAATTGAGATTAATAGTATCAAAACTAAAGTCGCAGATTAAAAGCAACCCAAGAAAGCAGGGATTCGAAATAGCTTCTTCAATAATATGTGCCATGTCGAGTAGAGATCCGGAAAAAGCACGCGAACGTGCATCTAAGACTTTGGCCTATTACATATCTACTGGCAGGTACTACAAAAAATTCTTGGCCAAGCAGGGCTTTGAGACGGAAGTGAGTTCAATCACAGATAGGTACAAAAACGGTGGTCTCAAGTCAGCAACGAAGGCTATCACTGAGAAGCTATTGAATTCACTAACTATATCAGGAAGCATTGATGACTGTTTGAAAGCTTTTGAAAGATTTTTATCTACGGGGATCACCCTACCGATTATACAGATAAATCCGGTGGATGATTCAATATCGTCATTTAAGGAGATGCTCTCTACATTTAAATGCAAAGGGTAGTAGTTGGCGACTATTCAACTTCAGGCTTTAGAAAAGAAACCCAACAGTCAATTTTCGATGTGGCAGCAGGAGCAGGCTCTGCACTTCTAAAGCATGAAATAGTTTTACAAAGTGAGGTAGAAGCTGTTATTTTTTCAAGTTGTTCTTCCGATCAGTACACCGCAAGTATATTGGCTGAGATGCTTGGGATAAAACCAAAAATTGCAATTAGAGTTGATAATCTATGTAATTCTGGAACAAGCGCAGTGATTTCCGGTTATGGCTTAATAGCATCTGGACTCTGTAAATCGGTGTTGATAGTAGGAGCAGAGTCTCGAAATTCACCTGGCAGATTACTTAGCTGGGATGTTACGCGAGGATCTTTCTCACTTCCTATCTATTGGGCCACTATGTATGCAAGAAATCATATGCGCACTTATGGAACGACGGAGGAACAAATGGCGAGCGTTGTTGTAAAGAATCGAAAAAATGCATTCAAAAACCCGAATGCACTGTATCAAAAAGAGATAACAATAAGCGAGGTGATGAGTTCCAAACGAATCACAGAGCCTTTAAAATTACTGGATTGTTCGTCTTTGTGTAGTGGCGCGTCTGCAGTTCTTCTCTTATCCAAAACTATGGCATCGAAGAGAGTCGAGACTCCTATATACATAACAGGCATAGGTTCGCAGACTAATTCTGCCAGCCTAGCAGAGGTGATGAGTAATCTGAATAATACGGGAACATCTAGAATTGCTGCTAGGGATGCGTACAAGATGGCGAATGTTTCTCCAAAAGATATCGACGTCGCTGAATTGCACGATGCATTTTCGATTATGGAAATAATGGCTTATGAGGATCTGTGTTTTGTAGACAGGGGTGAAGGCGGTAAATTCATAGAGGATTCAGATATTGCGACAAATCCTCGTGGTGGAATACTGGGATGCGGTCACCCATTAGGAGCTACCGGAGTTTCACAGGTAGCCGAGATTACGAGTCAGCTGAGTGGCAATGCCGATAGACGACAAGTGGAAGGATGCAAAATTGGTCTAGTTCACAACTTATCTGCAGCAGGCACTTCAGCCACCGTAATTATTTTGGGTACGGAATAAATGTTAAGATTCAAGGATTTTCTAAGGAAAGGTGACTTCCGTGTGCCACTTTGTACGGCTTGTAAAGAGACCATTTGGCCTCCGTTCGAAACTTGTCCAATTTGTCTCTCTAGGACAATCTTTAGGAGAACCACTAAACGAGGGATTTTACGTGAATTCAGTACTACGTTTACTTCTGAAACCCCCCAGCAATTCGGGATAGTTGAGCTTGGCGGAGTGCACTTGCTTGGATCAGTTCATGGATTTGGTATCTCTGTAGGATGCAAAGTGATCTTGTACGAATGTGGTATTGATAATAATGGTTACCCTTTCTATAAATTTAAAAAGTGTCCTTGAATAGTACGATGTTTGAATCGAAAGAGCTTGATTATTATATTTCATTCCCCATTTAGATTATGCCATGAGTTATGACAGATTCGTTGATGATCGCCTACTCACTAGCAGAGACGCCCTGAACAAAATACAAATTAAAGTCAAAATGATAGATTACGATGAGAATGCTAGGGATTTTTCTCAGAGATTCGGAAGTAGGCTCTTAGTCAAAAAAATATTGCTAACAATTAGGCATTTGGACACGGAGGAAATTGAGGAAAGGGAATTGGACGTCGAGGAGATCGAATCTAGAATGAGGAAGGAAAGGTTGTTTTCATCATCAAACAGATGGGTTTCTCCGTCGGAAATCAAGAATGGCTACATTGTGGCTAGTCGACATCTAGATCTTTTGGCCGACGCGGTAGCACTTGATATATTTGTATTCTAATAAGCAGAGTGGAAATGTGTAATGGCATCACATTTCTATATCAGATTTAACATTGTTTCTTAATTTTAGAAAGTGATTTTTCAAATAAAAATTTGAGAAAATTGATTACAATTCACTAATCTTACTAAATTAATGCCTCGGAAACATATCTCGTTTATTCAAAAGATAAGCGCCGCTGATCAGACTCGAACTGATGACCCACTGGTTAACAGCCAGCTAAGCTAAAGAGGCTGTTGATCCTCTCAATTTGCTCTACCATGCTGAGCTACAGCGGCGCAGATATAGTGCAATTTTAAGCACAAAATAAATGTTGTGCCACAAGTAACACATTTATTTGTAATTCTAAAATATTTCAGAATTCGAATTATGAAAGAAATTGTTGGATCAATGGATCATAGTTTTATGTGTAGGAATATAACTAGATGAATGATTTGAGTATCTAATTCGTGGATCGAAATCCTACACGAAATTACGCGTGTGTCTGATATATGTATAGACCGTCCAAAAATACCCTCTGATCCTTTTGTTTTACCTTGGTAGATGATTCAATATTTGCTGCTGTCTGAGACACATCTTCAAGACTGGGACCTTCTACTATTACATCGTCGCCGGTAACATTGACCTTAGTCAATTTTCCCACGATATGTGAGACCCTCGACGATCTTTCCCCAAAGAAGTTATCAACATGAACTTCGTTTCCTTTTACTTTGACTGATATTGGAAAGTGTGCATACACAATCTTTAACTTGTATGTAAAGCCATCTTGAACACCTCTCATCATATTTCTGACTAAAGTCTTGCAAGTATTGGAAATTGCACGGTCCTTTTTTCTCGAACCGTAAGGCCTAATCTCAATTTGATTTTCACTGATTTTGAAATTTACGGGTAACTTGGTTACATCTTTCTCAATAGTTCCTAGCTTGCCATTAATACTCAGCAAGTTATTTTTTAGAGAGGCGGTGACTCCAGACGGTACCTCAACTACAGATAGTAGTTCATCTTTGGAAGCTTCGCTAATAGACAAATCCGATCAGTACTCCTCCCAATCCTTTACTCTGAGCATCATGATGCGACATTATTCCGCTACTTGTTGATACGACTATCATTCCCATACTATATGCAGGAAGATACTGTCGTTCCCAATCGAGATAGCCATCTTTTTTTACACTGAACCTGGGAGTAATAACTCCACACTTGTTTATCCTAGCAAGTAGCTGAATTCTGAATTTTCCACTTTTACCATCGTCAACCTGTTCGAATTCGCCTATATAACCTTGCTTCTGCAATACTCTCAATATATCGCTGGTAAATCGAGATGAAGGTATAGCGATACACTCTTTCTTCCTCCTAGCTTCATTGTTATACAAAGTCGTGAATAGGTTAGAAAGTACATTTAAGGCTGGCAATTCTTTACACTCCTACTACTCATATTTCTTGAACCCTAAGCTATCTGCTACTTCTCTGAAACATTGCCTGCAGAGCATCAGGTTGTATTGATGTATCAAGCCAGTATATGAACCACATCTTTTACACCATCTTGTACCTCTTCCATGGGATAATTGTTTTCTACCCGTGACAGCGTATTCTCTTGGTTTCGGCATTATGCTATTGCAACTCCATATTCTTTCTGAAAATAGGCAATCGAGTCTTCCTTAGTAATTCGATGTTTTTTGCCGACTTTGCCTTTATTCCGCTTCCTAGCAATTCTGTATCCAGGCCTTACCAAAGCTACACTTACATTCATTCCAACTATTCCAACTTCAGGATTATATCTTGTGCCAGGAATATCAATGTGTTCATGAATACCCAATGAAATATTTCCCATATTGTCGAAGGATGATGCGAGAAACGTATTCGCTTTGGCAGCTATAATCCTTTTCAGGAATTCTTGTGCAATTTTCCTCCTCAAAGTCACAATAGCTGCTATTGGCTCGCCCTTGTGAATTCCGAAATCTCGATAATTCTTCTTAGCCCCTCTTGCGCTCGGAAGTTGACCAGTGAGCTCTTGAAGCGCTTTCTTTGCTCTCTCTAGAGGTTCACCTGATTTCCCAACAGCAATATTCACCACAACTTTATCTATGGAAATCTTTTTCATTCCGTCCGAAATCTGTAGTTCTTGACTCAAATCGACTAGCTCACCTTGATAATTGGAGTTTCTTCTCCTACCACCATGACCTTGTCCACTGGCAGTTCAACCGATCTTTCGCTCAAGGCAACTACTACTCTTTTTGGCAATGAAAATAATCCATCTTTGATGTCCTCGATTTTTCCCATGCCTCCAGCGTTCTCTCCACCTATAATTAATCCAGAATACCCTTTTTGAAATTTAATATGATCTTTAATCTCTGACTGAGGTAATTCAAGACGACACGAATCACCCACTGACATTTTCAAATCACTTATAACAGTCTTGCCATCATGAAATCCATATTGAAGTTTATTCATTTTTATGGTGGTCTTGCTGGTCACTCGGACTAATTTAGAACTCTTTTCTTCATTATCTATCGGCAAAGGCACTAATTGCCTAGAATCCTTTGGAACAAGACGAAACGTCTGACCAGTTTTAACCAGCTCAATGACATCCATCAGCCCTACTGCTCTCGTATAATCATAAACAACTTTACCGTCAATCCTTATAATTCCTTCATGTAGTACCTTCCGCGCTTCCCTTAAAGTGCCTGCTACTTTTAGTATGTCCCGCAATACTATTGCCAGAGGATAAGAATGTTGTTTTTGATGTGGACCTGGGCTACTTCTCACTACAAATCTACGTTCTTTTCGCTTTATCTGCCAAAATGAAGGTGCCATCTGCCTCTTTAATCTGCTGTTGCCTCCTTTCCTACCCATTATTTAGATCCCTTTCCTCTTTTTTTCTTATCTTGATTCTTTGATTTCAATTGCTCTTTTTTGCTTTTCTCCTTCTTGCCAATATTTGGCTTTGAAATGGCCTGAAGATGGGATTGACGTCTTTTGTCATCAAGGTGCAAGGATGTTACAATAACATTGGAAGCATGAATCTGAACCTTTACATTTCCGCCTCTAACCTTCTCCCTTTGAATTCCTTCTATTGACAAAGTGCCCCTCTCTGTGTTAACTTTCTCAACTTTTCCCTCTACATCAACATATTCTCCGCGCATTACCTTTACACTATCTCCTTTGATCACTCTTACACTCCTGCGTTTGTACTGCTGACGAAGATTATCCTTTAGTGTTGCACAAATGCTTGAATCTCTTCCTTTCCTGCTCGTTTGATCTAATCTATAATTATTCAATTTTTAACCACCAAACTCGATCATACCTAAACTATCATAGATGCTAAATTAGCAATTCTAGGCCATCTTTCAGCAACTTCCGCTGCCACTGGACCTTTGATATCAGTTCCTTTAATCTCTCCTTCTTGCGTTACTAGAACTGCAGCGTTATCCTCAAAAGTCAAACGTGTTCCATTTAGTCTTCGAATAGGATACTTCTGCCTAATTATGACTGCACCATAAATTTGTTTTCGCAATTCCGCAGGGCCTTTCTTAACTGTAACAGATACGAAATCTCCAACTGCTGCTGAGGGAAGCCTCGAATGTCTACCCTTATACTTGGTGACTTGAGCAATACGCAGAACTTTTGCTCCGGTATTATCAGCGCATACCAATTTTGCTGTAACTGGTAGGGCTCTGGTAACATAAGGCCGGAATTCTTCAACACCCTTTGCAGAGACTGCTCTTGTCTTAGATGCCATTTCCTGAATTAACCTCAATAACGACAAATGATACCGTTTTTGAAAGTGGTCTGCATTCTGCGATCGTGACTTTGTCCCCTTCCTTTACCTCAATACAACTTGCTGCATATGCGTGCATTCGGGATCTACTTCGTTCATATCTCTTGTACTTGGCGACTGGACGAGAGTAGCTCCTTTCGACAACGACCATATTTTTAGCCTTGTGGCTTGCGACAAATCCAGTAAGCAGTTTTCCCCTTATCGAAAGACTGCCATGGAAAGGACAAGCGTCATCCTCGCAAGATTTTCTGGGAGGTGCAACAGTTAAACCTATGTTTCTAACCATCAAAATCAACTCATTCGTAATATACGATCCTCTGGTCTTGCTATCAAACTAGAACCACTTATAAAGCAAACGCCAGTTGACAGTTCAACCCTCATAGCACGCACAGCCATCTTGGGTATGGCTTTGATTCCGTTATCATTTTCTATTATAAGCATTTTTTTGGTTTCGTAAACTATTTTTCCACAAATATTCCTTATTGTTGTCAGGGGAGAAGATTGAATGGTAACATGCAATCCGATCAATTCGTGATTATGTAAATTTTCGTTTGTAATCATGATGAGCTGCTTTTCTTTTCATTTTGTAAAGTCATTATTCTTGCAATATCCCGTCTAAGCCATTTGATATTTCCAGTCTGCTTTTTCAAAGTTCCCTTTGCGCCTTCGGATCTCATTTTTGCCAATTCCGTGTTAAGCTCAAATAGTTTGTCTGACAGATCAGTATCATTCATTTCTCTAAGTGTTTTTAGTTTAACTCTGCCCATTAGTCTTTATCTCCGTTGGTACTTTAGCTTCAGGTTCATTTTTGGGAGTTAATTCCCGCGGAGGAACTTCGGAATTCTTTCCACCCATTGAGGGTATGATTTCAGATTCGCGTTGCTGTTCCTGAACATCCTGTTGTTGGCTTTGCAACGACTCTACAAGTTCAAATTCTAATGGAACTTCATGTTTGATTGCTATCCGAATTTGGATCCCCATTAGACCCATTTTAGTAGATACATGAGAAATACTAGATTTTACTATTCTTTCTGCCACATCTCCACTCTTTGGAACTACCCCAGTAGAATGCTTTTCAAAATGTGCACGCTCGCTTCTCAGCTTGCCTGCAATTGATACCTCTACACCCAACGCTCCAGCACCGTTTATAGTATTTATGGTCCAGAGAGCTGCTCTTCTAAATGCAGTCCCACGTTCTATTAGTTGGGCTATTCGATTGCACATGATTTTAGGATTTAACTCTGGGACGGGTACCTCTTGAACGGATATTTGTGGATTAGGTAGTCCAAATTTTTCCTCAATTTTAGCAGTCAGATCCTTTATACCGCTGCCTTTCCTTCCAATTACCAATCCAGGTCTAGTTACATACAGTGTAATTCTAGTGCCAATGGGAGTTCTTTGAATTTCGACGTCTCCATATCCTGCATCTTTAAGAGTAGTGGACAAAAATTCATCAAGCTCTAGATTCCTCCAGTTATTTTTGACTACGTTTCTAGCTGCACTCATTATAACTGTCTTCCCTCCATTGCAACCAATTCAAAATGTACCAAAGTGTTGAATTTTGGACTTGCTCTACCCATAGCTCGAGGAGTAAATCTCTCAATTTTTGTTCCCTTATGCACTACTGCACTTACTATCTTCAAAGAATCTAAATCCATACCCTTATACTCAGCATTTGATTCCAGGTTATCGAGTAATTTTAAAACCTCTTTTGCTGTTTTTCGAGGGTATCTGCCAGAACAAAAACCATCTTTGATATTTGATCGGTGAGCAACTTCATTTTTGTATCTTCTGTAGGGAACCGCTATATTCTTAGCAACTACATCTTCCAAAAAAACTCTAGCCCGTTCGATAGTCATGCCCTTGAGAGCAAGGGCAACTTCACGTGCATGCTTATGAGATATAGATTTCTCTCTTAGGGCTGCCCTGACGTGTTTTGACCTGTCGAAATTCTGAAATGAGTATCGAAAATCTCCCATTTAAATCACTTAAGAGGAACATATAAGCTGGATCTAGATGAACCAACACCAGGAGCACCATGCTGCACACGTCTATTCGTTATCGAATATTCACCTAAATAATGACCAATCATCTCGGGCTTTATCGTTATTGCTGAAAAATCTTTTCCATTGTGAATACTCATACTTAGACCTACCATATCAGGCAGGATAATCATGTCACGTACGTGAGTCTTTAATTGACCTTTCAACTTTCCGTCGCGCAACAATTTAATTTCTTCCCGTAGCTTTCTTTTATCATCGCTCATGTACTTTCCTACCCTCTTGTCAAGAGATCTCCTCTGCCTAGAGTTTAGCAATGGCAGGAGTGCCTCTATGGACAGAGATTGCGTTTGATGGGAGGCATACCCCTTAAATTTAAATTCTCGAACCAATTATGTCACTTACTCCAACCTGATGCTACTTTTAAACCTAACCAAGAATTTCCTGGTCATAATTTTTAAACCAGTCCCAGCGTGGTTGCAAGATTTCTAGCTCCCTCAGTTTCCTTAAACCTCAATATCGCCTTCTTTCCATGAATAGTTCTATATGTATTTGCTTCCGCTGCTTCGACCTCGTACAATATCATTAGAGCTCCAATAACGTCAGATTTCGAAGCTCGATCGGACACAATAAATGTCAGCTTATTTTCCTTTTCAATCAAATTAAATGTCTTTTCAGTAATATATGGCTTTAAGATTATTGATTTCGCCTGATTGATAGTCATTTCATTCTTGTTTTGCTTTTTCAATTGCCGTTAGAAACCTCCCTATTGTAGTGAAGAGCAAGTTTCAGCGGCCGTAATTTTTCAATCGCATTGAGGGAAAACACGGTTAGTCTTGCTGGTCTTGAACCTGGAGCAGTATCTAAGACGCTGACGTCTTTGACAGACTTTACATCGACGCCACTTATAGAGCCTGAAAGATCAAGCACTCTTTTATTCTCATCTACAATAATAAGCACGCTTTTACCTGACTTTCCCTTTCGGCCCCTTCGTCTCCTAGTTCCTGAAGAACTTTTAGATTTCTCAACCCTTTGTAAATCTTCTCCTACACCTAGATTCAATAGTGCAACTTTCAGATCCTTTGTTTTAGCCACAGCTTCAATATCGTTTGATACGATAATTGGTAAATCAGTTATTTTTCCTAGCTTATGGCCACGCCTTTCAACAAGAGATTTTATTCCCGTTGCAGCAATAGAAGAGCATAACCCATACCTCTTCTCCTTTTTATTTATCTTCTTGTAGGTAACCTTCCAAGATTCAGGTGGATGCGCTACTCTCCCGTGTCTAACACCTCCAACTCCCGCAGCCTGCCCTGCCCTTTGGAAGCCTTCACCTCTTGCCCTCGCGATTCTAGCAATTCCTTGGCCAGTATTCCGAGATTCGGCGCTTACAACTTCTCCTGCATTCGGAAATCGTCCTTGCCTTTGAAAGCTATGTGATAATAAATTAACGTAAGTTTTGTGAATTAGGTCCTCTCTTATCGGTGTAGTGAATATCGTGGGTAATTCTAATTCTCCAGATTGTGCTCCGTTGAGCTCCGAAATTTTTGCTTTCATCATTGTTGTGTCATGATCTCCAAGATTTTTGGTTCGGCTATCTTTCTGTTTGAATATCTAATTGGTTGTCTCAATTTCACCAGCCTCTTTGCAACTCCTGGGATAGACCCTCTTACAACAATATAGTCACTTGTCACTGTGCCAAAATGCTTAAAACCACCCTTTGGATTGATTGCCTTGCCCTTGTCTTGTTCAGGATTGGAAATTAACAATATCCGTTTGTTGTACTCTGTACGTTGATGGAATCCCCTTTGACCCTGCCTGGGAACTGTATACATTACTACAGCTGGAGAAATGGGGCCTAGTGTTCCAACTGCTCGAACGCTTTTCCTTGATTTGTGTTGTTTTCGTTTTACGCCAAATCTTGTAATTGGACCTTCTACCCCTTTTCCTCTAGTAATGGCTGAAACGTCAATATATTGTCCTGGTTTAAAGACCTCCGTGACCTTGATCTCCTTGCCTAATCTCTCCTTCAAAAAATCGTAACTCTTCTTAGTATCTTGAGATGATACTGGAATCTCAAAGACAAATGGTCTTTTTTGGGAAATTCCGATATCATGCGGAATAATACACACTAATGCCACAATCTCAGTGGTTGAATCTAATACCTTTGAGACTCTTTCAAACTGTTCTTCGCTATACTTAGCTGTGAATTTGCGAGATAAATATTTCACAGATTCTTTTCCATACACATCGAATATCGCTCGTTTAACATCCTCCACGTAGCCATATCCTCGAATACCAATAATCCGAATTGGGGGAACTGCAATAATAGTCGAAGGGTTCAACAAGTGTTTTCCGAAATTTGGAGTTTTCTCGCGATCATCAACTGTCAAAACCTCGATACCACCAACCTTAAACCCTGCGAAGCCGAGAAATCCGACTCCCTCAGATCGCTCAGCTGGAAAATTTCTCATTCTAGCCTCTAAGCTTTTTGCTCGCGCTCGCGGCCTGAATGCAATGCTTCCTCTCCTAGGAGCGCTATATTTACGATGACCCATAATAACGACAAAAGAACGGTCTAGTTAGCCTTTAATAAATTTATAACTTGTGATCTTTATGCTGATCACTTAATTGACTTTTTTTAGATGAGCTTTCCGGAACGAGAAAAGATATGATTTGTTATTGCGAGTGTACCCAAAATTGCCTCTTCAAGCCTCACAGTTTTTGTGCCTTGCATCGGAAAACAATTCACGACAAATTTAATTGATTTGATGTCATTGCCTTCAGACTTTAATATCTCAGGCAAACCTCTTCGAGGGGCCCCAAATACTATAAGTATGCTTTGAAAAGATCTAAGACGCTCTAGTAGATGGTTCTCTAAATGCCCGAATTTGACTCCGCTTCTTGATGTAAATAGTATTAACGTATTCGGATGATTCTTAATCAAAGAGGTCAAATCAGCCGACTCGAAGACTTTGTACCCCCAATAATTACTTCCTATATCTTCGGCTACAGCTTCTATCACATATAGATGAGGATAGGTAGACATAAATTTCAAAGTTAGGATTGTATTTACTTTAGCACTTCCTTTGTATATTATCAGGTCCTTTAATCCCACATCAGCATATATCTTACCCCCTCGTTGAACGATCAGTCCGATCCGTAAGTCCCCTTTCTTTATATCTCCGAGTTCTTGAATTGGTTTGTGATGAGGTGCAATAATAGGATTAAGTATACCTGAAAATTGAAGTTGATCCATTATGGGGTATACAGATTTTCTGAGATATGGAGGCGTGTTTAGAAAATTCAATAAAATTTTTAGTAAATTTGAGTCGACTTTCGTAAACTTGCTGGTTTTGTCATGATATATATAAATTCTCGTAACCCGAAAGATTGAACATGCTCTAGCGATTTGAGAAGCCATGATACTCTTGTCACGCTTAGTTTCTTGTTCAGAAAGTGCAGAATCGGGAATTGCTATCCATAATCCAGTACTTATGGGCATTTACTCTTTCAACAGTTGTTCGATATGAACCTCTAAAGAATTCGTAGCACCAAAACTTATGTCCTGCACTATTCCCTTTCTATCTATCAGAATACTAGATGGAGTTCCTTTCAACTCGTACTGCTCAAAAGTCTTTGCTGTATAGATTTTTGCCCGAAGATATTGCTTAACGTTTGCTATGATCCTTTGCCTTTCCTTCTCGTCATACGACCTGAAATCCGCTACTTTTGCTTCAACGAAATCCAACACCCTGCTTTCTGATAAGTTAGTATCTAACCTATGCAAAGCATCCATTGCTACTGAAAAAGGTATGCGATACGTCAACTCGTTCTCATTCCTTAACTTACCGTATTGTGAAAGCACTCTTTGAGTCTCGCCTATTACTTCTCCTTTATATACAAGTCTCTTCAAATTTTCCAGATTATTCTTATCGAAATCCTCAAAAGCTGTAGCCATGCCTAAAATCTTAAAATTGTTATTTGCAAATTGATTAAATAGTCTTATACATTCTGGAATACTATAAATAAAACAGCCAGGACAATTAACTTGGAATACCTCAACTAGAATTACATTATCTCTTTCCTTATCGATATTAGTTGGTTTTCCTTGTATCCAATCCGAAACCTGAAGATTTGGTGCTCTTTTACCAATTAAATTATTCATGGGCCAGATACAGCATAATCCGTTTCGCTATTTGTCAGACTATATTTCAAAGCAACTATTTACTTGGTTGATCCTGCGATTGTCGTTCTCTTGAGAATGACGCATACTTTTCTATTTCTTGTTCCTCAATCTTTCTCATAATTTTGTCCTCGTTACCTATCATCGCCATTTTAATATGCCTAGTTCCAGTCTTTTCTTCACTCACAAGATAAATCGATTCCATAGCTAATGCTGCACCTTCTTCCATGGTCATGTCATTTTTATAATTTTTCTCGAGAAATTCTGTAACTTGATCGCTCCCCGCACCAATTGCAACGGCATCATATCCGATATATGTGCCGCTTGGATCTGTCAGGTAAAGCGAAGCGCCATTGGCATCGACGCCGGCAAGAATAAGTGCTACACCGAAGGGCCGTACTCCCGCATATTGGGTGAACTGTTGAGCCATGTCTGCAATGTTTTTAGCAACCCCTTCCACGTCAACAGGCTCATCATAAATTAACCGATTGCTTTGTGCGAAAAATCTGGCATGATCAACCTGAGTTCGTGCGTCAGGGATATACCCTGCTGCTGCCACCCCTATGTGGTCATCCACTTGAAATATTTTTTGGGTCACGTTTGAAATTTGGAGCTTTCGTGCCTTTTCCTCTACAGCTAATATAACTCCCCCTTTGCTTTTTATTCCGATAGCAAGGGTGCCTCTTCTTACAGTTTCTATTGCATATTCAACTTGATAAAGTCTACCATCTGGAGAAAATACAGTAATCGCCCTATCATATCCTGCTGCTGCTGGTAACAATACATTTTTTACTTCTTTCTAGAGTTTAATTTAAGTTTACCTTCATTATTTTTATATCTCATATTATCACCCACGTCATGCTTCAGAAATGCCTGAGGATGAAATAATCTTTTACGGTCACCCAAATGTGAGGTGTCTGCATCGAAAAACAATTGAAGTTACTACAGATTCACATCTAAGCCTCCGGGGCGATTGCATTTTGGGCGTAAAGGCAAGCAAGGCTTGCAGGGATCTAAGCGAACCTTTGAAAAAAAGGATACAAAATGATCATAGCAGAATCATGATCGAAATTTCGGTCGGGAGCATCGCAACAATAATCATTGGCACCGGAGATAAGAATTTGTCTCTATCAAGTCAAACGGATATCGTTATGAGGAAATCAAATTTTATCTCATCCAGAACTTTATGCATTAATTGCGATAAAGCATCAGTTGACTTGCCTGTGGACATGATAAAGCAGTTACAGGATCCTTCATGCAAAGGACTACTGAAAATATTCTCTGAATAATAAGTATAACTTGAGGTGCAGGAATGCTGCTGCTCTAATCACTCTGCCTGTGTAGAAATCTCGTTAAGTGCAAAATTATACCTTCTAATTATTTCCTCGGTAATTTCAGGTGGCACTTCAAGTGTATCAGGTCTGAACGAATTACTCTGTATCTGCTGTAAACGACCGGTACTTTTTAGCCAATCTCTAAGAATCTGCTTATCGTAGCTGATTTGATCATGTCCTACAACATAGTTGGACATTAACCAAAGTCTAAATTCGTCAGGACCTATCGAATCTGCAAGAATTATTTTATTATCAACATCTCTACCGAACTCAAACTTTACGTCAGCAATTATGAACTTAGCCTTCTCGGCAAGCGTATTCATTTTTTTGTACAATAAGATCGACTCGTGTTCGAGGAATTCAAAATCTCTTGCAGTCAGTAGTTCATCCTCCAAAATTTGCTTTTTGTTGATAGGGAGATCATGCAGTTCAGATTTAGTTGAAGTATCCAGGAGCGGATGAGGTAATTTTGCTGCTTTGACGGGTTTGAATGAATCATCAAACAAACCTCCAGTGTTATCCCTATCCTTGAACCTCTCAAAAAGACTACCATACAAGTATCCTCTTACTACAAATTCGAGAGGTATAATGCTTAGCTTCTGGACCTCCATCATATCTTCCCTTGGGACTGATAGCATATGATTCGGAAAATCAAGATATTCGAACCAAAATTTAGCAAAGCGGCATAAGATCCTTCCTTTTTGTGGTATCATCGTTGTCATTTTGACATCGAATGCCGATATGCGATCTGAAAAATGAAGTAGCAAATGACCATTCTCTAATTCATAAATATCTTTGACCTTGCCTCGTCGTATGAGTTTCAACTCCGTACCTCTAAGTGGGCATTTTATAAATACTTCATTGCTTAAGTAGAATTCTTATCAAGAAGCCTTTTCAATATGTCTGTTTTTCTCTTGATACGAAAAAGGCGAAGATACAATATATTCAAAGGTCATGGTGGGATTTGGACCCACGACCTAAGGTTTACAAAACCTTCGCTCTGACCAGGCTGAGCTACATGACCAGGCTTTCGATGTTGATCGAGTTCTTCCGATATGAGGTTATTAATACGTTATCAGCTTGAAATTTTCTTTAATTAAAACCTATTTTTATACATATGATATATGAACACCAATACATCCAAGTCAAGATTTATAGTACTCGTTAATATTGAAAATAAGCCCTATGTTAGCGATCCCGAAGGTGAAACAATTCTGCGTGACTTAATAATGGAAGAGGGATATTCCGTAGTGGAGTCAGTTCGAACAGCAAAGTCATTAAAAATGATAGTAAGAGCTAAAAATCCAAAACAAGCAGAGAAAATGGTTATGAAGATATGTGAAAAACTGAGGATATTTAATCCAATTATAAGTTCTTGTACGGTGAATGTTGTGAAATCCCTTCCGTAATGAGTGATTCATTGTTAGACTGCCTGTTCCTCTTAAACACGAGGTGGATTTAATTATAGTTGGGCAATAGCATCGTGAAATAGTGTCTTCATAATATCTAACTGGAAAATAGAGGGGTTTAAATTAAATCTTATTTTGCAATTTCGTAGGTATGCCTTCTAGACAGATTCAATTTCTTCAGCTTAAATTTGTGAGTTAGAAGGAAATTAATAAATTCGTATTGATTGCAACTAAGGATCATGTCCCGCGTTGGTATACTAGTTTTTCCAGGCAGCAATTGTGAAAGGGATGTCTTTACAGTTCTTTCAAAATTTTCGGGATTGGAACCTGAGCTAGTTTGGCACACTAAGAATGATCTAAGAGGGTATGATGCTTTCATAATTCCTGGTGGATTTACTTATGGTGATAGCTTAAGAGCCGGGGCAATCGCTGCCCATAGCCCAGTCATCAGAGAATTGAAAAAAATTTCTGAAGAGAATTTGCCGATTTTGGGGATTTGTAATGGATTTCAAATCCTAGTTGAATCTAGTCTTCTTCCTGGCGCTTTGACAGTTAATTCTTCTCACAAATTTGTATGTAAATCAGCGAGGCTTGTGGTAAAAAATAATTCTACTCCATTTACAACCATGTTCAAAAAGGATGAATCTATATCGATTCCAGTTGCTCATGGCCAAGGCCGATACGTGATTGATAATCGAGCCTATAGAAAACTTGAGAGAAACAATCAGATTGTTATTAGATATGCACAGAATGACATCAATGGATCGATGAATAATGTTGCAGCTGTTTGTAACGAGCAAGGTAATGTAATGGGTATGATGCCTCACCCTGAGAGAGCAGTCTGGATTCAAATGGATCAAGATATACGACCAGAAGGATCCGGTGTATTCGAATCTTTAAGAAATCATCTGTTGTGGCATTAAGCTTTCTCTGAGGAATATGAAATGTCCGAACTTACAGCTGGTGAAACCAAATATCTGAGAAAAAAATTGGGTCGTAAACCTAGTGCGTTCGAACTCGACGTAGTAAGCGCCGAATGGTCTGAACATTGTTCCTACAAATCTTCAAAAAAGCTCATCAGAAAATTTCCTAATCGGAGCAAATTTGTTATACCTGGACTTGCGTCAGACGCTGCCCTGCTGGATATAGGTCTAGGGTATGTACTTGCAATACATATTGAAAGTCACAATCATCCATCTGCTGTTGAACCGTATGGTGGCTCGGCGACTGGAGTAGGTGGCGTAATCAGAGATATCTTATCACTTGGTGCCAGGCCTATTGCTTTACTTAATGCACTTAGATTTTATCCATTAGATAATGCAAATAAAAGATATTCACAGAGTTCCAGATGGCTATTACGAAACGTTACCAAAGGTATAGCCGATTATGGGAATTGTATAGGCGTTCCTACTGTCGGAGGAGAGGTTGAATTTGACCGAGGGTTTAGTAATTACTGCTTGGTCGACGTAGCTGCTATCGGAATTAGCAAGCGAGAGAAGATTATTCGAAACCGATCTAATAAACGAGATATAGTTTTCTTGGTAGGAGGTGCGACAGGAAGAGACGGCATCCATGGTTCTTCATTTGCTTCAAAGAAGCTAAGTGGAGAAGATCGATCCGCAGTGCAGATACCAGACCCATTCACGGAGAAGCTACTAATTGAAGCAGTATTAGAGGCAGTTGATAGAGGTTGTGTAAATGCTATGAAAGATCTTGGCGGTGGAGGGCTTTCTTGCTGCCTTTCAGAGATTTCAGAAACTATATCAAAAGGACTAGAGGTTGATCTATCGAAAGTACATGTCAAAGAGGATGGAATGTCGCCTTCAGAAATCATTTTATCCGAGTCTCAAGAACGAATGCTTGTTATTACTAGTCAGACTAATCAAGCATATCTAACAGAAATTCTAAGTAAATACAACTTAAGCTATTCCAATATAGGGTCAGTAATTGAAGGTAAAAACTTGGTCATCAAATACGCGGGTGACGTGATTATGAATTTGCCTTCTGAGTTAATATGTCGTGCACCACTAATTGACAGAGACACAATCCCTCCTGAATCTAAGTCAGAGGATCGAAATTTGTACTTCCGTGAGCGTCCTAGTGACCTTTACAAAAGCATCCTCAAAGTGCTCGCTAATCCTAACATCGCTAGCAAGAAATGGATTTATGAACAATTCGATCATGAAGTTGGTATCAGGACGGTATTGAAGCCTGGTACTGCAGATTCAAGTGTTCTAAGATTAGAGAATGGAAAATATCTAGCAGTCAAACTTGATGGCAATTCAAAACAGTGCGATTTAGATCCATATCATGGTACAATGTGCATTTTATCAGAAGTGTGTAGAAACATTATTTCTACCGGTGGCAAACCATTGGCTATCATTGATCACCTACAGTTTGGTAGTCCAGAAAATGCTCACATCTTCTGGGCTTTCAAGCAATCCGTTAGAGCGATTATCAATTACTGCGAGTTCATGAGATTACCCGTCGTTGGCGGCAAGGTTAGCTTTTATAACGAGAACAATCTGGGTCCCATAAAACATTCGCCAGTAATCGGCTCAATTGGACTGATTGACCGGTCTGAATGGATTATGATGCCAAGATTCGGCTCTGAAGAATCGATTTTTATAATTGGTAACACCAAGGATGAGATGGGAGGTTCGGAATTTTATGAGACTACTGGCCGTGCTGGAAATGGAAAAGTACCAATTGTAGATTTGAATGATGACATGCGAAATGCTAAAGCAGTCCTAAGGCTAATTCGGGAGGATGTCGTAAGCTCTCTCCATGATTGCTCGAAGGGAGGTCTTGCTATAACCTTGTGTGAGATGGCCATGCGTGGCGGTAATAACTTCCAGGTAGATCTGGACAAGATACCTAACTCATGCTCCAGTATTTCTAATCTTTTATTCTCTGAGACACCCTCTCGATACATTTTGAGTACCAATAAGAGAAAGAGGCTTAATACTATGCTATCGGCAATAAGTGGCTTGGAATTCTCGGAAATAGGAATGACCACCAATAATGGGTCAGAATCTTTTCTGCATCATAGCAAGCTCAATTCTCCAGTGATTCTAACTCAAAAAAATATAACTGATAGCTATGAGAATCTGGGGACGATCATGGAGCGCACTCCCGTTGATTGAGTATTCCTATGGGCGAATCTCGAAGTTGGAGATATTTATTTAAAAGTATCGTATCTATTCAAAAATATTCTAAATTGATTAATACGACACATTTTTTAGTCAATTACGAGAAATCAACTTACCTTTGGTTGGCAAAGATTGCAGGTTGTGTTTATTCACGTCATACGAATTCAGTTGCAGTATGAATCAAATAAATTTTCGTGGTATTAGTAATGGTGCATGAGAATTGCGGCGTATTTGGTGCATTTTCAATAAGCGGTGATAATGTCACTCCTCTTGTAATCGATTGCTTACGGGCGCTGCAACACCGTGGTCAGGAAGCTTGGGGGATTGCAGTACCTGAGAAACCACCATTCAAAAGACTAGGTCTAGTATCCGCTTCTGCCGCTGAATTCAGAAGCATTTCCAAGAAATTTAGATCTCATATTGCTATTGGCCATGTTAGATACTCCACTTTTGGCAAGAGTACATTAAGCAATGCCCAGCCTATAAAAGTAAAGGATCTGTGCATAGCCCATAATGGTACAATAGCTAACGTAGAAGAGCTTTCTGGCATGGTTGGAGGTTGTACGTTTACGCCCCATACAATGAGTGATACTCTTATCGCTGCTCAGAGACTAATCATGCATTTAGATAATAATCATAGCATGAGGGATTCTATTTCCATTCTGAAAGGCGAGATGATCGGATCTTTTTGCTTCATGTTCCTGACAGACAATGGCTCAGTATATGCTGCTAGAGATCCCAAGGGTTTTAGGCCCTTAGTTCTGGGAATTCATGAAGAAACGAATACCTATATGATCGCGTCGGAATCATGCGCTTTTTCTGCAGTTGGTGCAAAGTTATTACGAGATATACAACCTGGAGAAATCATAAAACTTGACAAGGCTGGTCTTAAAAGTGAGCTATTTGCACAAGAACCTCATTCTCATTGCGCTTTTGAATTTACTTACTTTGCGCATCCAACCAGTATTATGGAAGGGGTTAATGTGTATGTGGCTCGTAAACGAATTGGACAATTGCTTGCAAAAAAATATCCTGTAGATGCTGATTTAGTGATTCCAGTCCCTGATTCTGCTAGACCAGCAGCACTCGGATACTCAGAGGCGTTAGGTTTGTCATTTGAAGAAGGGCTACTAAAAAATAGGTATAGCAAGAAGGGTTCTATGCGTAGTTTCATTGAACCTTACGGGGAGACTAGGGTGGAGATCAATAAAGGAATTATACCAATTAAAGAAGTTATACAGAAGAAAAAGGTTGTAGTCATAGACGACAGCATCGTTAGAGGCACTAGCTCTCATTCAATTGTGAGAATGTTACGAGCTGCTGGTGCGCAAGAAATTAGTATGATAGTTACGTATCCGCCTATTCGATTTCCCTGTTACGCAGGAATTGATTTTCCATCTCAGGAAGAACTAATTGCATTTCAACAGACGAGTAATGAAACATCCACAGAAAAGATCGGTCAGCGTATATCAAAAGTCATTGGTGCTGACTTCACAGCATATAACGACAATTCAACATTAGCCCAAGCCATCGGAATTCCTGAAGACGAGTTATGCTTCACTTGTTCAACTGGGGACTATACATCACTCGGAATTAAGCCGATATTTAAAACTAGGAAGCAGATGAAGGGAGAAGAATGAAGGCATTATTTCGCTCCCCAGGTAAGATAAATCGACCTAATTCAACTTTTTTTCAGCTTCTTCTGCATTCCGTAATACATTCTTCTCCATATCTCTTCTGTAATCATAAAGCTTCTCAAATAATGCTTCGTCTTTAATAGCAAGAATTTGGCAAGCCAAAAGGCCAGCATTCTTAGAACCGTTGACTGCCACCGTAGCTACAGGTACACCAAACGGCATTTGCACAATTGAGAAAAGAGAATCCATACCATCGAATGAAATTCTGATAGGAACACCGATCACAGGCACCGTTGTTAACGATGCTAACATTCCCGGTAGATGAGCTGCACCTCCAGCCCCAGCTATGATCACTCTTATTCCGCGTGACTTGCAAGTCCTAGCATACTCTATCATTTTATTAGTAGTCCTGTGGGCCGAAACTATCCTGAGTTCATATTTTATATCAAAAATCTTCATAATGTCTGCGGCTTCTGACATCACTTTGAGATCAGACTCACTACCCATCAAAATACCTACTTCAATATTCGTCAATCCCGATCACCTAAACTTTGCCTTAACTATTTTCAACGTTCGACTGGCATCTTCTGCTCTTCGAATAGATTGTGTCAAAGAACTCGAAAGAGCTGTTATATGACCAAGCTTTCTGCGAGGCTTAGTTACAGGTTTCCCATAGAGATGAAGTGTTACACTTGGGATTGCAAAGAGTGATTTTATCCCTTTTAGGGTATATTCACCTTGGAAACCTTCAGGCCCTAAAATGTTGTACATTGTTGCGGAAGATAATAGTTCAGGCTTAGATAGTGGAAGGTTCAGGATCGCTCGCAGATGTTGTTCAAATTGAGAAATCGAGGCCGCTTCTATAGTGTAGTGCCCAGAATTGTGTGGACGAGGGGCAATTTCGTTTAGTAATACCTTTTCATCAGCGGTTACGAACATTTCTATTCCGAATATTCCGGCAGTTCCAAATACATTCATTATGTCGCAAGCAATTTTTCTAGCCCTTTTCTTGACTTTATCAGAAACTCGACCCGGAACTATAGTTCTATCTAGGATTCCCTGCTTGTGCCGATTTTCAGCCACTGGAAAGCATTCGATCTGTCCGCTCATATTTCTTGCAACCATTACCGATATTTCCTTTTCAAACTTGACATACTCTTCAAGCATACACTGTCTTCCGGCAAAATATTTTAAAGCATTGTCAATGTCATCGTGGGATCTTATCAAATAGTTCCCCCTCCCATCATAACCATCTTCGCATGCTTTGAGAATGACCGGAAAACCATAGGCTTTTGCATTTCGAATTACGTCCTCCTTCGAATTTACGAAGGCAAAATTTGGAATTGGAATCATATTTTTCTCCATAAATGTCTTCTGTCTATACTTGTTTTGAATTATGTACAGTGATTCAGGCGATGGATTAATTTTGTGTTTTTTTAATCCCAACTCTCTTAGCACAGCTGTATTGGTTAGTTCGATTTCATAAGTTATCAAATCTGATTTGCTTGCTAACGATTTGAGCGAAGAGCCATTCTTAAAGTCTGAAACTATCAAATCATCGCACAGTTTAGCTGCTGGACAGTTCGGATCCGGATCTAGTATCACAACATTCATGGACATACGTTTTGCCTCCTGACATAGCATTTTTCCAAGTTGTCCACCTCCTATAATTCCGATGCGAACTGGATTTTCAGACGTGAAGACTGATTTTTTCAAAAGTATCTAGTGCTTCATCCTCGGACTAGATCAAATTAATAGTATTCGCTTGGGTTTTTGACTTCACATGTAATCTTACAGAATAACTCGGAAGCAAAACCATAAGGCCTATTTTCAACCTAGACATATATCCATAAAAATCCAAATATGCCTATCATTGTAATAAAGATATTGAAAGATATTTTCCAGGAATCATGTGATCGAATTATCCAGTTAGACAAATCAGTTAGATTTGCAGGACTTGCAAATGATGAAGGTGTGCTGTTAGGGGTAGCAGAAAGGGAGGGATTAAAGCCTCTTTTAACTCCAGAACAAAGAGCACAATACTCAATTACCGCAGCAACAAGGCAATATACAAGACTTAGATGGCAGTATCACCTTGGAAAAATTCACTATGCAAGCTCTCACTACTCCAAACTCATAAGAGCAACCATTCCAATAACTGATTCGGACAATACTCTAAATTATGTATTACTACTCTCGTTTGATGCCAAAACGGAAAATGTTCATGAAATCATAGCGGCTAGAATTATTCCGGAAGTCAAAAAGCTTAGCAAAAAACTCCCATAATGGTTTTTTGATTTATCTAATAGCCAGTTACCATGACCTATTCCAGTACAGATAGTAAAAAGACGTTATTGTTTGGCTGATATACCGCCATCAACTCTGATAACAGTACCAGTAATCCATTTCGCATCTTCGGAGCACAAGTAACTTACGACTCCGGAAATATCCTCTGGTTCTCCTATGCTATGTAATGGAAAAGAGGATTCTAACATTTGCCTAGCATTATCATCTTGAAGATAGGGTTCTATCATAGGACTCTTAATCGTAGAAGGAGCGATACAATTGCATCTGATGCCGTACTGGCCGTATTCGACTGCAATGCTTTTTGTTAACATTATCACTCCTGCTTTTGTTACACCATATACTGAAAGCGGTACATTGGCGATTGACCTAATCCCAAGCAAGGACGAGATATTTATGATATTACCAGAGTTTTTTTCGATCATTATAGGCAACACAGATTTTATGGCTCTAAATGTACCAATAAGATTGACATCGATTAGCAAATTCCACTGGTCATCATTCATTAAATGAAATGGCGTAGGATCGCTAATCACACCTGCACTATTTACAAGTATATCTACAGTATCAAACTTAGAAATTGTTTGATCAATCGCATTAAGAACTTCCGCTTCCTTAGTAATGTCCGTACGAATAGCCAACGTATCTCGCTTGTTACCGAGTTTGGCGCTAATTTCAGTCAACTTATTCTTATCCCTTCCAATGAGCACGACTTTGCACCCCTCCGAAAGCAACCTCTTAGCTGTAATTTTGCCTACTCCACCCGTTGCTCCGGTAATTATAGCAACCTTTCCTTTCAGTTTCATAGCACATAATCCTTTTTTCTTTTTAAAGTACTTTTCGTATTTTGAATGATCCGATCTTATCGTCGAACGACCAAACTACTAATTATCAAGTCCTAATCCGAATCTTGATTGATGATTCTTTGCGTTTATCTTATAAAAAATGTACATAAGATTCTAACTCTACTGACTGGTGGTAGATAGAAACTAAAACTAAAAACAAAATACTTTAGGATGTAATTCTAATCCAGAATTAGTGGATTTCAAAAAGTTCGTTGTAGATACGAGCATAATTATAGATGGCGAAGTGACAAGGATGTTAGAAGTTGAGAGAATCAAAAGTGGCAATGAGATAATCATTCCATTAGCCGTATTGGATGAGCTTCAATCCCAAGCCTCAGTCAACAAAGAACATGGATTTGTAGGACTCGACGAGATTCGAAGAATAAGAGAGTTGTGTCTTAAAAAGCAAATAGCACTGAGCTTTGCTGGGGAGAGACCAAATTTTGAGGACATAAGATTGGCAAAGCGTGGAAGAATTGATGCTATTATCAAAGATATAGCTTTGAACCAGAATGCAACGCTAGTGACTGCAGATCTTGTCCAATCGTTAGTTGCAGAAGCACAAGGAGTAGATTCCATGTACATAGCTAATCCGCCAAAAACTTCGAATCTCGCTTTTGAATATTATTTTGATGAAAGTACTATGAGTGTACACTTAAAGGAAGGTGTTTGTCCTTTTGCAAAAAAAGGAACCCCTGGAAATTTCAAACTTACAAGGCTCAAGGAGGATGTTACTTCGCATAAAGAAATGTCATCGATTATTACTGAAATAAGCGAAGCATCAAGAGTCAGTGGGATCGGAAAAGTTGAAATAAGCAGAAGCGGTGCAACAGTAATACAATATGGCAAGTACCGGATTTCTGTCACTAGGCCGCCATTCTCTGATGCGATTGAAATAACTATAGTTAAACCCATTGTAAAACTGAATCTGGGTGACTACTCGATTTCGAAAAAGTTGACCGAGAAACTGTCGAGTGGCGCTGAAGGAATAATAATATCTGGCCCTCCAGGCTCTGGGAAGAGCACGTTTGCTAGTAGCTTGGCAGACTTTTATGTTTCAAACGAGAAAATAGTAAAGACCTTCGAATCTCCTAGGGATCTACAAGTTCCGATCGAAGTAACTCAGTATGGACCACTAGAAGGTAGTTTTGAGAAAGCAGTGGATATCCTATTGCTAGTTAGACCAGATTACACAATCTTCGATGAAGTTAGAAGAGCTCCTGATTTTGAAGTATTTGCAGATATGCGACTTGCCGGAGTAGGGATGGTGGGCGTAGTTCACGCTAGCAGTCCGCTTGATGCAATTCAACGGTTTATAGGTAGAGTTGAATTGGGAATGATTCCACACATCTTAGATACCATAATATTTATCAAAGGTGGGCATATACAAAAGGTGTACGAAATTAGACTTACCGTGAAAGTACCAAATGGAATGGCTGAGGCCGATCTCGCTAGGCCTTTAGTGGAGGTTAGAGATTTCGAGTCAGGTGTTGTCGAATACGAAATTTATACTTACGGAGAAGAAAATGTGGTAGTACCTATCACTGAAACAAATACCTATTCTGAAAATCCGATGTTCAGATTAGCAGAATTTCGTATCAAAGACATAGTAAGAAGATTTGATCCGGAGGCAGAAGTCAGTATTTTGTCCAATAATCGCGCTCAAGTCTTAGTGAACAAGAATGTTGTTCCTAGGATAATAGGCAAAGGTGGAACCACAATATCCGAATTAGAAAAGATCTTAGGCATAAGTCTAGATGTAGACGTGAAAGATACTGTTGATCGCCACGAAATTGAATTTGAGTTCAATGAGAATGGGTCATCTTTTCTGATTTACCTTCCTGAATCTCAGATTGGCAAGATGGTGGAAATTCACATTAATAAAGAGTATGCATTTAGCAGTCAGGTAGGCAAGAAATCTAGAATTAAAATCGACAAAGGAACTGATAATGGAAAAATATTAACTGGCGCTTTTCATAATGATAAGGAGATAAGAATATTTCGTTCGAATTAGCCAGTATTCAGGTCAAGTCAGAATTGGCTCACGGTCGACAATGATATTATATAACATGGCAAGCACGATAAGAAGGTTTGATGGTAAAGCTAAATGCATTATTCCGGTAATTTAGATTGAAGAAAATTGCATTATCAGTTGCTGGAAGTGACTCGTCAGCGGGCGCAGGTATTCAGGCTGACCTTAAGACTTTTGCTGCTCTTGGAGTATACGGTTGTACGGCTGTCACAGCCATAACTTCTCAAACCGGATCCGGAGTATCAGGAATCACACCAACCCCACCAAAGATGATTGAAACTCAAATTCGCACTATTTTAAATGATATTTCTCCTGACGCAATCAAAATTGGGATGGTATACTGCAAAAAGACAATCAATTCTATAAGAAAATCCTTGGAGGGATCCAAAATCCCTATGATACTAGATCCAGTAATGATTGCCGGAACGGGAGAACCACTTTTAGATCCAAATGCCATAGCTGACTTTTCATCGAATCTACTGCCTTTAGCAACCATAGTCACGCCGAATATATTTGAAGCAGAGGCACTTTCAGGTTTAAAGATAACTTCGATACAATCTGCTGTAGACGCTGCTCAAAAGATTAGGGAAATGGGACCAAACAATGTAGTATTGAAGGGAGGTCATTTATCTGGCAGAACTGCCACAGACGTAATTGTAGATACTAAAAATCAGATATTTAAGATATCAAACCGAAGGTTGAAGTATGATCGTATGCATGGCGGAGGTTGTACATTTTCAGCATCTTTAACTGCATTTGTAGCTAGAAATTTTCCGACAATATATGCATGTAAAATGGCAAATCAATTCACACATATTTCATTGAATAACAGAATTAATGTTGCGCCTAATCTGATTGTGAGCTCTCCCCTCACTAGACTTTACGATTCCGCTGAACGCTATGAAGTATACATTGCCTTACGTCGAGCAATCAATGTCATAGAATCCACGCCTTATTTTGGTAAATTGATACCGGAAACTCAGTCTAATCTAGGTTATTCTATCACAGAGCCGAAGGATTGTAG
>JARBAU010000283.1 GCA_029237525.1 Nitrososphaerales archaeon | reverse complement strand
TTGAATATTTATTTCTAATGCAGAAATAAAACATACTCTAATGTTAACATCTAATTTTAGTATCTTTTCAGATAACTGAAAGCCATTCACGTTTGGCATATAAATATCAGTTAGAAGAAGATCATAAAAATGTGGTTTGAAGTCTTTCACTACTAATAATGGATCATTATATTCTCCATATTTCTGTTCTTTCGCTGCTGAGAAATTGCTTCTCACTTTTGCGGTTGCTATTCTGTTTGCATTATATGAAGGCAATACCAATTTGCATATTTACATCAATTGAATTGTGCCATATGATATAAGCCTATATTATACTTCCCATTATCTCTAGGTAAGCCATTTCAACGATGTCAAGTTTTCATTGACTGAACTAGAATCAATCTAATTTTTATCAGGAATGATTTTATCATATCATATTAAAATTCAGTTATCACTAATTAACAAAAATTAACAAGACTTAATGATAATAATTTGTTTGCTAACATGATATACATATTAATGTATGGCGAGCCGGACTTAGTATATCCTATAATACTTCTAGAGTTGTCGCCGTACACAAAACAATAAAAAACCCATCACTTCTACCATCTTGTAAAAGAGAAATAATGAATATTATATTGGGAACTATAGCAAAATCTAGGAATATAACTTCTGTTGTTGTATTATTACTAGTCGCACAAATTACTGTATTATTTTTAGTGTGGGTATTTCTAATTGGTTCATTACACCCATTGCATGCTCAGGCTGGCCACAATACATCTGGTCCTAGTACAATATTGCATACACTCAAAAATGGTTCTCCAAAATCTGTGGGATTATTTCCATTGAACTCTAAACCTTACAATTTGACATTAGGAGAATGGACTGCTCGATGGTGGCAATGGGGCTATTCTATACCAAAAAACATGAATCCGGCTTATGACAATAATGGAAGATATTGCACTGAAAAACAGAGTGGCCCTGTATGGTTTCTTGCTGGTACCTACGGTCATCCAGTTATTCGTCATTGTGATATTCCTCCAGGAAAAGCAATCTTATTACCCATATTAAACTCAGAATGCTCTTTTGCGGAATTTCCCAAGCTTAAAACATTATCTGAATTACGCATGTGTGCCAAGAATATTCAGGATCAAGTGACTAAAGTTAATGCAACTGTTGATGGGATTCCTCTGGACCAACTAGAAAAATATCGTATCCAATCACCGCCATTTAATTTTACTCTACCTCATGAAAATATTCTAGGGCTTGCATCTAACACTAGTACACTGGCGGTAGCAGATGGTAACTGGGCCTTTTTAAAACCTCTTCCTATTGGTGCTCATAAAATAATTTTTAAAGGAGACGTACAACCACAAACAGAAAGAAAATCTACTGCTGATTCTTTTGCTTTTCCCTCAGGATGGAATTTTGAGACTATATATTATTTGACTATGAAAAATGCGACGAATGTCAATCAACTTAAGAATCAAAGCTCTATAGAAGAGAACCAAAATTCAATGATAAGAAATGATCGAACAAATATGGCAAAACTATTAGCTAATATAGTTGGAAACACATTGAATCACGCAGTTAGCCTTTTGGAATTAACAAGTAAAGATCCTGTAGTACAAAATACATCTTTTATAAAATTAATTGACAAAAAAGACATGGGAATTCCAGCTAATAGTGATTCAGCAAAGAGGAGAGTTGCACAAGATATCTTGGAAAGAGACAAAGATATAAGAAATGTATACTTTCTAACTCCTGATGCCAATGTTTACATGGGAGAGCCATTCTCTTACCAAAAACAACTTCCGAAAATAAATTATGCCGATAGAGAGTGGTATAAGGGAGTAAAGGCGTTTAATAATACCTACACAAGCGCGATTTTTATCTCGGCCTCTATACATAGTCCAGCAATTGCAATTGCTGTTCCGGTAGATAGAATTCAGAAAACTGATACCTTCGCATCTAATAATAGTAGTAATAAAACCAACAAACTAATTTCAGGATATTGGGTAGGGATATTGGATCTGCGTAGCATACTGCAAGATATTAGAAACCTCAATATTACAGATAATGAAAGGATTCTTGTTGTTGATCATAATGGCTCGGCAATAATAGATTACTCGCCAGCTTATGCTACACATTATGATACATATACATCTTCATCTTCCACATCTAAATTAATGGACTTTAGTCATCTTAAAAGTACAAATGCAGTAGTAAATGGACAAGCAGGATCATCGCTGGAGACGATTAATGGTAAGAGGAATTTAACTATTTATCAACCGATTCAAGTTGGCAATCGCTTTTGGGGAGTAATTCTGATTGAACCGATTTCGAAATTATCCTAGCTTGAGTTTTCTATGACTAGAGAAAATATATTACATCGCAGTCAACCAATTCTCAGAAATCATGATCTAGTATTATTTGATGTCATACCAATAGTTGATATCATACCAATATCACCTATAAGTTCATCTTGTCAGCGAAAAATGATTATAAAATATGTTTTCTATATACTAGAATGTGAATAATAGTCAAACCAATCATATCACAGGACCTGTAGCTAAACTTCTATTGGACAAAAATTTTGCATTCATATCAACATTAATGTCTGATGGGTCTCCCCAAGTAACTCCGACATGGATAGATATTGAAGACAGCGTTATTCTAATAAATACTGCTGAAGGCAGAATCAAACATAAGAACATATCAAGAGATCCAAGAGTCGCAGTCTCAGTTATCGATCATAACAACCCATATAACATGGTATCTATTAGAGGAATAGCTACAGAACAAACTAATGAAGGCGCAAATGAACATATTGACAAGCTCGCTAAAAGATACCTGGGGGTAGACAAATATCAAATGAGATCACTAAATGAAAAAAGAATCATAATAAAAATAAAACCAGAAAAAATATTTTATATCCCATCTTCATGAGATCAAAATATTGAATGAAATAAATCAGATAGCGCTACTAGAAAAGTAAACACTCGTTATAAATTCCAATGTTACATATAGTGCATCTGAGGCTCAGTGGGATCCAACTTATAAAGAAAAGAAATATGGAAATGTCCACCATACATTCAGAATATTGATTGATTAACCAATTAAATAATAATTAAATAATAAAGATCATAATTGTAAGTGTTAATAATAAACATAGGAGTTAATAAAATATACAAATTAAATGCCTCATCGACCAACCGTTCGAATAAATTGCAAGACTTGGTTTAGACCTTCCCAAAGTCTAGATTGGAATTAAATTCAGAGATAACACGATTATGGGCATAACTCTTAATACCGATATTATCGAAGGTTTTAGCTACCCAAATGTCAATATCAACATTTTGCAATAATTCAATAAGAGCTCGGTATAGCTTAGATGTCATTGTAAAGATTCTGAAGACCGAAGATGCTTATAAGACTCGTATCATAGATCACAGCAATAACGATATAGATAATAACAATAGTAACAATAATACAATCAATGAGGAAGTAAATTTTCTAATATGTAACATATGTTTCTGGTGTGCATCAATTTATTCGTCTGCTTATTCAAATGCAAATAATATCTCTATTGCCAGATGTCCTCTTTGTTACGATAGTGGTTTAGAATTGATACCAATTTCTAAAGATGAATCGTTTAGAATCAATTACACTCCGAAAGCGGGAATTGTATTAGAGTTTTTGAGATAAGAAATATTATGATAAACTAAGAATTGGCTTGTACTAAAGATCAGTCATAAAATCATCATTAAAAAGAACAAATGTAAAAAGAAGCAAATTCATGGCGTATTTTTCTTAAAAAAAGTGGGCTAAATAAGCATTTTGCAACAATGCTTGAGTAGACACATTCTATCGAAACAATGATGATTTGCATGCAGTTTAGAATCAGATGGTTTATCAGAATGCTCGATACACAATTAGATAAATTATAGGGATAATCAATCACTACTGAAATTCTGATTCTAAATTTATTATTTTGGATATTATCATAAAAATGCTGGTTTTAAAATGTCCAGTAGAACACATTTATTGTCTAAGTAGTAAATAGGAAATCATATGCTTTCAGATATAATTTCATCAAGATGCATTAATACACACCTCACATTTCCATCATATAATAACAGATTATCGATACATAGCCGAACCATGTTATTATCCTGTGGAGAAGACATGAAATGAATATTGCTGAGTCCGAACAACCAATCAAGATTATAGCAAAAACTTGTGGCTGCAAGGGCAAAGGAACTAAGATAACATACTCATTTATAGATACATACCATAGTCTTTGTATCGATAAAAAGGATATCATATCTTCAGAATTGGAAGCGTGTGAGATATTGTTAAAACACACCACAGAGAAATCAGATCGTCAGGCTATCGAATCCGAAATAACAGAATTGAAAATGGTGCTTGATCTAATGCCTTAGATTCTAAAGTAAGTATTCCCTATTGTCTGATATAAATGGTAGGATTTTCCTTAATATTATGAAATCCGCTTCGGCGTCAATATCAAATGTTAGCAATAACAACAATCTATTCTTTATATCACTTTTTGATTGAAGTGGTACTGTAGCTCTAATTTCTCTAGTATATCTACTGATCGAAAATAAAAGATCGCCAATTTTCGATTTAAATTTATTGCGAGTTGCCGAACGAATGACTGCTTGCACTGCAGCTCTTGCATCTTCTTGAGGTAACATCAATTCTATTAGTCCTGGTCTTGAAACTGAAGCCATTATATTCCCCGAATTATTGATTATTGCTGCAGATCGTATAAAATAATCTCTTTCAAGAATCTCCGTACAAAATCTTTCCAAGTAAATTTGATCATTACGATTATTGTCAGAATCGTAGGTAATTACGCATTTCTCCTCCTAAAGAGTTCTGTATAGGATTAAAGCACACTACAAATACAAGAGTACAAGAATACAAAGTTATTATTAAAGTCTTATTTACCTATATATTCACTTAACTATTATATGGATTTGTTGTCCCGTAATGACCTTTGGCTATGCTTCATCGGGCAATATAAATAATAATCATCCTCTCTTTTACAATCATTGTTTCCTTCTTATCAAACATTGTATACGATAACAATTTTTCTAACGTAAGCAATACTTGGTATAGACGTATTTTGTCGTGTTGTGGATCAGAAAGAAAATTAGTGTTATATGATTAACAGCTGAAAGAATGGAAGTAAAAAATGGGGAGGAATGGACCCTTGAAAAAATGTGTCCTAAAATGCACGCTTTACTGGATAGCAGGTGGATAAAAGATGAAAAAGAAGGTAACTGGAAAAGGAAATACAGAGAGAGCGAGATAGAATATGTAGCAAGAGTGGTCCTGGTAGAATATTTGATAGTATTGATAAAACATACCTTAACGTTAGAGTCAGAGATTTCGTAGATTGGCGTATACGTGAATCTGATGACATGCATATGGAGATTGATTAGACTGATGATTTAGTAGCTCGATGGGGGGCGCTGGCTAAATCATAGATACATAAGGAGTCATATTACAAATCGAAAGTACTATATCGGAAATTCATTAAATCCGAAGTATTATCTGAAAATGTGTCTTCTAATACAGGATATTCGGCAAGTCAGATTATAAACTTTATCTTGAATAGCCAATTTAATGTATAGAGTGACGCCTCGATATGATGAAAATAAATGCATTTCTATCATGATACATGCCATAATCCTGAATGCTATCTTAATGATATCTATACAAAGATAACACTAAATCGATAAAAGTAGATATCATTAGGAATCTCTGACATCAGATTGTATAGATGACTTAAATATCATCATATGACTGAGGAAACAATGGCGTTAAAGAATTATAGTGTACTCAAAGGAAGGCCTGTGGAAAATCGTTTGGCATCAGGATCCAATCCACATTATCAGGTGAAGATTGTTGATGATACCGCAGAATACAGGATTGCTATTAACGTTCAATCTCAGGATAAATCTGATTTAGAATACTTAATTTCTTCCCATTGGCAGCATCCTATTCAAGATAGTCTGCAAGAGCTGCCCCTAGGTATTCATACTATTAAGAGGAGAACAAATGACATGGCGCTAGACTATATTCGCGGCAATATAGTAGACCCCCGACTGTTTGTTCCAATTCCAATGAATCTTCCAGGACCAGACAACGATCTTAACGAAAAGCTTGGTCACTATGTAAAACGAGCTATGGCCGACGAAGATTCTGTAATTTATGCATTTGGTGAAACTTGGGGACCAGAGAAAAAACGTGACAAGATATTTGGATTTCGACCAGGAGCTGGTATTCACGACATTCATATGAACCAGGGAAATGACAAAGCACATCGTGGTGATGATGGTGTATGGCAAGATGGCGGTCTAGTATTTCAATTTCCAAGACAGGATCAGTGGGTTGGGATTTTCCTTAGATTCCAATCACAAGCATGGCATACTGATGATACTACAGGACATGCTATTGTAATCCCTACAAGCGGTCCTCCTTCCGACGCAATGCCCTTAGGTAGACTCGGACCTGATACGCTGCCAACTACAGATCGTCCTGATGGACTAATCCGTATTATTGCAGCACGTGTAAATGACATCAAAAGTCCTGAACAAGAAACCATTACCTTACTGAACAGATCAAATCGCGAGTTATCATTAGATGGATGGAAGATCGCAGACAAGCAAAAGAACAAGATGCTGATAGATGGGACGGTCGGTCCTGGTGCAACTAAGACCATTACTGTTGCTACACCAGTATCGCTATCAAACAAGGGAGGAATTATCACCTTGCTCAACGAGAATGGACTTAAGGTGGATGGTGTGTCTTATACGCGCTCAAAGGCGCTCCATCCGGGTTGGACCATCACATTCTAAATTGCTTTTACAGGAATTATGCGACGTAAACTCTACACATTCGAACATTGAAGAAATAGACCTAAAGCAACAACCATCATATCAAAATACTGTATCTGAAGGAAGAACATAATATATCAGATTTACTGCTGACAAGAAACATAAGGTTTTATTGTTTAAAGGTAAAGTTGACAAGCAAGAAACACTAGCAAGACATTAGGAAACAGGACTAGATATACCAGATCGATATGTAACACGGTATTACTTCGAGTGTCATGATATAACTTTCATTGTAAATCCAAGTAAAAAGAATAATGATAGTGGATCGCCTTAGAAATTTTGTATGACTTAATTCTGCATTGTAGTATATTGTATTAATTTATTTGGATATTTTGATTTAATAACGAAAAATTTGATAGGAACGAATACACTCATTGCAGTTAATGCTATAAATAGAGAGGTCATGATAGAGAGTTCTAAGAATTCAGCTGAATACTAAGCTGGAATATCGTTGGAAGCAATTCTATTCAATGTCTTGAAAAAGTAGAAGAATCTTACTATATAATTAATTAATATCAAGAAGGTAGGTCAATCTTCTACTTAATGTGAGCAAGTGCAATGTAGTTTGTTTAATATTTGATATTTATAATAAGGATGTACACCTAAAATACAATTGATTGTATATGGATGGAGATAGAAGAGAAGAACCCATTATGTGTAGCAAATGCAATTCAACATATGTAACCGAAACTGATTTCTTGGAGCATTACAATAGTCAACATAATAAATAGAACAAGAGTTTGATTACTTGCATTAGTAGTTTTTATATTCATATTGCCAACATATTAGTTATAGCATAAGTTGTCGTTTCTAAACTATTGATAATTATAAGTACTTCAAATCACATACATGAAACTAATTAATAACCTTCTATCAACTTGTCTGACGTTATCTATTATGACTTAATTTCTGAACTAAGTGATTAAGTACTATTCCCTGATTGTTATTTTGATACTTGTGTATGGGTAGAATTTGGATTAAGCACTGGATAACAAGTACCAGTCTCGTCTTCATTATGATTTTCAAATCCCTCGGGACAATGCATTTTTGGAAAACAGTGTTCGTATACGTTCATTGAAAATCCCTTTGGACATTTACCTGTTATTGGATCTGGTTTACATTTCATTTGCTCTGGATGAAAAAGGCAGCTATTGTCGGGTTTGGATTGCTCTTGTTGATGCTGTGGTTGAACCGATTGCGAGTTCACAAGTAACTGATGTTGATCTTGACAAGCAGATTCATTTTTGCTATTTTTACAATTCTGAGACAGTGTTGCAGACTGTTTGGGTAAGGAGTTGCTGTTAGTATCGTTATTGCCAGTATTATTAGTATTATTAGTGGTTGCATGTACACTGGGTAAGTTTGAGGAGCTTTCCTCAGAAAAGACAAGTACAGGATTGCCAATTACAATAGTTGAAGACAATAATGAAATAAAGATAGTAAGTATATAGAAAGTTATAAAAAAACCGCCAGCATTATTCTTCATATCATCCTAAATAGCTTACGAATTATATAAGGAGATAGATAAAAATAACAATCTTAGTTTATTAATTGACATAAGTTAATGATCACTTATTTTTTAAAAATACATCTATCTTGCTGATATTTCTTCTATATTGTTCGCAAAGACTCTGAAACCCCATCACAATGATACATCATCCAGGGAATCCACAAGACGACGACGACTATTCTCAAGTCCAACAACAGATAAGATCTCAGTAATTCCGAAGTTCAACCTAAGTTCTAACCAATTGAATATACAATGATCTTTCTCTCCAACTGTCCAACGAATGATGAAAGACGTCCATTACTTGGGAGCAGATTCAACCTTCATCATCATTTTTCATGCAATTATTCTAATGTACCTTCTGCTAATGTTTTTCTTATAGCAAATTCGATACTTCTCATTATTCATTTATTGAATCAAAATAAGGTACAATATACTTTAGTGATTCTGTATTCTCAATACTTGACACATCTTGATTACCAATATATTCCCCTATAGCTTTAGCCCTTATTACTCGTCTAACGAGCTTTCCAGTTCTTGTCCTAGGCAAATCTTCTACAAATATGATGTCTTTTGGACAAGCAAATTTTCCGACAAAGCTTTCTACAATTTTTACAATTTCGACTTTTAAGCTTTTCTTCATCTCTTTAAAAGAGGGAGAAACTTTTAAGATTACATATGCAATTACTGATTCTCCTCTTATTTTGTCTGGTATTCCAATCACAGCTGCCTCTGCGACTGCAGGATGAGAAGAA
This sequence comes from Nitrososphaerales archaeon, assembly GCA_029237525.1. Classification (GTDB taxonomy): domain Archaea; phylum Thermoproteota; class Nitrososphaeria; order Nitrososphaerales; family Nitrososphaeraceae; genus JARBAU01. The sequence goes on along the minus strand of JARBAU010000283.1, from coordinate 21,370 downwards.
ATAGCACCCTCTATTTCAGCTGATTCTATTCTATGCCCTGAAACCTTGACTATATCATCTGCTCTGCCTAAAATATACCATAAACCATCAGCTGGATCAACATATACAATATCCCCATGATACCAGACATCATTACCATATTTTGACCAATATGTTTCAATAAATCTATTCCAGTCTTTTAGTATTCCTCTACTCATTGAAGGCCACGGCTTTTTAATAATAAGAAAACCATGTGTAGTAGGCTCACCTTTATCATCAAAAACACCTGCATCAAATCCAGGCACGGGAAATCCTACTGTACAGGGCTTTGGCGGGATAATTGGTGAGGCACTTAGTATAGCTCCCCCTATTTCCGTACCTCCTGACAGATTAATTATTTGGCATCGTTTTCTTCCTACATTTTCAAAATACCATACCCATGCTTCTTTATTTATCGGTTCACCTGTCATAACTAGAAGCCTTAGTGAAGAAAAATCATAGTTATCCCCCTTGATATTTTCTCTCATAAAGTTTCGTATTGCTGTAGGGGCCAAGCCAAAGATTGTTACACTATTTTTTTGAATTAATTTGCACCATGTGTCAATATCCGGATAATCTAAATGACCGTCGTATATTAATGCAGTTCCTCCAATCAAAGAACTACCGTGAACAACCCATGTCTGGCCAGTTATCCAGCCTATATCTGCATACCAAAATAATACATCTTGTGATTTCATATCAATAAGATATGAAGCTTGTTGTGCAGACACAACCATATATCCTCCATGTACTTGCACCGTTCCTTTTGGTTTACCCGATGTGCCAGAAGTATAAAGTATAAAGAGTGGATCTTCAGAGTCCATGACTTCGGTATTACAAGACAAACCATAGTGATTTTTAATGAATTCATTATAGGAGATAATATCCATGTTATTATGATTACGAGGTTCCCCAACAGTGATCACCTTTGAAATATTTGTTTCGTCTAATGCTTTAATCCAATTCTTTTTAAGATCTATATGTAGAGATTTTCGTTGCATTTTATCAGCGGTAATTAATATTTGTGCATCACAGTCTCGAAGTCGTGAGCATAATGCTTGACTACCAAAGCCAGAGAACACAGTGGTATATATTGCTCCTATTTTAGAACACGCAAACATTGAAAAAAAGGCTTCGGGGATCATTGGCATATATATCCCAATAACATCCCCCTTTTTTACACCCGCATGTTTCAAAGCGATAGCTAAGGAATTTACCTCATTGGCTAACTGTCGATACGAGATTCTTTTACTAAATCCCATTTCATTTTCGAAAATATATGCAATCTTGTCAGGATGGTTCTTAGCATGTCGATCAACTGCATTGTAAACTATATTGCACTTGCCATCTAGGAACCATTTTGTTCTTGGAAAACCTTCTGATGAATCGAAAATCTGATTGTATCTATGGAACCATTCTAAACCAAGGTCTTCGTTTACTGCATTCCAATACCATTCTATGTTTTCTACAGATCTCTTTAAAAGCTGCTGATAAGAAGAAATTTGATGTTTTCTCATAAACTGCGAAATATTACTATTACTATTACTATTCATGTTTAGTATCTATTTTATCAATCAACCAACAACATTAATATTTATCATTTATCAATTTATAATGATATTAGTAGGATCTTTCTTGTTAAAACTACTTGCTGCACATTTTTAGAACTAGTTGAATGAAAATGAACCTTGTAAGGTATTCTGATAATTTTATAGCAATTACAGTTAAAAATCAAATCATATTCGAGTCATAATAAGGTAGTCAAGATATCGGTTGGAATTGACGGAAGAGCAATATCAAGTCACTAGTGATATTTACAATTCTAATAGGAGTAAACGTCCTAAATATTTAGTTGACTCTATGATATTATTAAGATATTATTATCGATATCTTCAGTTCCTACAGTCATAGTCTTCCCCCTCTCACCTACAGGATTTCAACTTTAACTAGAGATGGTATTCATTTCTAGAGTGATGGATTTGTGGTATGCTCAGAATAGAGCGCCTGAATTTAAATTAAAAGAAAGTAAGATGATACTTCATCCATTTACCGTAAAAGATTACGAGGGCCTCACTATAAATCCGTATCAAGGCTGCCAGCATAGATGTGGTTATTGCTATGCTACCTATGAATGGTCTCCTGAATTTTATGATAGGATATATGCAAAAAGTAATTCTCCGCAAATATTAGAGAATCAGCTAAGGTCCTGGAAATTTAAAAAACAAATACATCCTGTTATGATATCTTCTGCGACAGATGCTTATCAAGCTGCAGAACTGAAGTTTGAGCTGACAAGAAGATGTATTGAAGTTTTGCAGAAGTATAATTTTCCATACTACGTATTTACAAAATCAACGATCATAAAAAGAGATCTGGAATTGCATAAGCGATATAAAGATAATTGTATCATAGTATGGTCTATAACTACGTCTGATGAAAATATAAGAAGATGTATTGAACCAGGTACACCACCAACATCTGCAATGTTCGAAGTAATAAGTAAATTTACTGATTTAGGTATACGTTGTTGCATAAACGTTGATCCAATTTTACCACTTATTACTGATTCTTCAGATAATATTGAATCCATAATCAGCAGTAGTCGAAAGGCCAATGTTAAATACATTTCTGGCGCAGTCCTAAGACTGAGAAGGGACATATGGGAAAGAATGAAGGTTATCCTAAAACTATTGGATATTAAAAATGGAATAAAAGAGTACAATAGGATTTTCCAGTTTATAGAACCAATTAAAGCAGGTCGGAATATTGCAGCAAGCTATTCATATACTAATATGATATTTGAAAAGGTGAGAAAATCGGTATTAAAAAATGAGATGAATTTTGAATTTCCAAGAATAAATGGTGCAGACAAAGTAGATGCACGAAATATATCTAATAACAATGATCAACTTACACTAGTAGACTACATGTAGCTATTCAAGTAACAATTAAACAAGGAGATTCGATAACGATAGAGATTTCCCGAGTGATTATTCTGCGCTAAAGTCGGCCGCTAAATACCAATATAACGGACTGTCGCAACCAATATTGGAAAACCATATTACATTAAGAACTTTTTTAATTATAAATCAAATAAAGTGAATATCGATTGGATAATCTCATTTCGTCTTTTCATTCAATACCGCATCTGCTTCTATCTCGACTAAAAGTTCTGGATTGATCAAGCTACGAACTTCTACTAATGTAGCTGCTGGTCTAATTTGTTCAAAGTATTCTGAGTGAGCCTGGCCTATTTTTTCCCAATTACTAATATCGGTTACATAAATTCGAGTTCGAACAACATCTTTAAGATATGCGCCTACCATTTCTAATGCAGTTTGGATATTTTTTATAATCTGAATAGTCTGTAAATACGGATTACCTATGCCTATAATGCGTCCCTCCTTGTTAGTTGCAGTTGTACCTGAGACGAATACAAAATCTCCAACCCTTACGGCTCGCGAATATCCGATCATATATTCCCAATAAGTTCCTGAAGAAATATTCTGTCTTTGCATGATTTGTTCTACCAACCCCTATCACAAAACAAGCAGATAACATATTTGATTTACAAGATGAGTATTTGTTCAGTGCTACTGTCTCAACGACTGATCGATTATTTTCTCTCTACTAATTCTAACCAGTCTAAAAATTCAAGAATGTCGATAGTACAAACCTCATGATCCTAGTCGATATAGCTTTTCAGAATTGTGTTCTAACTACAATGGATGACCTTAATCTGCAGGTTGATACATTCTTGCTCGTTACAATGGTACTCATGTAAGAATATGATATAGAAGTCAGACTTCAATATTTACTAATCAGTAATTTACTTACAAAGTTGTCTTTGTAGAAACGACCAAATGTTTAATAATACAATAATTCGTGAATACACAGATGATATATTGAGTAGTAGTGGTGACGATCTGAAGAAGTGGCTTGAGGATTTATTTAATAAGGGAACATTAGCTAATCCGGGCTCGCTTGAACTGTTCAATAAACAGATCGAACAGTTCAATTCGCAGGCTAAGAATTCATGGGATCAGCTCTTAAAATTGTTGCAAACAGCATATTTAGACACAGCTGAAAAAACTATAGAAACGATTGGGCAAGGAGGTCCGACTTACAAGACTATAATAAAGATAGATGGTGATATAAAAAATGACTTTCCTACCCCTCCTCCAAATTCGAATGACGTATATTGGACCCGTCATACTCAATTAGTAGATCAGGCCCTTTCCTTGCAAAAGGAAATAATTACAAAGGTTATTGATACTATTGGAGTTACCGTACAAAAGATTGTGAATCCAATAAGTATTTCTACAGGCGATCTCCTAAATCTGATGAATTTATTTAGAAAATCCTAGAATATACACTGGAATCCTGTAGATTGGAGGGACAAAATGGTCCCTACCAAGCTGAATAAAGATTATCTGGGCAGACTATGGTAGACTTTTACAAATCTCTTAGACGAGAGTTATCTTCCTTCGTTTTTTTTACTTTCATCATTTTAAAAGTCTGCGTTTCAAATCTGGATAGGATCTTATGACCGTTCTGGTTGGTAGACCACAGTCATTATTGTATGAAAGGAAATATGAAGTAAATAACAAAGCATCTGAAATATATTTTTGTGGTAAAGCGGAGTACACTACGGAATATTATAAGACGATTGTTGCCATGAATTATTATCCTAGTCTACCGATAGTAGAGTATATTTCACGTCTACCTAAATGTTTATAGCTAACTTTCATCTACAATTAGTAGTGGCAAGTCAACCAGATTACCATCTAGTAGATAGCCCCAAAAAGGAGACCTATTGTAGATGGCGATCTATTGTACCTACGAGTAGAGCCGGCGATATAGTTATCGTGACGTCCTGCATCCACTTATGATGGAATATTTGATTGTGCACTCCTGCATATTCAATAGAAGATTTGTAGCCGATCCCAACGTTCGTGTAGTATTGTATAATGGAAATAAGATCAGCCAGAGTTTTATTTGTATGAGGAAGAGTAATTTTATTGTCATCATACGAAGACGGTTCTGTAACAGAAACAGGTCCATAACTCTTTGTCAGACGATCAGCCAAAGATACCAGACGGTCGTCTATTCTTTCCATCTTTTGTGTTATAATTCCAATGACTTTATCATTCATGTTTAGTAATGGACCATCTGAATTACCACTGTTTACGGAACCATCAATTTGAATAAACCTTTTCGAATCTTGAATGAATAGTGTTGAAACTATTCCATGATTTATGGTATGATGAGAAGTAAGGAGCTGATAGCCGCAGAAATATACCTCATCTCCCTCTTTGATAGTTTCGTAACTACCTAGATTAATAGCTTGGTAATTATCTTTTTCAATCTTCAAGATAGCGAAATCGTGAATGGCCTCTCTGTATATAGAACTTTACAGCACTTCTTTTGAGATCTATCATAAAATTGCACTGTCGTATTTGAGGCATTAGAAACCATAACATGGTTAGTGGTTATAATGATGCCATTCTTATTTACTATGAAGCCACTGTCTTCTACAGAATTAGATATCGCCTTGACTACTGAAGGCCTCACTTTTTCTGCTTTATCGCTATAATCTGTTATAATCTAGATGTCACTCCATATTCAGTTCATAATATCCTTATTATTAATTAGGCAATGACACACTCTTTTCATCATTGAGGAGTGATAGGTAGACGGATGCCTGCTTATCGACAGAAGATAGATTGACCGAAGACTAACTGAACTGCAATAGTTTGTTCTATTGAACATGCATAATGCGAATTACAACGAAGATTCATATCATCAAATAATGATGTATTCCCAAGGTCATTAGTTGACAAAGAAAACAGGTTCTTTTACTATTTTAATCGCCATATTGCTTCTTATTGTTTTTTCATCTGCAGCTGGTTTCGAGATTTTTGTATCTGTAATTCAATCTGCTTCATTGTCCGCGATTGTGCATCTACTAGATTTCGCACCTGTTTCTGGAGAGAGTCGAGGATAAATTTTTCCATCATTTTCTTATCAACATTGTCAGGATATGACAAGATATCGAAAATGTCAGATTTACTTTCTGATTTAGGTTCATGTTCATATTGTTCATACTGTTCATATTGATTACATTCAGTCATTGGGTATTCAGTTACTGGAAGGTCTTTTTGATATTTGTAGGATGTAGTCTTTACCTTTGTATAATTCCGTTTGTCAATTTTTTTCTTAAATCTGAACCATTCGTCAATGTCGGCATGATCGTCCTTAATAAGACCCATACCCATTCCTGCCACGATTGCAGCAGCCGCAGAGGGAATAGATGTTGCTCTCAAGAGCAAGGAAGATAATGCCAATACTGTACCAATTTCACCATGATGCAGTCTCCTGTTTAGGAAATGAACCTTACTAGGTGTAGATGAAGCATTCCTTGAATTCCTGTGATTCCAATATGAGGTTAGAAGCTCAGCCCCAATAAGGCCTAGAGTTAATCCTCCCCTAATCCCTAGAGCACACAAAAGCCCATATACCATTAATAAATATTAGTAATACCCTAACTACTCTTAAATTTTTTGGGGGAACAAGCATAGTTAAGACATATTTTTGATGCAGTATCAAAAGTCGTAACTACTAGTCATTTATAATCAGACCTTTAAGCAAGTTTCAGATCTTTATTATTTTAGTTAGTACAGTATTCAATTCAATTGTCTTTATGTGATGCTATATCTATACTCAAGCCAACTAAGACTAGACATATAGTGTTGCGCTACAACACATGTAGAGTCTTAGTTTTTGCTAATGGAATAATATCACAACATAGAATTAAGACATTACGGGATTTCAGATTTATACCCTGTGCTTGACGTAGTATAAAGCAAAGCCCATACATGGCAAATCCTTGCTCAAGTAACACTATATTGTAGTTCGCAGGTATAGATTAGTATTTCTTGATTTATTCGCCGGCATAGATGGGCTTCAGGCCGATTTTGGCTTAGAACCCATCCCAAAAATGGATAGACACATAGCTTGAGAATACTTGTTCATAGATGTGGCTTACGATAGAGTCAAGTATCTTCCAACTATCAAAATAATCCCGGATCCGTTATGGGATGAAATCAGCTTAATACTTCCGTCAGAAAAACCAAATAATACGATCGGATGTCCAGCAGTATCATTTAGGAAGGTATTGGATGGTATTCTATTTGTGTTAAGAACTGGAAGTCAATGGAAGATGCTGCCAAAAGAATATGGCTCTGGATCAACCTGTCATAGACGATTCCAACTATGGTCATCATCTAGGGTATTTCAAAAATTATGGGCTAGACTGCTAAAAGCGTATAATGAGGTAGTAGGAATTCAATAGAGATGGCAATCACTTGATAGTATATCGATAAAGGTACCTTTAGGGGGAAATGACTGTTTGGACCAATTATTATTAGTTCTTCCACTTTTATTCACCGATTACCTTTACTAGTACTCTTTTATTCCGCTGGCCATCAAACTCACCATAAAATATTTGTTCCCATGGGCCAAAGTCGAGTTCTCCATTGGTGATCGCCACAATAACCTCTCTACCCATTATCTGACGCTTTATGTGTGCATCAGCATTATCTTCACCTGTCTCATTGTGCCTATACTGTTCGGTCGGGCTATGTGGCGCTAATTTTTCGAGCCATAAATCAAAATCTTCATGCAATCCGCTCTCATTATCGTTTACAAAAACGCTAGCTGTAATATGCATAGCATTTACAAGACATAGACCATCCTTGATTCTGCTTTCTTCGACAATTTTTCTAACATTTTTAGTTATATTGATAAATTCACGTCGTTTGCTGGTATTGAATGTAAGGTATTCTGTTTTAGTTTTCATCACCGAATTAAATGTTTGAGGAAAGTTATATTCTTAGGCTTTTACAATGCATATAATGAGCAATTTTTGAGAATGCCGAATGTTAATTGATAAACTTTGTCCACATCATCTTAATATCCTAGCTCTCAAGAATAGTTCCGGAGATATTCTGCTTAGCAATATCAAAAATAAGATAATATGCATACTCCCAGTTATTTGGTCGAATATGATGCCTATGACAAAATTAAACTAGCTTGCATTAGCATTATTGTGTAAACAAAAATAATGGATTTAAATCAAGTCATTACAAGCTTTATTAAATGCACCTCATAACATAAATATAGTAATGGTAATGAAACGTATTGAAGCATTTATTGCATCCGAGAAAACTCGCTATGTACTATCTGCTTTAGAAAATTTAGATTTACAAGCAACTTTCTATGAATCTAAGGGAATGGGAAAGGGTGAAAAATACACACTAAGTTATGGTAAAGGATCAGGAACTCAAAGAATGGCATATTCTACAAGAACTGTAATTGTATCGATTGTTGATGAGAATAAGCTCAAAGAAGCAGTTTCTGTTATCAAAGCAGCGGCCAGAACAGGAACGGCCAGCGGCGGAATAATAGTAGTTTCATCTGTAGACGATTTAACGATAATTTGAATATATGATATTAGATAGGATGAAATAACTAGGTAGAAAGAATGGCTTTCAGCTCGAATTTTTCAAACCACAGCAAGTTTATTGCCCTTAGTTTTTTGCTTTACCATGAAAAGAATGACAAATGGCACAGTCATCATTTCTAATCCAAGTGTTATAGGATTGAATAGAACATTGAGAAAGATATTTTGCAAAATTTATTGGAATAATACGATCCATATTATAAATAATATTAAACCTGTTCCAAATATGGGATAGTTTTAACAGAATTTTATTTTGAAAGTATGCTCCAAGACAAGAAATATTATCTTTGTGTTGGAACTCCGGCGCAAAAAACACTGATCTCTACCGTGCTGATTTCTCGTATACTGATTTCTTCGTTGCCAACCTGGTAGATATTAAGATTAGCAATAAAATCGTTCTTTCAGAATCTTTCTCCATTAACTGAGATGAAATATATTTCTAAAATAGATTCTACAAATCAAATAAAGCTTTATCATCTTCCAATCCTTTAGTAACTAATTTGTTAATACCAATGAATATTGGTTATTGAATGGAGATTCATTTAAGAATATGACATATTTTAGGAAAATTTATACATTATTTCATAATATCGAACTGTATTTTATGAATCGATAAATTTTGTGGTACCGCAAAGATTCTTTGGAAACAGTATCAATAATAAAAATTAAATGAGTAGTAACAGCTTATACTACTCATAATTTTGAGCATAGGAATAGTTAAAAAATAGTCTCTATGAAGTATAAGGGGCCTTATCAAGTAGGCAGTCAAGTAGGAAGTAGATTAGCTATTCAAGGCTTATAATACGTAAGCAAATTTCTTTCCAGGTAAATCAACTATTCGATCAACTCGTAGCTTTATCGGTTATATTGCAGGTGATTGATATAAGACAGAGAATATGACAGATATCAATAGGTATAAATTTTCCATGTTTCTAATATTTATGCCTCACTTACATAACCAGCTGTTTTGAGCCCCTGATTAATAGCAGCAACAACAATAGTGGTCTCCTGAGTATCATTTTTCAAATACGGCAATTGAAATATGCTACTGTGAATTTAGGAATTGTGTATCTTTCCTATTTTAATGAGAAAGTCTTTTCCAATTCTTTATCGTATCTAGTTATGATCATAGAATGCGGTTGAATTTTGTCTCTTGCATACATACTGAAGACTTGGGTATAATAATATGCCCATCGGTAACTGGATAATTATCATAGTTACTATAATGTGAACCTTAATGAAACGAACTCTTAAATAAATGGCTTAACAAACTGACAAATACAATCAGCTATATCTTCTGCAAGTTCTTCTCGCCTAGTTGTATCTTTTCTTATAGGGTAAATAACTTCAATTTGAATAGCCGCTAGTCTTTTTTTGTTACCATATGTCTGAATGGCATATCCACCATCCAGTAAATGATTCTGTTCTTCTAGATCTTTATTGGGCGGAAAAACCTTTCTTCCTTTACGTTGCAATAGCGGTATTAGACCTTTGTCATCATCCCACCAAACCTTAGGGTCAATCTGAGTCAATGCGCGAATGGAACATTGTTGATCAGTTCCAATAAGTACTTCAAAAGGATAAACTTGATCTCCAATTTCTATCTCTTCTCGACCTGTCCCATGAATATCGAAAAGAAAGGCCAAACCATTTTCATTTTCAGGAAGCATTTCATCAATTTTTTGTAAAATGCCAATGTGATAATCTAGATACTTTTGCCTAGCTTGAATGATATACGGTTCAAATGCACATTCATAGCGTCTGTTATAATCAACATACTTCCGGTGCAGTTCCGCTACATGTTCATATGGTTTTATTCCGCTTAGGCCAAGTATATTATTTACAATACTGTCAGTAAGTTGATGAGTATATACATCATTATCGTTGCTAAATTTTTGACCTGGATCTTTTTTACATGTATAAGGTAAATGATCTTCACACCTTAGACTCAATTCATCTAACTCGCCTAACCCATGATGCGGGCACGTAAATAACAACTTGCTATTGCCGCTCGCATTCATTACTGATTCAACTACTCATTTAAATGAATTGTAGAATTAATAAGTATTTCCCTGACATTGAGCTCATATCATGCTCTTTTCCCTAAGCAAAACTGTCTCCAATTTGAGTACCATTAGGAAATAGATAAAGCAATGAACAGTAACAGTTAAGCAGTTACTAGTAGTGAATAACGAAAACAAGGTGTATTAGTCGTTGTCGTTGTCTACAAAAAGTATTTATGAAATAAAGATGAAAAATCATAAGTGTGAAGTGATGCTCGTTACGGCACCTTAATGGTATGATTATTCCATATTATTTGGGATTATTTTGTTGACATACTAATGATATACTAATGCCTTATGCCTTATGAACTACACCGAATCGGCTCAATTAGCATATTTCTTATTTGAGTAGAACTCTTTTACAGGTAGATTTGGTCTTTATTTAATAGGACAAATTAGAAAAACTTGAAGATGGTTGAAACAAGACATAAAGACGTATCATGCTATACTGTTTCTAAATGCAGATTCCTTGCCGATTCTTCTGAGGAAGTAAGGAAGATAAACACTTGATTTGCTTTTGTCAACGTGAAGAAAGCTTAGTCCTGGTGGTAGCCATCGGAATAAGAAATTATATGGTGAATAATATTTATCTATCAAAATGTCATCATTTACCTGTCGTATCTCATCGTGAAAGTCTCCTCCAGTTTCATCCTGCATTTCTACATGATCTTCTTTATCATATACCACAGTAGTACCTGCAATAACATTACCAAACAGATAGTCGTTCTTCAGAGTAGGGGAAGAAATCGTTGAACTTACATCTCTTTTCTCATTATCAAAATAATATTTGAATCTAAATACTGGTTCGCTCCATTTGGAATCCGAAACAAGTCTGCCTTGCCAGATTCCGACCATTGATTGTAAAGTTGGCTTTTTCATTTTGCTATATAATACCTCGTGATCTTCCTCAGTCATAAATTCAAAAGGATATTTTCTTGACATTGAAAAAGTTAGTATTTCTCTACCACGAGTTGGTTTACCAAAAATCGCTTTACCAAGTACATTATTGTTATCAACTATTTTTAGCACATCATAAAATAGATTGTATGGGGGATCTAGATATTCAAGCTATACTACGTTACCAAATCCAACTAGCTCTACATCTGTGGCTTTATTTCTAGCAAAGACTGGAACTTCGAATAGATGAGTTATACAAGTAATGTTTACTGCAGTAGACGTTGGTCAGTTGTTTGCACTAAATCGCTTCCAAAATCCACCGAAATAGAGCGTCAAGGTATTGTGTATCCGTGGATATATCCCTTCCAAGGTGAATTATTTGAAATCATGAGTGTTTGAGGGTCAAATTTCCAGTTTGTTGCTTCATCTGCTTCGTCATTTGTAGAGGTTACAAGTATTTTGGAACCAAACTGGGTATTTACAGAATCAAAGAGGTCTGATAAGTTAGTTCCAAGACAATACATTGGTTGTATAATTGCACACGTAGGTCTAAATTGTTAGTCAAGGAAATATTGGCATATTTATTCTCCAAATCCTTGACAATCCTTGATGCAACTATAGAAGCTACTATCATCACTGTTATCTGCGGATTGACTCCAACCGAGGTAGGAAATACGCTTGCGTAACAAACAAACAAATTTTTAAATCCATGAATTTTACAGTCTGAATCTACTAGAGTCAGCTCACTTGTACCTATTTTATTTCCTGACTGAGGATGAGCTGAACCTAGAAGCAGATTTTTCGGATCATTAAATATTTTGTCAACAAGCTTAGGAATATCTTCTTCGCGATCTATGCTACTCAAGCCTCTATGTGAAAAGATTATTTTTCTTGCTCTAACTGCAAACTACATTTTCCATTACTTCCACTCCTTTTGCAAGTATTTTGTGTTCTTTTTCTCCGGGCTCATAAGTTATGCTTGCACTGCCCGTAGATGTGAGGACTACTTTTCCAATATTATCATCTCACCACAATCCTGGCCATAGCATAGTCATTGAATCTCTAAATGAGCATTCTATGTTCACTTATGCCTTTAGCTGAAAGTGCGAGAGAAAATTGGAACAAAAGAAGATACTTTCAATCAGAAACTCTCCGACATCATCAAAATTAGACTCTTTTCTTGCCTGGTCTGAACTTCTAGTTACACCAAAATGTCGATCCCTTTTCTCTTGGCTCTGATAACACATCGTCGTAGCGAGCCATTATGTAGAGTCTCAGTTATTAGTCTCACATCTAGATATTTTCTATAACCTATCTAGGCCTCGAGCTAATTCAGATATCAACAAATCCATATTTTTATTTATTTCACCTCGAAGCAAACAAAGAAAAATGCATAGCTATAATTCTGAAGCTAGCTATAATTCTTGACACTTATTTACTCCTACTAGTTAGTACTCAACAAACTCCGCGATTATTCAGCTTTTTATTATTCATTTGGTATAATGTAGTCTAGAATCATATAATGCGTCAGTATTATTAGGAATACTGTCTATAGATAATTCAATGAGTATAGAAAGGAAAAACCCGCTAAAGCGCGAACAAGCTTTAAATGATGCTACTAGCGGTCAAATGGGAGAACAGCCAAGACCACAACCATCGAGACCGATAGAGGACGACTTGAACGAACAACGTATAAAGGCAGCTCGAAAGATGTCGAGAGATCTGTAGTCATAGTGTATCTTCTCTCATACCAAGTAATTTAGATACAACTCATTGTGTAACAGCACGATTATATCTAATACAGAAAAGATTTAGAACAATTGTTTAATTGAACTATTAAATCCTAACATATCCATAAAAAAATCAGATCTAAACTAGTTTATAGCTGAAATTATAGCAACTTCATTATTTAGAAAGCGTAATACAAACGTCGATAGCATGATAGCATTAATGTATAACTTTATATATTGCTATCATGCTATCATACACAATGAGCAATTACCAAAAAAATGGAAGCGCGAGTCACGATAACAGAAATTCAAATCACAAGGTAATAAAAGACGAGGATGTTTATCAATTACTCTTACAGATTCCCGAGGGAAAGACTACCACATATGGGGATCTTGCGGCTGCACTTGGAAATCCTTTGGCTTCAAGACTAATAGGACGGATCTTGGGTAGAAATCCTAATCCAATCAGCGTACCGTGTCACCGCGTAGTAAAATCTGATGGAACTTTAGGTGGCTATAGAGGCGGGATTGATAAAAAAATAGAATTACTTAAAAAGGAAGGCTTATCTATTAACAACAAATCAATCATTGATGATTTTGAAAATGTAAGGTTCTATCCCAAACGATACGAGTAAAGGCGCGAAATTGTAATTATAATTGATTTCAATAAATTCAAGTTCGGTCTAGGATAGTAAATGAAAATAGAAGAATTAAACGAAAATGGATGGATACTCACTACGATTATTTTATTCGTAGAATGTTGAACGCGAAAAGTAAATGAATCATGGTCGTATGTAAAGGATTTCCTTCTTGATTAGTTAGATATTTCAATGAGTATGAAATGACAAGACTGACTGACTGAGAATTAGTGTTTTTCTCACATAATATTATCAATAGAAGAGAAGTAGTATAAAATTTAAGAGGCAAAAAATAAAGATGGTTATTATTGCTCAAGTACAACATCATTAACTATAAGCCAAACTATAGCTCAAAAAGCAAAAATCAAAAAAATAAAAATATGCCTATTTCTATATCATGACAGAGGCTCACATGCTGGTTAAGTGACACCATGACCAAGATTTTTGAAAACACAGAAAATATGGAAGAAAGAGATGAATCCAGTTAATAATAAAATAGTTCAAATCTTGAATAAAGATGGAAGAGTAGACTATTATGGAAAAATTATAAAACATGAAAAAGCTAATCTATATTTTGAAAAGCTAGTACACAATATAGTATGGAATAATGATGAAATAATAATATTTGGAAAGCACATCATTACTAAAAGAAAGACTGCATGGTATGGCGACGACAATTATCTATATACATATTCAAACATAACAAAACGAGCACTATCATGGACTAGCGAACTCAGAGATCTTAAACAACTGGTTGAAGAAATAACAGAAACGAAATTCAATTCTTGTCTACTAAACCTATACCATGATGGAAGCGAAGGTATGGCCTGGCATAGCGATGATGAAGCGATGTTGAAAAGATTTGGTACTATTGCCTCTTTGAGTTTAGGAGCGGAAAGAAAATTTTCATTTAAGCACAAAAAAACTAAACAAATAATTTCGATTGTACTTGAACATGGAAGTCTACTTGTAATGAAAGATGAGACTCAGGTGCACTGGCTACATAGCTTACCGAAAGTAAAAAAAATTATAACGCCAAGAATAAATCTAACCTTTAGAAATATAATTTAGTATATAATACTATATTATAGATGCTTATTCTTATATTAAACGGGACGAGCAATATTTGAAAATAATGGAGATGTTACCAATATTATCACATTATCCGAATAATAGATAAAGTTACCATATGCAAATATGAATCACAGGTACAGTTTCTGCAGATTGTTTAGCAAACATTTTCATTAACTACTTCGCAAACTAGCTGGTCTACTAAAATCTTGTAAAACTTTTCTGTTTCTTCTAGAATTATGTCTTTGTAATGTTCAATGATGTATTCGTCATAGGGTGGTGGCGGTAACGTCATTACTTGTCTACTAGAGTACGATAGTTTGTTGTTGTTGCCTTTGCTTCTTGTCGTTGATGACAATGATGACAATGGACTTTGGTTATAGTTATTGTTATGATAGACAAAAGCGGAGTACTCTTCTGGATTATTTCTCATAGCCTTAATGACAGAGATAATGGCAGATATTTTATTCTCAATACTCTTTATGAGTTTGACATATTCTTCATTATTGTTTTTATAGTTATATACAAGTACCTCCAATCTTGATGATTGCTATCGTAAACCTCGCAGCAATGCAGCCTCTCCCACAGATTCTGATTTAATAGCTTGTAGATTTTCTTTTTTGTTTCTTATCGAATCATTTAGATCCTGAAGCTCTACAGATTTATTTGTGATGACTGATTTCAAAATGTTATTTTCATTTTGTAGCTGATTGTACTTATGTTGAACTGATGGTAGATAATCATTAGCAATCCTCAGTAGGTTAATTACTTGCGGTATACCCATTTTTGCTGCATTCGCTGCTTTACATAGACTTACAAAGTATGATACATCATATTTGAATTCTAAATACAATTTAGTAACATCCTCCAGCTCAGCTAGCTTCAAATACTCTGAATAGTATTGTGTCGTTTGAGCCTGTCCAATATTCAAGTCAATAGCTACTTGCAGTGGTGTCTTGCCTTTGGAAAATTTATCATAAGCTTGTACACACAATGACTTGTGTTCCTGTCGTTCTTTTTCTACATTTGCTCTTTTTACTATTTGTCCAATATCTCGAAGTGATATTTTCATTTCTTGAGCTATTTGTCGATAGTTCTTGTTTTGGTTAAAGTGTAGGTCTAGAACACGTTCTTCTCTTTCCTTCTTGCTTAATACTCGATTTGATTCAAATTTTATTGTCGTCATATCTAATATAGTTATAAAAAGCCGTGTTTAAAATAAAATAAAATAAAAATAATCTGTTACCACCATGTATTCCATGTTACTAGGATGTTTTTATGTGTAGTCTGTTTGCTACATTCTGTTGTAGTTTAGTTATCATCTATTATCATCTGTTTTCGCATGTTTTGAGTAATATTTTGCTGAACTCAAAATATGGATTTTATGAAGAGGGTGGATCGTGCTTAAAAAAAGTTTTTTGTATTAATTATATAATAATTAACAGGAACATAGAGTTAGCAACTGTTTCATATATTTTCAGTTATACCATACTCACTATCCTTACGATGCTTACTCATGGCTCTTAATTTGTGATAACGCGTATGTTGTTTATAATAAATATTAATCATACCACATGCTACGTTTAACAATTAGTCTCAATTTAAGGGTTCTAGTAGGCTGGGTTAGTGGAAGAACAGCAACAAGACAATATAGAAAATAAAGAAGCAAGACTAATACGAAAACACACGGAAACAAGAGATCCTATTTACATATTACTTGATGGTAATAATAGGCCAAAAAACTCAATCAGTATAAAGCCAAAGGAGTTATGCCTAATACATGGAATCTGATTCGTATCAGCTCACAGGAGCGGATCATAATTTAATATAAATAATTAACTACACGATAACCCATTGTCATAGGCATAGGCATAGGGTGGAGTCATAGTCTTTCATACTTCAAGTCTAGTATACTGTACGCCGAGAAAGATTAACAGGGGACTGAACGTATATTGATTACCGAATTTTAGTTTTATATTCTTGATTTGACACATCAGATTCAGCATGATCAAACTGGAAGCTCCAATCGAATATTACACGGATAAACTCATTACTATCACCCATGGCAATGTGCAACATCTTATATTTTTCCTTAGGAATTCTGAATGTTAGTCCTTTTGAAATTTTATTGGTTGTTACCGTGGTTGTCCGCTCTGGAATTACTTCTATTGATTCTACATTTTGATTACTTAATTTATCATAATTCATAGACTGGTTATCGTCTTCTTCATCATTCTGAGATTGATGCCTGTCAAATTCATTTGGTAGTTTAGTTCAGCTTAACTTTCCTGCTGAACTATTATTAGTAGGAATAGAATTAAGACATTTTGTCCTAATTCGACGAGGTGTTGAGGGATTATCTAATGGCAAATTTCTGCTAATGTTTCTGAAGCTAAAGCCTCGAATATGACTATGATCATCAATTTATTTTTTTATTGCTAGTTTGTGCGGCATGTGGTCGACTAGAGTAAGGCGGTTGTACATTAAATGTATGAGCTCAACTGCTCTGGATGTTTTTTCATTGAATTCTTTTGAGAGATCTTCATAAGTTCGTAATTCATATTCAGGAATAGTCAATTTATTATTTCCTTCTCTAAACACACTTTTTTCTTCAGTCTGATTAATGTCTGGCGACCTAACGCTTTTGTTTGCCTGCTTCCTGTTTTATTCATTACATTTCATGAAGTAACAACTAAAATAGATTAATGTAGTTTCCAATTCTAACCATTGAAATGGAAAAAACTCTTCTCAATTTTAGTGAGCATGAAATAGGGATTATTGATGAAATTACCATGACTATGGCCATCGCACTAAACGATTATCTCAAAGCGTACAAGAAGCCATCAACAATAATGAAGACATATCATAAGTTAACTTCGTCTGAAAAAAATTTATCTAGAGTTTTTATGACTTTGTTGATTCCAAATATGAATCAGGAAAATGGAATGTATCCAGATGAAATTCACAAAAATTTAGCAGAAGTATCCAAGTTTTTGATTAAAGGATCGGAAGACATTTTTCTTAACAGACTATCTACACGATCCAAGCTGCTAAAAGAATTTGAAAATCGCGGTATTTTTTCTAGCTTAAGAGGCAAGAAAAAAATTAAACTGGAATCAAAGAGTGTTGTAAGGAAGCCGACGATAAGAAAAGACAGACGTGCGGGTTACCCTATAGTATATAAATTAACAAGCACGGTACAGGAGTATAAGAAAATATTGTCTAATTCTAGATGCGTATACGTCGTTAATGATAGGTTACGAAAGTACGGTATACTTGAAAAAGCATATGATCTAATAACCAAACAGGCATTCTATTACTTTAAGACAAAAGATGAAAAAAAGTACGATTTTTTGCAGACCTTCAAAGTGATATTTCCTAATCTGGACTCAAATACGGTACCTGATCCGAAGACATTCAAAGAACGGATTAATGCCACCAAAAGTAAGGAGCTGGAGAATATTAGAAAAGAATTAGTGCAGCACCTGTTGGAAAACCCTAGTAGCTGCGTCTTGCTTATCTTCAGTTTGACTAAACTGGCAGATTCTTGATGCTAATTCTTATGTCATTGGCTTTAATCGTCCTGACTCTATAAGCTATTGAATTATATGTTCAAATTTCTATTGCTTTTTGTCAAAGCCTCTATTTTTCTATCTTTTTCTTGTAACTTGGTTACATCTACACCACTTTCCCCTTGCTTTGAAGAATCCAAAAATGTTGACAAACAGGTATTGATCATCTATTCAGTTACCTTTTAGCCGCCTAGTAGAGAACTCGTTTCTGAATGTAGAAATTCAAATATTTTGTATTACATACAGGCTATGTGGAATGAATAAGATCTTTCTAAGCACTAAGCACTTTCTTCAGTTTTGGGGATACATAATCTGATTAAATGTTTCCAGGATAGCCCTTATCTGAATCATGACTGAAATATCAAATACATAAGGGGCTAATTAAGATTAGGATATCCTTGCTTTTATATTTCCAAGTATCATGCAAAAACTGTTACAAGATGATTTGCATATACCAAATCAAAGAGTGAGGATTGAAGAATTTATTAGTTACCAAATATGAATCAGCATAAATAATTGCAGGATGACAAGAACAATAAGTGGAACTAGAAATTTAGAAACTAAAGTGACATAAGAATGTAGAAATGATCCTTTTTCTGTCTATTCTTTAATCTTCTTTTCAAGATATTCCTTCAATGCTATTGCATTGTTAAATCTCTCGTCTTTAGCACTATAGAGTAGTGTTATTGATCCATCCTTTGTTTTGTCAAGTATAATATTAATTGATTCGCTATTATTATCTAATTCTTTAAAATATCGGCGTTTAAATTCATTCCATTTCTTCTCATCATGACTAAACCATTTCCTTAAAGATGTACTTGGCGCAATATCTTTTTGCCATAGATCTATTTTTATCCTATCTTTGCTTAATCCACGAGGCCATAGCCTATCTACCAAAATTCTAAAACCATCATTCTTATTTCCTTTAGGATTATTGTATATTCTTTGAACTTTTATCAATAATAAATATCAGAGGTAAACAGTCCTATTATGCATAAAAGTATTTTGACATGACATTCCTCACTTCCCACATTTACGCAATATTGAGTCAAATAGCATATTTTTCTAGAAAACTTCTTTATCTACTTGTATATTGTTCATACCACTTTTGGTTTCATTAATAATGGGTTGCATGATAAAAGATCTAAATTTGAGTGATGTATATGGTTGATCTTGAATTAGAGGAGATAAGCGAAAAAGTAATTTCTTGTAGTTTATGTCCACGTCTACTTTCCTATATTAATCAAGTAGGAAAGACCAAAGTAAGGAGATTTATAGCTCAAGATTATTGGGCAAAGCCTCTTCCCGGTTTTGGAGATCCTAAAGCATGGTTATTTATAATTGGATTGGCACCTGCAGCTCATGGTGGGAACAGAACCGGCAGGATATTTACAGGAGACAGCTCTGGAGATTGGTTAGCGAAAGCCTTGTTCGAAACAGGCTTTGCAAACAAGTCAACTAGTCTGCATAAGAATGATGGACTTGTACTAAGTGGAGCATATGTTACTGCCGCTGTAAAATGTGCTCCTCCACAAAATAAACCGACTTCACTTGAAAGATTAAACTGTTCACAATACCTTTTGACAGAAACAGAAGTATTAAAAGATACCACGAAAGTTATTCTCACTCTTGGAAAGTTTGCCTTTGATGCATATTGTGAACTATTCAAAATTAAGGGATTGACATTTAGTCATGGTGCGTACTACAATGTAAAAGGCCAAAAGACTTTACTGGCTTCTTATCATCCAAGTAGACGAAATACTAGTACAGGAAAGCTAACATGGAATATGTGGATTGACGTCTTCAAAACAGCGAGGATGATAGCACTGAATAAATAACAATAATAATTAGTTAGAATGTAAAAATTACTCTAAATACTATCAAGGTTAGGTAATAAAGAAGTAGTCTTACTAACTACTCGCATTATTTGCAATCGCATCCCTAGTAAGAAATGAGACATTTTTAGGCGTAGATCGCTTGATAATTCACAAGTCTAGTCTTTAGTCCTTATCATCTAGCATGAATAAAATATGCAATCATCGGCTATGTAGAAACCATCACCAATATTATCAGATTAGTCCGTCTATGCATGTTGTAGGTTATATCTGAATGATAATTCCCTGTTCTGGGTTCTAGTTAATCTAGACATGAGATAGTCCCAAACAGTCTTTTTATGACTGATACTAGGTTTCATCCTTGTTTCGTTGATTGTACAACACTTTGGAGTAACCACGTTTCATCTGCTTTCTATATCTGCCTCGTATTTTCCATATGGATATGTGCTCATGGTGAGCTGGGATTATACTGAATGCATGTAAATCCTCTCTTACGAAAAGATGATTATCCTCACTATCATATCCCTTATCGGCTGTAACTACAGATAATGGAAGTATATCTGATGCCCTTGTTATGATCGGCTTGAAATCTATATTGTCATGTCTTGTAGGAGCTCGTATTATCCTTATGTTACAGATAATCTGTTGTAATACATCTGTTCCAATAGATAACTTGGCATATTTTCTTCTTAATCCTGTTCTTTCGGTATAATATTGTGAAGATGAGTTATCTTAAATCCAGTCGAATCTATTCCTGCAAAGATGTGCTTTGTACCGCTTATTATAATGAATGAGGAATTATCTTTTCAAGCAGTGAATTGCTAATTCTATCTGTAAACTTTTGCAATGTTGTAAAATGAGGAATACGTGACAATCCTAAAAATAATCTAAGGTAATAGGCTTCAACTAGCCATTATGTAAACATCCTATAACTCTTACCTTCGTAATGTCTTATTGCGAGTAATATCAAATGCTGCCACATCGTAAAGACATGATTGCTCTTTCTGTGAAGAAACAAAGGT
>JARBAU010000282.1 GCA_029237525.1 Nitrososphaerales archaeon | reverse complement strand
TTATCAATTGTGAAAAAGGAAGCTTCGATCTAGGTTAATCAATGATAAATATCCGAAATTATTGAATAATTCTTCAATGGCTATGTATTCATTCAAGGCAGCAGTGATTACCTTTATAACAGCAAGATTGTTCAAGATTAGTTTTTGGTTTTGGAAATTATCCACTTTATACTCTTGGAACCTAACAATGTTTTTTTCCTTTGGCTAAATCACCCAAGTACATAACAATATCACGATACCTCATATACTTAACAAACAACATTCAGAGCCTATCTCTCTACAAAAAAATGATGCAACCAATTCATTCGTTCTTACCTAATCTCCGGTGCTACAGAATTTGGAGAAGATATATGGGATTTAATTAGGTCTAATTTTCACCGATCTCATAAAGTATAATTCAGCTTCATATGGTAGCATGCATAACAAAAAGGTAATCAGATGCAATTTAGCAATTGCAGCATTGACAAAAATAATGTTAGTTGGCACACGCTTGATATCAATCTCTGCATCAACTACAGATAATGCATTTGCAAAAATATCAAAGACATTATGATACAAATGATGTTAGTCAAGCAGCGTCTGTTAGTAATTCGTGTCTAACCCCTGTCTAAATCTAATACCAACGATAATATGAGAAGTAACGGTAATTGTGGCGGCACCGCTTCACGACAAGGAAAATCCAGACAAGCATCAACACCCACTAGTGTCCAAAATGCAAAACCCAACAGTCGAAGCGCAACGGTCAACTACACTAGCACAACCACCACTAACATCAGCATCATCATCATGCATAACAAGTAATGATGTCCTTGCCCCTACTCAGAGATCAGCGTTTGAGAAATATGGGATTCCCCAAGTTCTTACCGGTCAAAATATAACAACGATCGAACAAAATGTGTACAATCCTTGATCAAATTCAAAGTCTTAGTACACAACTTCAAGATATTGTTAATATTGGAAAAGCATTAGGTGTTCAGCACGTCAACGTAAATGCAACTATCGCCGATAACATAGCAAATTGCTTGGATCGTTCTATATGATCCAATTTGATTCAGACACTGACAGTGACATACGCCAAAAGATGAGAGGAAGAACAAAGGATCGTCATCTGCCAATCTGAATCAGTGAGTGATAGATAGCTTTTACATCTTTCCGTGTTATCATAGATCGAAATCTAGGTCTGTATGGATTTACGACTTTGAGGCAGGAGCTCGAGGAGTATGTATCTATTTAATAAATTGGATAAGAAATGAACAAGTTTATCTTTAATGTATTCGTTAATCAGTTCCAAGATAGCATTAAACTGAATCAATAATTCAAGTTATTCTACATATTTTATAATTGAAACAAAAAACACCTTATCAAATGAAATTTTTATATAATTAAATAACCTTATGAAATAATTAGATATTCTCACCTGAGTTACATAACAGTAATTTAGTATCATAGCAGTAACTATCATATTTATATGTAGTTACCATGATATAGTTAAACGTAGGGATGAAACTAAAATTAATAGAAAAATAAGAAGAGTGGATCAAACTATACCTGTTACTGATGAACAGCGGCTACGATATTATCATAGTAGATTATTGGAAATTAAGGATTTTAATGATGCGTTCGAATTAGTAAAAATGGCTGTCAATGAAAAGTTCAAAATGCATAGAGCTGGATTGAGTCTGATCCTGCAAGGACTACCAACTAATCTTGGAGCTTATCATGTGTTAGGTTCGAATATGATAATAATAAATAAGAGGATTCTTGATATTATTAGAAAAAACAAATCTGAAAAGGAATATAATTCCTACTTGTTCATGGTACTTGCTCACGAATACCTTCACAGTTTTGGAATTATAGACGAATTACATGTTAGAAATATGACATATGACTTGTGCAAGTCTTTATTTGGAGAAAACCATCTATCTTCTATAATGGCTAGATATCAACCTTGGAGTGTATTTCCAGAATTAAATTTGTATACTAATGGTGATGGTAATAATAATATTAATAGCTTTGATAAGAGCTTTGAAATCATAAAGAATTTTGATAAAACTACACAGTATTATATTCATTAATTAACTTTTTGTTATTACTATCTCAAAAATATTCCAGTTAATTAGCAAAGTGGTGTATTTTCAGCAGTAGTCTTGATCGTAGTATTAGATGGCCCTTATTAAGAAATTACTATATTTGAGTATCTTGTAGTACAGTACGCATGTACGACTAATTCGTTAGCAAATTCAAGGTTAATACCAATCACTCTTAGTAACACAGTAACAATTGAATTTAGAATTTCAAAGTATCATGCATAATAAATTATGTATAAAAGAAAAGGAAATAGTGTCTCTATATCTGATCTGATTCTAGTCTGATTTTGTAACAACCTGATTCAATAACAGGAACTAGGTTAGTATTTCTGCTATTGAATTAATTTAATCTAGATTCAAATTGCGCTTCATATATTGCAAGTAATGCTAATTTTTAGATAACATATTATTAGCAAATCAAATCCTGCTTTACACTACTCCAATCGGATATACTTTATAAGTAATATCTACTGACACTCATCAGAAGCAATTGAATAAATACCTTATATCTTCTATTTTTCTACTTATTTCATTTGTCTTGCTTTCTGTAATAATTTCACCGAGGCTAGCTTCCTATAGTAACACTTATGCACCTTTAAAAGG
>JARBAU010000281.1 GCA_029237525.1 Nitrososphaerales archaeon | reverse complement strand
TGCTTTGGAACAGAGTTTGATTGACATCAAATCAGCATTTACAAATTATGATATCGAGATTCAATTTGGTAGAATCGTTAGAGAAGTTGGACCCAGATTGTATCAAGTTGTGACTGACATTTACGTTAACAAGTAGTTTTATTCCTTATCTGCAATTGGGGTCGTAGTCATGGTATATCCTATCCACGCTACAACAGAAACAACTGCGCCGACTGCAGCAATAATTGTAATCTTGATAAGCAAAATGTCCCATTGAGTGGCCAAAATCAAATATAGATATACTATGAAGCCAATGATAGATATACCTAATATTGATATACCTGTGACTTTAGTACGCAGAGGATTGGGTTTCATGAAATACTTCATGACTGTTTATTTTGCATTCAATTGAATTCCAGAGCCATCAAAAATGCATCTTCTCCATCCCTATAATATGAGCGTAGTTTGGATTTAGTTTGAAAGCCAAGATTTTCGTACATTATTATGGCTGGTTTGTTACTGAGACGAACCTCTAGATAGATTTCATCACATCTTCGGTTAATGATTCCGTTTATACCTTCGAGCATTAGAGCCTTACCTAGACCCTTCGAACGATGTCCGTCGAGAACAGCCACTGAAACTACGTGACCCTTCTTCACGAACCCTAGTTTTCTAAAGTTGGAAAATCCATACTCAATTTTACACATTATATATCCGACTATCTTCTCTTCTAATTCTGCTACAATGAACGACTCTGGCAGCTCTCTTAGCGTTGATTCAAAGAAGTAATCAGAATAATGCTCAGGAAGGGTTTCAAGGTTAACGTTGACTACAGCTTCCAAATCTTTCATATCACATCGACGTAGTTGATATTCCCGAACTCTCCTGAGGGTTGATTGCAATTTAATGAGCTTATGACGGAACAAATTATTTAACCTTACCAGACTAGGTGCTTATTATGCTTATTTATAACGTGGATTAAAGGTTCTTTGTTACGTCTTCCTTGCCTTTGAATCTAGACATAAGAAATGGCTGATCGAGTTTTAAGAGATTTGCCAAAACTAAACAGATAATCAGTCCCCACAGGAAGCCGCCAATTATATCTGATACATAGTGTTGCATTAAATATAGCCTTGCGAATCCGTTGATTATAGGGAAGAGCCAGATTAGGAGACCTGCTAGTACTGATCGTCTATATAATATATAACCGGTGATGAAAGCCAATGCCGTAGTCACTGCTACATGATTTGAAGGATAGGAAAAATCCCTAGCAGATGGCGAAAAACTGTCATCCTCTAATGCAAAATACTTTGGAATGTAGATGCTTGGTCTATAGGAATATGAAGGGGATAGATGTTCAAAAATGATTTTTAGGTACATTGTTGATATTGAAATGACCACAATCGCCATCAAAAAAACCATCCCAGCCTTTCGAGTTCGTCTGATTATCGTAAGTACTATGGCTACGATCACCAAAGTAAAGATATCACCCAAAGATGCCATGCCCTCCATGATCTGGTCAAATAACTTGTTGCCTTCTAGCGATCTAAAATAGTGTATTATATGGTTGTCAAAGGACGACATGACGCCTCGGTCGACCAAAATACTAAATATAACAAAACATATGACTAGCGTCACAAACTGTGGAGAACGGAGACTAAATAGCCAAGGAGCAAACTTCAATTTTATATTGGGACCAGCCAGCCTTAATACATCTAGTTGTCTCAATTTGTTTTAATTGTTTTGATTGACGAATAACAAATATCAATCTGAAATTGAGAAGGCAAGATCCATAATAGTTTTTAAATTACGCTTACCGTTACAAGAAATTAAAATTAGTTCGTGTCGAGGATGATTTTAAGAAAGAATTTAGTCTTTAGTTAGATCGTTATATCACATATGTTTTATTCCGCTAATCAAATTCGGTACATAGTTACATGCAACTTTCACGTTCTGAAATTCATTAGCAAAAAATAAGTCGGTTTTTTTCGATATTATCTGTTCAATACAGTTTGGATTCGTCTTGAATCTTCTTCGCCGATCCTGGGTCTCTATCTGCGTAGTACTTCACCATTCCTAGTTTTAGGACCTTAAGTGAAAGTAATGCGCATTTTATCCTTGCAGGACCCAAGTTCATTAACCCAATGTTTTCCAAAATATCCTCCTTTGCTATGTCCTTTATAGTATTCAGTGGTTTGTTAATCACTTGTTCAGTTAACATAGATGCACTTGCCTGACTAATTGCGCATCCTCTACCTTCGAATTTGATATCCTTAATTGTATCTTCCTCCACCTTGAGATGAATGTCTATTTCGTCTCCGCACAATGGGTTGCTATCATGTATGCTTATATCAGCATTGGGCAGACTGCCTTTATTTCTAGGATTTCTATAATGGTCGAGAATGATCTCTCTATAAATATCCTCACTCAAATTCCAAACAACCTCCTAGCGTCATTAAGCGCATTTATGAATATATCCACCTCCTCTACGGTGTTATAAATATAAAAACTTGCTCTGGATGTAGCAGAAAGGTCGAACTTTTCCATTAAAACTTGTGCACAATGGTGACCTGATCTTATTGCGATGCCATGATCATTTAAAATTGTTGCAAGGTCATGTGGGTGGATGTCACCTAAATTAAACGAGATCACACCTCCTTTATTTTTTGTATCTAGCGGTCCGTATAATGTTATTCCTTTTATGTCCTTCATTGCATCCATAGCGTATCTAGTTAGTTCAATTTCATGATCCCTTATCTTATCCATTCCTAGATGACTCAAATAATCTATTGCTGCTGAAAAACCGATTACGTCCGCAATATTTGGTGTGCCCGCCTCGAATTTATACGGAAGGTCATTGTATATTGTATCATATTTGTGAACTTCCTTGATCATATCTCCTCCGCTGATAAATGGTTCGAGCTTTTCAAGTATGTCTTTCTTTACATACAAGACTCCCACACCTGTGGGACCTAACATCTTGTGAGCCGAGAATACCATGAAATCACAATCTAAGGCTTGTACATCGACAGGCATATGGGGCACTGATTGCGCTGCATCGACCAACACCGGTATATTTTGATCATGAGCCATCTTGACGATCTTTTTAATAGGCACTATTGTACCGAGAACATTTGATACTTCGCTAATTGAAATCAACTTTGTATTCTTATTATGTAAAGCCTTCTCGCACTGATCCATATCCAGATATCCACCTTTATCAACGTCGACATAATCTAAAGATGCTCGACTTTGTTTGCATAGAATTTGCCACGGAACTATATTGCTATGATGTTCTAGTTCAGTTATCAGGATCCTATCATTCTTGCGAATATTATCGTGACCCCAAGTATGTGAAACTAAATTAATAGCTTCGGTTGCATTTCTGGTGAAGATAATTTCGTCAGTTGAAGGGGAATTAATCAAGTTTGCAACTTTCTGACGCGTGGTTTCGTATGCTTGAGTTGCCTCCTCTGCCATTTGATGTACTGCTCTGTGGATATTTGAATTATAATTCATATAGTAGTCTCGAATTGCATCAATTACGGACAAAGGCTTTTGAGTTGTAGCCGCGTTATCAAAATATACCAATGGTCTGTCTTTGATTTTTCGACAGAGTATTGGGAAATCCTTTCTAATTCTATTGACATTTAGAGCTCCTCTTTGCATCAAGCCATGATTCACTTATATGTAGATAGATTAAGTAGAGGTAGCGTGATATTTAAATTAGATTTCTAAAGTCGCAAAACGCCAGGATCGTACGGATTTGGTATACTGGCCATAGGGTGATATCGATCACTTGTAAAGCCAGCATCTGACAAATCCATTTTCAGTCATGACCTGAGGGGGATCTTTTTGACATAATTCTTTGGCAAAAGGACATCGAGAAATAAATTTACATCCGGCAGGCGGTTCAAGCATATTTGGAGGACTTCCGCTGATAAATTGCAAGTCCTTATTTACTGAATGAAGCCTAGGTATTGAAGCTATTAAGGCTTGGGTGTAAGGATGTTTTGGACAATTGTAGATATCTCTCGAACTACCAAATTCTACCAACTGGCCAGCATACATAATTCCGATCTTGTCAGCAAATTCTAAAATTAAATTTAGGTCATGAGTGATAAGAATGACAGTCAAACCTTTCTCTCTTCTAAGTGTTTTGAGTAATTCTATAATTTGAGCCTGGACTAAAACGTCTAATGCGGTAGTAGGCTCATCTGCAATTATTATTTCTGGATCAAGTAAAAGTGCCATAGCTATTACCACCCGCTGCTTCATTCCCCCACTCAACTCGTGGGGATATCTAGCCGCGATCGAGGGATCTAAGCCAACCTGTCTCAACGAATTGGATATTAGTGACTCTTGTTTAGGATTAATCCTGTGTTCCTTGATAATCTCGTTCATTTGGCTTCCTATTGTATAAACAGGATCTAATGTGTTCATGGCGCCCTGAAACACCATCGCAATTCTTTTCCACCGTATAGTCTTGTCGAATTGTTCGTCTGAAATCTTCGAAATATCCTGTCCATTTAGTATAATCTCGCCACCCAAGATTTTACCTGGTGGTTGTAGTGATCTTAATAATGCCAAACCAAGGGTGCTCTTACCAGATGCGGTTTCTCCAGCTATACCAAAAGATTCATTGCCTATGATTTCAAAACTGACGTTATCAACCGCCTTGATAATCCCTTGCTTGGTGATATAATGTGCCTGAAGTGAGTCAACGATCAGTTTGCTTTTTTGAGGCATTGTCACTGGTAAGACAATGCATACCAATAACTGATATTAAATGATGCGAGCCAAGGAGTGGTATTTGAGAACCAACACACCAATCCAATTATTACAGTGTGTTGCACCCGCACAAGCTCTAGCTTGAATAATCTATTGGCCTAGCTTTATCAAGAATGATATATCTATATAATAGGTTATATTACAGAAAAAATTCAAGTATTACAATTCTATGATGAGTGATTGCTTTGAAAACGCCTATATGTTCGTTTGATGCCAAGACGGGAGTTCTATGTGCTAAATGTGAGTCAAAAGTCGATTCAGGACAGCTAAAAAAATCTGACGTTGAGGGTGCGATGAGACTTGCCAAACTCGCCGAACATGATCCATATATAAATCAGTTTACTTTGCTAGGTGCAACCAAAGTGAATGATATTTTCGTACTTGTACTAAAAAGTCCTGATATTGTTCTTATACGGGGAAACTCCGAACTTGCGAAAAAGATTAAATCGGAATTTCAGTCAAAAGTATGGTTTGTGGAAGGAGATTCGAGTGATAGAAAGTTCATAGAGAATTTGTTCTTCCCAGCAAAGGTCTTAAATGTAAACTTGATCTGGCTACCAGATGGAAACAAAGTCACAAAAGTAATTGTCGAAAAAAACCACACCGGAGACTCTAACTTGGATTCAAAGAATATCCAGGAGATAGCAAAAACTGTAAAAAACATGGAATTGGTCATCGAACTTAAAAATTCTAGCCTTGGAGTCTGAAAGGTATGATTGATGAAAAGGATCGTATTCATAGATCACACTATGCCTATCAAATAGATACAAGCCTTGTAGGGAAAATGGTCAGTATTGCTGGCTGGGTAGAAGAGATCCGCGATATTGGAAAATTGGTTTTCTTGCTCATTAGAGACGTCAGTGGAATCGTACAGACAGTAGTCACAGGCAAGCATTTGGAAGCTCTGAAAGATTTGACTAGACACAGTATCATAACCATTTCTGGCACTATTCAGATTGGAAAGGCAAAGGACTTTGATGTCGAGATTAAAGTTGACCAAATTGAAATCATTTCAAGGGCGATTCAGCCACTACCGTTAGATCCTGCCAATAGGATTGAATCATCATTAGATAAGAGGATAGATTCAAGAGCATTAGACCTTAGGAATCCAAGAATTTGTGAGATTTTTAGATTAAAATCTTCTGTAACGCACGTGGTTAGGTCGGTATTGCAATCTGAACGATTTATTGAAGTTCTAACCCCAAAAATCATTGGGTCTGCAAGTGAAGGAGGTGCAAATTTGTTTTCTGTAAATTATTTTGATACCAAAGCTTTCCTTGCCCAAAGTCCACAACTCTATAAAGAACAGCTAATATTAGCAATGGATAGGGTATTCGAAATTGCGCCATATTTTAGAGCTGAGAAATCGCACACTGTAAGGCACTTGAGCGAATTCGTCAGTATTGATATCGAAGCAGCATTCCTCGATTCTAAGGACGTAATGGACTTGGCCGAAAAAGTGCTGTTAACTGTTCTCGATCGATTGATTGTAACTCTTGAAGAGGGCGGGTCTGTATCCCTGAATAAGGAATCAATCGCCGAATTGAGGAAACCAAGTATCGAAAGATACTCATACAAGCACTGCGTCGATATCCTGAATCATGAAGGTGAGCAGATAGAGTACGGGGATGATTTTTCTGATTCCTCACTAAGAAAACTCGGCCAAATATATAAGGGATTTTACTTTATCACAGAATGGCCGTTAAAACTCAAACCGTTCTACATACATGAAAAGATGGGCGAACCATTTCTTTCGGAATCATTCGATTTGCAGTTCGGTTATCTGGAATTGATATCTGGGGGAAGAAGACACCATGATAGTCGCAAATTGCGTCAAAGAATAATTGATCAAGGATTAGATCCATCTAGGTTTGAGGATCACCTGAGAGTATTCGAATGGGGAATGCCTCCGCATTCGGGATGGGGTTTGGGTCTAGATAGATTGATGATGGTATTAACTAACGCGCAAAATATTAGAGAGGTCGTCCTCTACCCCAGAGATACCCAACGATTACATCCTTAAGATCGTTCTATCTCAACCTCTTCCAATTTCTCAGTAAGAATATATGCTCTAAATTCGTACATGCTGCTAGAATAGATTAGCCATACGATAGGATTAATTTTCATGAATTTCAGATCAGTAGAAGACGGAATTGGTTTTGAAGGATGTGAATGAAATATACTGACTACTTGTAGTCCATCAGCTTCGGCTTTCTCATATAGATCAATCAATTCCATCTCATCTATGCTAAAGGATATAACAGACTTGTCTGCATTCTTGGCGGTTAATATTTTTAAGACTCTTATTTCTGTGTAAGTTTCCTTCTCTTCAAATTCGCCAGCTAACAACGCACAAGACTCGTTAGGCAGAGACAATTTTGCAAGGTCTATCAGTTGGGCTAGCTGGTTTTGGCTAATTTGTATTCTTGTTTTCACTCAACTTATCTTTTAGATTAATCAAAGACTTAAGTAGATTGCAGAAATCAGACAATTGTTTATTTGAGATATTGCAGTTTTTCAGATTTCCAGATGAAATCTGCACACAGGATACTCACGATTTGATGGTAAATTTCGCTTTCATAAATGGGTGAATCGTGCAAAAGTAATCATATTCACTAGGTTTCAACTTGGAAACGTCTATGGTAAAGGTCTTCTTTGGCATAATGATGGAAGAATCGAATGTTTTTCCTTGATCTTTGAAGCTAGTTACGGTGTGGGGGACATTGTCGTTATTCGTCCAAATTATCCCAGAATTCTTTGTTACTGAAAGAATATTAGGTTTAAAATTCGGATTTCCCTTTGCAGAGGCGCCAGGCAGTATAGAAATTTTTGATATAACCGTACCCTTTTTTAATTCCACTGCTTTTGGGGCACCATTCCCAGCTTGTGCGGGATTTGTCGAATTCTGATTTTGAGCGGGAGGTTTCGGAGTTACCAATCCGAAGGCATAAAAGGTGATGCCTCCTACTACCGCTGCTGAAATGAACATTATGGTCAACGCCTTAATGTATGGTGTCCTCTTGGCTGAAGCTACAGCAATTACAGTGCCTGGTATACCTATGATCATCATCAACCCGATATATGCAAAAATGCTAGGAACTTGAGTGCTAACGGTAACTGCTGCAGCGACCCCAAAAGTGACCAGAAATCCTAAAGTAATTAGAGTAGCAGATTTAGCTCTACGAGACGATGGAAATCCATCCTTGAAAAGGCCAGCTGCGAGAAATATCATCCCGATTAGCATAGTTAAGAGAGATACTGCATGCATGCCTTCTACGAATGTTTTTGCGACCCCTGCAAGTGAAATTCCTACTCCCACTATACCAATCGAAGTCAAGCCGATACCGGGAGTAAGAAGATCCCAATCAGTCATACTAGTATGGTTTGGTGGGGGAGTCTTCACATAATTAATCTTTTCCCGAAAGGTCAAATAAACAAGATCTGTGATCCTATTGAATAACACTTAAAATTAGGGGTAAATATTCAGGTTGGTATGGCGGCCAGGAAGAATACCTCAAGAAAGAGAAGACTTTTAAGAAAAACTAAGCAGAACAGGCCAGTGCCTGCATGGGTTATAATAAGAACTCACAGGCATGTACGGACTAATCCGAAACGTAGATTATGGCGTAGAACGGACGTAAATGTTGGATAAGGGATGTATGAGTTAGATGTCTGGTTCTGAAGAAAGCGAAAGTCGTGTATATACAATTAACTTAAG
>JARBAU010000280.1 GCA_029237525.1 Nitrososphaerales archaeon | reverse complement strand
AAGCAATTGAATAAATACCTTATATCTTCTATTTTTCTACTTATTTCATTTGTCTTGCTTTCTGTAATAATTTCACCGAGGCTAGCTTCCTATAGTAACACTTATGCACCTTTAAAAGGGGATACATGGGCTTTTCTACAAATTAATAACCATCATTCAGCTAGTTTCAATAAATTAATGATCTGGCTAACAGAATATGGAAGAGAGGTATTCTGGATTGTTGTAATTTTATTATTGTTTATATTTGGCGGCTGGTCTGGCAGAAAAACTGCTATAATTATCGCCATATCAATGCTTGTTCTAATACCCCTGGGTACTATAACAAAGGATATAATTGCAAGGCATCGGCCCGCAGTTCCAAAATCAGACTTCCTAATAGCATCTGATAATGACTACTCTTTTCCCTCTGGTCACGCCGTTATAGTATCTGCTGGCGCTGCCGTGGCCCTAGCAATGTTCAGAGATACCTATAAAAAACTTGTGATATCTGTACTTTTGGCTATAGAAGCGGCTTTTGTTTGCATATCCAGAGTTTATGTTGGCGGTCATTATCCATTAGATGTACTTGGAGGTATACTATTGGGAGTGGGAGTAGCCTTTATATTTGTAGGAATAGAAGCACGTTTAGAATCACTATATCTCTCGATGAGGAAAATTCTAAAACATTAGCTATTTGTATATCTATTTTTTGGACTATCTGACTATTTATCGCAGCAGCATTATACTAAAGACGGTAATTTCATTATAGAAGTGATATTTCTATCAATATTTGCAACAATAGTGGTTTGCCAAACTATCTTGTTTAACATAGCCACGAATTGATTTTTATTTCTAATTACTATTATTTCTATTAATCCAATAGCTTAACCTTAATCTAATACTAATATTCTTAAATTAACATAAAATTCCACAAACCATTTTTTATAAAGAGCATAAAGTGATTATGAATATCGAATAACAGAATCATGTAATTTATACAAATTATATATCATCTTATTAATAAAATAAAAATTTCCAAAAATCTTTTAAAGAAGTAAAACATTTATTAATTATGTTCAGTAGGCCTGATTTATTCAGAAAAAAGGAGAAAGTAGAGACCAAGACTTTTAAATGTAGACACTGCGATATGGAGTTTGAAGACAAGGATAGACTAAAGAAGCATAGCAAAAAAGCCCATAGTTAAGAGTTATAAAATTTAGCCCAAAATGTAGCTTTTAGCTGCACTCCTAGCCGAAATTGTTGATTGGTTGATTGTTGATTGTTGATTGTTGATTGTTGATTGTTGATGTAACATTAATTCATCTTTAAGAGTTAATAAACAACTAAACAAAAATACACTATTGTATCTAATAGTTGATATTGCATTTGCCGTTAGGTGTGCAAAATGAAAGCAACCTCGAGAATAAATGATTCTGTTGATTTATTCAATACTATAAATGCAATAAAGTTAGCATGCAAAGGCGATAACTTTCCTTATTATACATCGATAAGAGGAGTGACATTGTTTAAAGGAACAGACAAGGGAAGCTTTTTTCTTCTCCACTGGTCTAAATATGATAATGAAGAAAGTAAAATACTGCCTTGTGACGAGGAGCAAGCTTATGAATTTCTATACGGACTTTACGGATCCAAGTTTACTGACAAGACAGACGAAGATCTGGATGAATTATTAAAAGAGAACTTTCGAAACAGATTGTTTGTCAACAACGACGATAGTAGTAATAACGTGATGTAATACTTTAATATAAAAATCTTTGAATGTTGATTTTATGAATTTAAGATAACTTAACGTAATATTTATGACAATAATATATTCACAAATTCCAAACCAAAGTATTCTGAAATCATTATACACTTTAATTTAAAGCGATTTTCCGTACTATTAAATATATTAGATAGGGGTATCAATTTTTGAATGCTTTCCGTAATTGGTGAAAAATATTGTCGATACTTCTAAGGGATATCTCAATTGGGATGCTAACTAATATTATAAGTAAAGTGAAGACCTCAATCACAAGTCTGAGGGATGGTCTTACCTCGGAAGTATCACAATCAGCAACGTCCCAGCATATTTCTACAAGATCACGGCAATCTCAATAACAAACTAAACCGTCTGCATATCTTGACCAGTTTGGTATCAGGTGCATTTACAAGAGCAAACCTGAAGGCGGAGTAATAACAAATCCCGACATATGATTTTTCACTCGGCACTAAAGATCGGGAAAAGCAGATGACCCAACAGTAGAATGTACTCTTAATTCAAAGACGCCAATTATAAATCAAGAATGTACTGCCATAATCAAGATGAATGGTACGATCTATCCTGATACTATAGACTGGAAATTGAGAGGTGGACGTCACTCTTCTGATAATGGAGGAATGGACGGAATCTGCTATAGCTTGGAAATAATGTCGGATGGCTCACAAGATAAGTATCTGGAAGTGGAAAGACCACATCCGTCGATGCACAATTGTTCGAAAATCTGAAAACCTCGATTCAAACTGCCAGATATTAGTAATTCAAAGTTTGGTTGGAAAGGGTATAGTAATCAACAGTATAGACAACAAATCAGTACATATTGAATCATGGATTAATCTAACAGTAGAAGATCAATCAAAATGGCAAAAATATGTCGATGTAACTGATACGGAACAACTTCCGCAAGGATTGATTTTACATTGTATAGGTACAAGGGCAACAATCAGAATAGACGGAATAAAGGAACGGCCAGAATTTTCCGCTGTATCTATGAGAGAAATTACTTTATAAACTAATAACTATGTGATCGGGATAAGAAGTATACACTAGATCTTGTTAACTTAACTTGTTATATCCGGCCAATTCTAAATTAAATCCGTCTGATTGCTTATGGATTCTCGTTATACGACACTCAACGATGGGCTTGACTGAAGTTAATGCTTAAATCTTATTAATCATACATACTTCTTCATAGTATGAGTGAAACACTCTGTATCAGATGTGGATCAGATCTCAAACCAAATGCTTATTGCGAACTTTGTCGACAACCCTTAGCCTTCAAATGTAGTGCTTGTGATTACACAACTGAAGAAAAAGTTCATTCAGATTGCAGGAATGTAGAGCTATTTGGTTCAAAAAATTAATGATATAATGAGAGAATGAACTTCGAGATCGAGCAAAATAGTACAATGAACTACAATATCAGATGCCATCATAGTTGAATATTGAAAACTAACAAGTATTGCTGTAGAAATTATGTTTTTTAATATCGGGTATATCTAGAATTGAAATTCAGTTTCATTACAGCGGAATTTTCAACACTCGGATCAAAGCTATGAATTGAATCCTTCTTCTAACACTGTTAATTATGTATGGAGAAGGATTTCTGCACAGATATTGTTTCTCAAACTTTTCAAGTAAAGAATATAACGTTTGTCTGACACTCATTTTTGTCATATCGTATGTTCAGAGTACTATTATTTTTACAGCTTCTGTTTTATGGTCTAGAGCGAAAGATGTTGAATTTGTGAATTATACCGAGGTCTGTGACAAATTACCAGATTACTAAATTACTAGGTCTAAACGAAATATGCCAATAAGAAAGAAATTTGTTTCCATGCTCGTCTTTATTACTCAGATTGATAATAAATGAATATCACATAGCATTGAATATAATCTTAATTCAGAATTTCCATCAAGTATTCTTTCGGATCTAATCTGGAAAATAAAGAAAGATCTATTTGAGCTCCTGGTTTCATTATTTTTCTAAGTTCCTTTCCAGATTTGTTATTACACCACCAAGTGTCCCCGAATCTATTTTTCATATGTGATTCCAATTCAGCTGCTCTTACTGCTGCAAGCAAGTAGCTTGGAACATACATTATCGACTCGGGAAGTATGTGGTGTAATAACCAATACTGTCCAGGTACTTCAAATCCTGTATATTCTTTAACCAAAGATGCATAAACTTCACATGCATCGTCTATTGTTAGATTTTTGTTCCAATACTCTAATTTCATTAGTGAATTGGCAGCATAAAATGTAACAAAAAATAGTTCTAGAAATCTATTTTTTGCATGGATTTTATCAATTATCTCAGTGCTGCCTTTACCAAAGAGTGATTGCAGATAGATTCTATTCTTAGTTATCCTTTCAAGAAGAATCGAAAATATTTCCGCTATCCCCATCGAAATCCTATATTTGTTCCAATAAGGACTATTTTCATCTATTGAACTAGCATGTATAGCGTGACCGGTTTCATGAAAACATCCTTGCAAATCAAAATACGGACTCTCATTTTTATATAGAACTCTAATATCGTGAGGTATCTGTATAAAGAAGCAGATTGGAGAGGGGTACTTGTTCTTTCTATCTTCTATGTCAAAGTGAATATTATCTAGGCCAAATTCCATAGTTCTTAGGATCTTCTTGACTTCAAATAACGGATCTACTGATAATCTCGATTCTATATCTTTGTATACCTTGTTTCGGAAAAAATAAAAGTCATCATAATAATCTGCGTCTCTGTTTAGAACCTCTTTACTAATTTCATACAATGCTTCCCTAAATGGACTTCTTGTCTTTTGTCCTAATAGCTTGACAAATCCAGTCAATTTTTCATACGTTATGTTCTCATTTTTTAGATAACCTACAAGGGGATCTATTCTTTGTTTCACATGGTTAGGACCATCATTAACTGGAAATTCAAACTTTTTGTATGTTTCCCTAATCGAGGAGAATCTACTTTCAATTAAAGGTCTGATGATATGAGTTTTGTTGATGAATTCATCGAACACTTCTTTTCTACCCACATCACTCTTCTCTTTGCTGTTGAACTGTCTCCATGTATTCCAGTTGACCGGAGTACCATTGAATGTGTGCTTGGACGAGACTATTAGTCCAGTCCTAGCATTGTGCAATTGAATTTCGAGATTTTTGGTTTTAGAATAAGCAATTT
>JARBAU010000279.1 GCA_029237525.1 Nitrososphaerales archaeon | reverse complement strand
TCCATATGCTGCACTAAAGCGATATGCTGAAATAGATTCATCGTACTACAGCCTCGTTCTCCTGGATATACGAATGCCGCGGCTTAATGGATTACAATTATACTATAGGATTAAAGCCATCAATCATAATATCAAAATAATATTTGTTACAGCACTTGATGTTGCAGATGAATTGGTAAGTATATTGCCCGACATGAAATCAGATTGCATTATTAAAAAGCCTTTAGACAACACTCAGATTATAAACACTGTGAGACGTGTTATCAAATTAGTTAAATAACTTTTCTAAAAAATCAAAAATGTCTCATTAATTTTTTACTTTAAATCACATGAATAATTTTCGCCAGTCAAATAAGTAACTGTTTCAATGAAACTTATCGATCCTGCTAATAACTATACACTTCATATTGAGAACTTGAAATACAAGTTACCGAATATATGTCATCTCACAGACCGGAAAAGTATATTAATTTCTAACATCTTTGTTAACGGTATGAGAGGAAGATGGGCTTCAGCAGCTTTAGGGGCGGGCATAGCCAGACGTCGTGCTCAAAATGAGATGGATCAACAATCACAAGCATTCGATGCGCAGCAACAACAGGCACAACGGCAGATAGAAGCGCAACAAAGGCAGATAGAAGCACTACAACAGCAGCAGCACGGTCATCAATCACAACCTCAACAAGCATCTGGTGGTCAGGAGGACATAACAAGCAAATTGCAGAAATTAGCAGATCTGCACCAAAAGGGATTACTAACTGACGACGAATTTAGTAAAATGAAAATGAACCTACTTTCTCAATTATAGACTATCTCAATGGACTTGTTTTAGGATTATAATCCTAAGACTAGGAACTTGCTTTTATTAATTTGATTCTATTACATTTTGAGGCATAGTTTTTCGATGAGTAAATATTATTAAATTAATTCAAGTCTTTAGTCATATTCGGATACGAGTACTAAGTCTTAGAGTATCAGATAATACTGCCAAAGCTCTATTATAGCAATCCACAGTACTATACAGCTATTGCTCTAGCAATGCAGATATTACTAGTTCATTGTATTTTAGCTAAAGACGCGTTTCTTGCTTTTAGTATATCAGTGTAATAATCAGCAGTTATCTCGACTGCAGAATTATAGTTTTTTGCATATTCTTTTGATGCTTCAATCGCCCTAATCAGAAATTGATTCTGAATGTTCAACCATTTTATCGCATTTGTAGTATATTCATTTGACTTCTCAACCATATTTTCCATTCTGACCTTTGTTATGTTCGGTATCGAATATTGTGTATTAGGATTTGAGTGATATTCTTTATGAACTGACATAGCTACTTTAACGGTAGCTTTGGCTGATTCTAAATACTGTTGCTGCAGATCTAAAATCGCCTTTACATGTTGTTGATGAGCCTTGGCATATTCATCTGAAAGTTTTGTATAATTTTCACTAAGCACATCATGTATTTCACTCATCGAAGGACCCTCGGTGCTTTTCTGTCGGCCACTCATATATTTGTTATATAACAGATGTACTATAAAAAATGTCATGCCATCGACTTGGCAGTATCTCTCGTGGGAGCAAAACCTAGCAGGATTGTGTCTACTATGATCAACTAATTAGTTATTGCAGAGCAAGCATTTGCAACTATATCATTGGCTTGAGTGATATAATATTTCTATATCATTTTGTTAACGTCTTTAAATTACAGATCTATCTTAATGTAGGTCGAGGGAAATTATGGCAAAGGCTTCACTTTGCTTATAATCATATGATTCCTGGACTTGTGGAGTTGGTCGCGGGATTTTGGTCTGACGCTCAATCTTGAAATAGTGAGCAGCAGCAAACGTCGTACTTTTGAATAAATATTTATCATATAGTTAAGTGCATAGACCGTTTCGCTATAGAGAATACGTAGTTACATGATCTCAAATGCTTTAAGATCCAAAAGCGCAGAATATGACTGAATCAAAGAATGAAAGAGCTATAGTTACTTTATGTCAAACACTAAGAGGGGCAATTGCAATAATGAGGAATTAGTCGTTAATTGTCAATGTTATGAATAAGAATGTTATGCAAGCTCCCAGAACAAATACCGAGAAAGACATGTTGTAATCCTCCTGAAGTATACATATGCTTGAATTTTGTAGTATTCAATGTTTCGGTGTGCGAGCGAGCAGTTTAGAATATTATCATTGTTATTCTTTTACTACAGATCGATTTGTTAAAATATTCATATCTCAGTACAATCTATTCTATTTGTTGTTTATTTTCTAGATGTCACTGCGTTTTTAACCACACACAATAAGTAAGTCCACTAATGATAGAATCAAGTCCAAATCATTACGCTAGAGTCATATGAGAATCAGTGCCACTAATAGACTAAAAAAATGAATGGTGATATCTGAAGTTTACTCATGCATCCAACATGTTGAAAGATGGGTGATCTAATGGCGATGGGGTCCTCTGCCACCATTACTGTTACCATTGTCATCATCACCAGTTAGACGATCCTTGATCTTTTCAGCTGCATTACCATGGGCCCCTCCGACAGCGATATGTCTGTTTAATACTTCATTAAGCCTGTCCTCGAATTTATTATGTGGATGATGCGGGGGTGGATTATTAGGTGGGGGTGGATTATTAGGTGACGTGGAATCAGCTACAGGCTCCTCTTCTTTCAATACTGAATTTAAGTTCTGAATCTGAGGTACTACTTCTTTGTTTGCCGTTTCCTGGCCAAATACTGCTATTACCTTTGCTTGCAGTTTATTAAGTTCTTTGATTGCAGCTTCCAGTTGGTCTGTTTTAAGTAATTGGGCTATATGAGTTGTATCAAATAGTCCTGTTGGCTTGTTCATCATTGCATTTGGATCTGACTTGATAAGTCTCAGAATGGCATTATCGATACCCTCAAGAAGTACTAATCGAGACTGGTCCACATCATTTAGAGTTTCCTCCTTAGGCACCTCGAATGTTCGTGCGGTTAATGCCTGCTGTGGAACGATATACGTAAGTGCATTCCAGTCGTTAAAGCCTTTCAGTATTGGACCTGGACCTGGGCCAGTTCGATCACACGCAAGTTGTCCATTGATGTCTGAATTTACACCTGTATCAACGGAATCTCCGTCAAAGTTCCAGTCAACTGGGTTGCCAGCAATTGGATATGCTGGTCCTTTACCTACTCCACGAGGGCCATAAACAGTCTTTAGGCCTGGTGGATTACTTTGGGAGATGCCATTTTGTTCGTTCAAGTTCGTTTTGTTCAATGTAGCGAGAGCAGATCGTGAATAATCAAGTGGTCTGTTTGAAACGATGCTTGGAAATTGGAACAGATAATTCATTATACTTAGGTAATTGGTTTTGCAATTTATCTGATCGTTGCCACCGTGTTCAAGACCCAGATTATGACCTAGCTCGTGCATAAACGTTCCTGCCTGTTCCAAAGGACTACCTACATTGTGGTTTGTAGATGGGTCTACAGTCCACCCTGGCACCTGTGTTGTCCCTTCATTACCCAAGGTCACTAAAGAGTCCATACCAGGTGTGAATGCTACACCTGATGACCCATTAAAGGGAGCTGGTTGATCGTGTGCAAATACTGCATAGTGAAATGCCGATCGTTTTGCGGCTAGTAGGTTTGCATTGTTAGGATCTGCTCTTTCTGCAGCTGTTCCAAACCATTTCGGCTTAATATCGTTAGTGAGGCCAGTCAAGTTAATGATATTCTGATGCGGTATACTTTCACCAAGTTGTATGAATGGTAATATTCCTGTTGTACCATCGGGATTAGACACTGGTGCTTGTCTAAATGCGCGGCTAACATTTTCTATAACGCTTGCTCGACCGAAAACTGTCGTCCCACCCCAAGGCCGGTGACCATCCATATAGTCTACCTCTACATATAGATTCTTATGCTCAGGGTCTGCGTTTGGTAGTTTATAAAAAAGCTGTTGACCACCAGCACCAGTATAAGGTATTCCATTTGTTTCCCAGCTATTTATAAGACCATCTCCATCATCATCTCCATTCGGATTAGTCTGTGCATTAACAGGACCAATCAGAAAGGATGAAGACATAGTCGCTGATCCTACTATCAGTATAGCTTGTGCGATAGCTAATAGTGTATTTTGCTTTGACTTATTTGATTTGATATCAATCATAGCAACGTAGAAATGACACAAAAAATTGCTTATCTATATTTGCCAATAAACTACTGTATGGAAAATCTGAACCTTGATCACGGTGATAGAGGGCACTAAAAAGATCTCATCACTCTAATACAACAATTAATAGTAATCCCTGGCTTATAATTTCTAGATTCGGATTCTATATATAAAATGTTCTTGCAAAATATTTGGCTATGGTTAACTGATAGTTTCAGCTCAAATGGTTAATAAGAAGTGATCAACCTGGGCCAGGTTAAAATTAGACTCGTACAGGCCACAATACGATTTGTCTTCATTTATTTATTAATTCATTTCTTGCCTCACATATTCCCCATGCTAAGTTTTGCTGCATTTCAAAAATATCCTTCTGAAAAAAACTCAATTCTATTCTTGGTAACAGATTTCTTATTTTCTAAACCCAAGCGATCTGCAATTGTATCCAAATTCACCTTAACAAATGATAACTAATCACTAGCAAAGGGAGGGATGCATAATTTGTAGTTTATTTAACTAGTTGACTGGCATATTCAGTTACTTGTAGCTAGTCCACCATTAATATAGAAGTAATTGTAATTATTCAGCGAATAGCAGATTGATCGTGTAATGATTTATCAAGTAATTGGTTGTTGTTAAGTAGGTAGCTTTTTCTTGACCGATTCCACCTTCTCTTCCAATGTATGTGGAGCATCGAGTCTTTCATCTAATCGAATTGAAGTTATGATTCTTTTAATTCCCTTACTCTTTACAGCTTTATGGGCTAGCTCAACGGCCTTAAAAATATTTGATAAATTATCTGATTCTATCAAGGTCCCCATTGGAGTCAGAATAGTTTTTAGACCTTCTACTTTAGATATTGCATCAAATGCTACTGCAATTTCCTTACTCATACTAGTGTCCTCTTCCTCCTTCCCGTCCATTGTGGTAGGGCCATGTGAACCAATGGGCATTAAGCTAACCTCGGCATGTACCAATACTTTATGTACATTTTCCTTGTTAGTAAATTCCATATCACAATATCATGTGGTTCCAGTCCTATAAAGCATTAATCCATGAGACATACCATTTAGCTTGGTTAATATTCACTGCTTCATCAAGGCAATGCACAAAGGTATACAAATGGCCTAAATTAAAGTAGAAATATATCTAATTGTAGATAGGCAGTAATCTATGATTGAAATAGAGCAAATACTCAAATCAAATGAAAAATATTCAAATGACTTTAAGTACGGAACACTATCAAGTTCGCCAAGTAAAAAACTAGCAGTATTAGCCTGTATGGATACTAGAATTATCGTGGAAAATGTGCTTGGATTGAATGTCGGAGAAGCACATATTATCAGAAATGCAGGCGGTATAGCAACTGATGACGCTATACGATCTCTTATTATTTCACACGAGCTTCTAGGAACGCAAGAATTTATTGTTTTGAATCATACAGAATGTGGATTACTCAAACTTACGGATAAAGAATTTCAGAAGAAGTTGACAGAGAAATACAATTCAGATGCTAGCACGATGAAGTTCCACTTCTTTCCAAACCTGGAACAGAATGTCAGAGAACAGGTAAATAAAATAAAATCGACGCCATTTCTTTCTTCAGAAATTTCTGTCGTCGGATTCATATACGATGTCAGAACTGGTAAGTTGACTAGGGTATCAGATTAGGAACTACCAATTAACTCCAGTGGTAACCTATAGTATCATATTTTCCGCAAGTGCATATCAGTATGCATTTTTTATTTATGATGGTAGGCTGCGTAGTCTATAGCCAGTTACTATAATACAGTAGGTGATTTTCTGCTAATTGTACACAAATATCATAATCTAATTAACTGATCTATAATCATTGTTTGAAAATTTAATTAAATATATACCGTGCTTAGGACTTTGCATTAATCCAAACAAAAACAGGAATCTGGATACGAAATATATATACTACAACATAAACGTAATCGTAGACATAACATAAATATCGAACAGTAAATAACTATCTTGTGTAGCACTACTAGTTTAGGAACAGCTTATGAACATTTTCTTTAGTAACATGTAGCTTATGGACTTCATCTCCTGTTAACAAAAAGATCTGATCATGAAGTTGGAATAATTCCAAGATATTTCTTATGCCCGAGTTTAGTAGTGTAGCAGTTTTGTATGTACAATATGTCAAGCCAGGCAATCTATCATTATTATATGATTCTTCAATAGTCAATGTCTGTTTCAATGAGGCCCTTGCCACATCATT
>JARBAU010000278.1 GCA_029237525.1 Nitrososphaerales archaeon | reverse complement strand
TATCTAAATGATTTAGATATGTAAGTTGTAGCTCAACTTAGCATGGGATGGATATCATATACTTTTAGATAACCATACCTAATACTATATTATGGCAATACGTTCAACCTACGATTGCCTGCCTACAAGAATCAGAAAGCTCTGTATGAGAGTATTTTCGATCATTACAGTAATAATAATTCTTGGATCAAATATATTTCTGAATAAAGATGTGATGTTCGGAAGTGTGGATCAAAGATGGCTTGTGTCAGGTGAGAAAATGAGTATTGGTACCGTTCCCAGTGATATTAACAAAATGATTATTTTGACCTTCGGAGACATATCACAAACCCAATATTTTAATGCAAAACCGATCCTTGACAAATATGGTTTTAAAGGAAGTTTCTTTGTAACATGCGACTGGGTAGGCACAATCGATGAGGCAAACAGATCTCGAATGAGCTGGCAGATGATTCTAGCGATGCACAATCAGG
The DNA here is from genome assembly GCA_029237525.1 of Nitrososphaerales archaeon. Classification (GTDB taxonomy): domain Archaea; phylum Thermoproteota; class Nitrososphaeria; order Nitrososphaerales; family Nitrososphaeraceae; genus JARBAU01. The sequence continues at coordinate 7,199 of JARBAU010000278.1, read as the reverse complement.
GTCAAGATATAGAATCTAAAGCCATGTCACATAGAGATCTAAATGGCTTGTCCCGAAAAGACCTGGAGTTTGAAATTGGCCAATCGAAGAAATGTTTAGCCGATCACAATCTAACAACTACAATTTTAGCGGTACCTTATGGCGACGCCTGGAACAACTCAACAGTAATTGATGAAATCTCCAGATTTTATGATCTAGCAGATAACGGATTTGCTCATCTAATGTTTATGAATTGCACAGGGTTTGAAAAATCTCACAGGCAAACTGATTGCAGAACCTATAATGTTAATGGGGAACTGAATCCTGTGAACCGATTTTCGATTAGAGAACAAAGCCACAATTCGTGGGATCAGAAATACAATTACGATGATAGAATCATATTTTCAAAATTTATCGATAACGTAAATAGCCAAATTAGGTATAATACCAATAATGCGGTAAAGGCAATACCAATTATGGCTTACCATACCATAGATAATAGCAAAACACCGTTTAGTACTGATATTGGACTATTTGAGGAAGAAATGAAATACTTGTACGATAATGGCTTTAAGGTAATAACTATGGACAAAATTAGCTTTGACCCAAGCACTAACCTCCTGTACGTAACTCAAACAGCTGCCAAAAAGTAATATCACACAAACGAGCAGTTACGATCTCAATTTGCAAATAAAAAACGCTACGCAATTACATGCTATGAGTCATTACGCAGACAAGCAGCATTTTAATTCATGGTTTATTCATAGTGTAGAAACGTACTCCGAGATCATAATGTGGCATTTGGGTTAGTTGTTGTTTATGATATTTGTTTCTTTCTAGACTTCTTAAATTTAAGTATAAGCCAGATACTAAAACCAATGAAAATACAAATAGTAGCAATATCCAAATAAATAGAATACTTGTCAATATTTTTCCAATTATTTCCAAGTTGCATTCCAGCATATGTAAGGACGGAATTCCAGATTAGTGAACCAACCAAAGTATAGAAAACAAATTTAGTAAAGTTTGTCTTACCTATACCAGCTGGAAGGGAAACATATGTTCTTATGACGGGCAATAATCTTCCTACAAATGAAATCTTATCTCCATAATTTTGAAATAGTCTTTCTGTGAACTCCAAATGTTCCTTTTTAAAGAATATATATTTTCCATATCTGATAATAAATGACCTACCCACCTTCAAACCAAAATAATAAGTTAAAATTGAGCCTACAAGGTTTCCTAACGAGCCAGCTAGTACTACAAGGATAGGCCCGAATTTTCCGGCCGATACGAGAAATCCTGAGAATGGCATTATGATTTCGCTTGGAATCGGAATCATAGCACTCTCAAGAACCATTAGAAAAAATATTCCGATATATCCAACACTAGATATAAAAGATGTGATAAATTCTATTAGCGGCCTTAGTATTTCAAAAACTACTGACAATTGAATGTTACTACTACCTTAAGCTGATCACCGTGATCTTTATTCATTTTGTGGTACAGTTCTCTATTGGTAATAAATATATATTTTTTGATTTTCTTTATACGGGCCCTAGAGTTGATAAACCTAAATATAAAATATCGATCACGTTTCTTAATATCATGCTGAAAATTGTTGTCTGCTGGTAGTCGATAAACCATGTTCTAGGGAGGAGGTTGACATTAGTCATCAGCATGACCTTCACTTTTGTACCTTATTTTCAATGACATACACTATCATATAATAGTGATGTCATTAACTCTGCTAACATTTTAATATTCAGATACAAAATTCCAACTCTGATTGTAGTGTGCTACCGAATGAGTGACTTTTGATTTAGTTCATTATGAGCCCATGTATGCTTCTAAAATGAGGATCAGTGATAATGATAATGGATCATAGAAACTGCATTAGGCTTAAATAAATCATCACAATGTGCAGCAATGATTACCCATCACCATTGTCAAAATTGATATAGGAGGATATCGAAAAAGAGTCCTTTTCTACAGCTGCTTCGCAGCTATTAATTTAAGGTTGGAATGAAAAGTTGTAGTATCTACATTTGTTCAGTTCAGTTCCTAGAAACAGTTATTGGTAGTAGAGAGTCCTTCATAGGAAAACTACACAATATAGCCTACTTTATTAGGCATAATCATATGAACATTTGGTAGCAGCAGAGATATATGCTGGGAACTTGTCCATTATATAAGGCACGAATTGGGTTCTCTCAGAACTTCAGGAGATTAGACAAAATGAAAGAACCAGACTTTGGGACGTACCATCATTCTACTGCGGCAGATTCCAAGAAAATACGTGCCATAATGAAGGCTGCGTTCACAGATGCCTTTGCTTCTCTTCCATTATCTAGAGATGACAAGTTGAAAATTCTGGATGTGGGGTGTGGCCTCGGATTCTTGAGCTGTGTCAGTGCTGAATTTTACAAGAATGCGAGTATAATAGGGATCGATACGTTCAAACATGCCAGCCTCAAGCAGTCCAGTCCCGAAAGGGCGAAAGAGAATGCGAGGATGCTTGACTTCTCTGGTAGGATTAAGTTCCGAAATAAAGATGTGTTCAGGTTCACAACCAACAAAAAATTTGACATCATAGTCTCTAATCTTTTGTTTCATAACTTGGGCAAGATGCGATACGAAGCCTATACTAGCCTTTCTTCTTGGACAAGGAACAACTCGTTCATCATAATCGGTGATTTATTTTTCTCGCCCAAGAAAGACATAGATTATCTCTCAAAGATATTCAGGATCCTGAGAGAGTTCAAGCCCCCGAGTGGTATAAGACGATACTCACTTTATGTCATGTCAAAGTCTTCAGCTCCGGGATACCGATAAGTGGTCTAAAAGGTCCGTAGTAACATCATCACATAACTATTTGTGGCACATATTGATCTATTTGATATAATTCTTCTAGTCCCTCTTCTACCCTTATTCTTACGTCTGCATTTTATCTTTGATACCTAGAAGATTCTAATTTTGAGCAGCTTTTAATGATGATGGAACTGAAACACTGAGCCTAATAGATTATGAGTCATCAGACTGTTCGTGTCAAACTTTCCTCTCAAACCCCGATGTGTTATGCCAAGTTCATGATTTCGGCAAATTAAATATTACGATTTGCTGACTTGATTCCTGTCTAGATAATCTGCAATCTCATCAAAAGTAGCACCAGAATCATTTAGCTCTATTAGTAACTCTTTACTGATGCCGGCCCGTCTTAATGCTACTAATGCTGCATACAATCTTCTTTCTGCATTAGTCATGCATTTGCCGTCCCAACCATAATATGACATGATAACACCCAAAGCACATCTTCCTCCTAGTCCATCGGTATACTCCCTTCTAATCTGCGTAAATTGTTTTCCACATGTCCGTAGTATTTGAGGAATAGATGATTCTTGATTTGACTGCTGCCTAGTGGCATTAATATCAAGTCCATCGGTACGTTGTTCGATATTCTGAAGTAACTGTTTTTTATATGCCTGTAGATTTTTGGATACAGGCGTTTCTTGCATTAAAAGTTGCTGCCGAGCCATAAGTAGCCAGTAGATTATCACAAACAAACTATTTAGAAGCTGCGTTTACTTCAATACTAAATACGATATTGTTAGACACGATTTAGCCATATTGCTGGATGGATGTCCATAGAATTGTACCAGTACGAGTTGTCATCCATCGAAAGGATGATGTATGTCACATACACACATAATTTCTACTAAAATATGCCTAGAACGAGATCACTTATTCATTTGGCACAGAATCGTAGACAAAGACGAAAAATCCCATGATACAACAGTATTTATGCCGGTTATATCGAGCAGATTTTCATACCCAGAAAAGCTCTCGTAACATGTTTGTCACCAATTGAATAAAGTTATTACTTGATATTTAGCCTATCTTAACTTTGCATTAAAGGTTGTACAATGCAAGTGAGAAAGACTGAAACATCAAGTTCTACTTCAATCTAGTAATGAAATATGATAACGCTCGTAGTATTGGGTGTTGGCTTTATCTGTGACCATCAGTTTCAGATCTTGTACATTAAACATCTCCACCAAGAAATGCATAGAAACTTACAATAATAGTAATATCGTGGACATATTATGTATGTTATGTTTCCTATGAAATATGCGACGAATGATTCGATAGAAAGTCTGAAACAGTATATTCTACGAATGTATCATAGAATTTTTATGAATAGTCCAACAATTTAGCAATAGCGGGGTTGTATTGAAATATACTTAACATATATTGTCTCGATAGACAACAGTCGATCTTCATGCAATTTGGGATAAATTCGTCGATTTGACAATAGCAAAGCGTAGAAATTTAGCTCGAGGGAGCATTTTTATACAAATTTTTCTTGCTGTTATAGCAGTAATTGTCCTTGTAGCCGCGGCTAATCTAATAGTTAGTAATTATATCTCCCCTAATCGAGATCCACATTTTCCAGTAATGTTAAAAAATACTGATTTTAGAATAGAACTAGTAGCTAGCAATTTGTCTCTTCCAACTAGCATGGCATTTTTAGATCATCGTAATATTTTGGTCATCGAAAAAAATACTGGTGACGTACGACTTATCTCAGACGATAAGTTGAGGACCAAATCGTTACTAAGATTGAACGTATCTAGTCAGGGAGAAAGGGGTTTGTTGGGTTTGGCAATATTGAATAATAGTAATAGTAATAGTAATACTACTTCCAAATCGATTGACTCAGAAAAAGATATTAAAGGCAGATATTCATTTGCCTCATCTTTATCGCCAAAACGTTTACCTAATTCGGTTACAAAAGCATATGTATTCTTTTATGTAACTGAACTTGAAAAAAAAAGTGAGGCACGGAATGTTATATACAGATATGAATGGAATGGGACTGCTCTTGTGAATTCCAAGAAGATCTTGGATTCGCCGGCCGTTGCTGGCATATTCCATAACGGTGGGAAGATGATTATTGGTCCCAGAGATCATCAGCTATACGTGACAATCGGGGACTTGAACTCACCAAATACTTTAATGCAGAATTACAAATATGGAAAGAAGAGTAGTTATTCTTCTGTCATTCTGAGAATTGATCCTCTAACTGGGCTACCATCTGCAGGCAATCCATTTCTCAATAATAAAACAACTGGCAGCGGCGTGATGAACATTACTGGTTTAGATTATCTCTATGCATATGGTGTTCGAAATAGTTTTGGTTTGGCATTTGATACTTTGACTGGGTCTTTGTGGGACACTGAGAATGGAGAAAACACATATGATGAAGTTAATTTGGTAAAACCAGGATTTAATAGTGGATGGGACAAAATTATGGGACCATTCGCACGTAATAATGATACAGTAGCACAAAATAAACTCGTCAATCTACCAGGTTCATATTATTCCGATCCTAAATTTAGTTGGCGCACCCCCCTTGGCGTTACCGCTATAGAGTTCTTTAATTCTTTTAAATTTGGAATAAAATATGATAATAGTATCTTTATCGGTGACATAAATTTCGGTAATATATATAATTTCAAAGTAAATAATCCGGATAGAACCAGTCTAAATCTGAACGATGGCCCACATTCAGGATTAGTAGATCAGGTGGCAGATAATAAGAACGAAAGCGTAGAGAATCTATTTGCCACAAATTTCCAGGGCAGAATAACAGATATAAAAACAGGACCCGACGGCAATTTGTATATTCTTACTTATTTTGATGGAAAAATATATAAAATAATACCTAAAAATAACTCTGCAATTTAAGAGTGAAGCAAAGAATTAATGTAACCTTTATTTGTTATCACATTCGTATTGATCTAGCGTTGTAGTCCTAATGGATAAAAAAGATGTGGTCTATCTCATCCTCTGAAAATTTCATCTATAAAGCACCATTTCCAATTTTCTCCGGGCTCGAAGGACTTGATTACTGGATGTTGTGTAGAATTAAAGTGCTTAGTACTATGCTTGTTGACAGAATTATCGCAACAACCGACGTGACCGCAAGTTAAGCATAGACGTAGATGGACCCAAGATGAACCTGTTTTTAAACACTCTTCGCAGCCCTCTGGCGTTTTTGGGTCGATTTTTCGATTGGAATGATCCAAATGAACACATGATTGGTTATTCTCTGCTGATTTCATACTATAGAATATGGCGGGAATTCTATATTATGTTTAGCGAATACAGAAGAAAAACTGTGGATGGCATACTATATTACTAATAGAAATTTCGAGGTGTTAGGAAATCTCAATTTGCTGATAAGTCTACTGAATTTGTGAAAGAATAGTGTTATCCATAGTGTAGAGTGCGGTGCAGAATAGTTAGTTTATCTGCGAACCTCTTCTTACAAATGTAACTAATAATGAGACAATTTAGACACATTCAGAGATATTCAGACAACTGATCGTTGAGCCCTTTATATTTAATTATATATATTTTCTATAACACTGTCCTTATCAAGGCACTCTAGCCAGGCTATAAAATTTGTTCGAAAATGCATCATTTAAATACACAGTTTCTGCTTAATCAGAATATTTCAAAACTATCACGAGATCCGCATGAACTGTTACTTGAAATGAACTGCTATTTGACATTAACTAATCCCAGCATTGAAGGATGGAGTTTGCAGAAATATTTATAGATTCCAGCCTTGTCGAAAGTATGTTCAAATGTCTGTTTGGGATTTAGGTTACCAGAGTCAAATACTTCAGCATAAGTAATCTTGTTGTCAGGGTATCCAGATGTTACCGTATGTGCTTCGATATCACTATTAATCCACATTACTGTATCCCCTACTGTGATATTTATTTGACCTGGATTAAAAGGCTCGACACTTTCTTCATCACCAATTAGGACCTTCTCTAATGGAATCTTAGTTGTTGTTAATTTTTCTGTAGGCATAATTGTATTATTGAAAGATGACGATGGTGATGGCATAGTTGTCCCTATGAAGAGAATATGTGATTTGTAACTAATATTATGGTTATTGTTAAGGAATTCCCTAGTAAAAGCAAGATTAATTGTAGAAATCACAGAAATAGATTGAATAAATAACACTGCAGTACAAATTAAGACAAATAATTTTCTTGCCAAAATCATATGTAACGAATAACTGATTACTGTCATAATTGCCGTCTCATAAATCAAAGTCATTGAATATTTATTCTATTATATGATTCTCGTAGATGAGAACATCAATTCCTAATTTAGAATGTCGGTTTAGCCAGTACAATTCT
>JARBAU010000277.1 GCA_029237525.1 Nitrososphaerales archaeon | reverse complement strand
TGTTGAGCTGTTGTCTTGACCGTTTCAGCAATATCTCGTGCTGCTTGAGTGGTCTCATCTATGGTACTAGCCGTATCTTTAATTATACCACGGTCTCTTAGATCTTTTGCAGTATCACTTATTTCTCGAGTCGTGTCACGTGCAGCAATCATTGCCTCTTGGATAGCAGTTGTAAGCTCCTCTATAGCACCGCTCTGTCTTAAAACTCGCATAGTATCGCGAGCCTTGCTGGACGCTTCACGAATACTACTAGCAACGTTCTTAATCGATTCTATAGTTTTTTGAGTATTTTCGTCTAGGGCAACCTTTGAATTATCAAGCTTCTCTTCTGCTTCATGTGCTGATGACGACATAACAAATCTATACTTATACCTAATAGTATTTTAATTTGCTCTATAGCGTACTGGCTAATAATGCTGTCTAATACCTATTTTTATTCCCATTGTATCTTTGTTAGATCTTTTCACATTGATTTTTGTACTATAAAAGTCAGCTTATTTATTCATTTGAGTGGTATGCTTGCTTATATACTTGCGTTGTATCATTTCACTTATTATCCTTGACATTCTCTTCTCGTAAAGTCCCTGAAAAGACAGAGATCGTGCACGGTTCAGAAAATGTAATGGATACGATATTACAATTTTTATCTAATGCAAATACAATAAGCTCTTGTGGTGACTCTAAGGCTCTTTCACTAACTATTGGAGTTGAAGAATATAGGGATTTACTACTCAACCTAAAAAAAAGGGGCATTAAATTAAGGTACATTACAGATGTTACTAAAGACAATGTCAAGTACTGTAAAGAGCTGATGATGAAGTTTGCATATGAGACTAGACATTTAGATGGAATTAAAGCAAATTTTTCTGTTAGTGAAACAGAATACCTGGCTTCTGCAACTTTAGTAGAAGAAATACAACAACCAATGATATCACTACAACAAGTCATCTACAGTAATGTTAAAGATATTGTAGAGCAACAAAAGTATGTATTTGAGAGCTTTTGGAATAAAGCAATTCCGGCTGAAAACAGGATCAGGGAGATAGAAGAAGGATTTGTTTTGGGAAGTACTGAAGTTATCCAGATACCAACAAGAACTAAAGAATTATTCCTTGATTTAGTAAAATCTGCTAAAGAGGAAGTATTGTTATTACTACCTACAACTAATGCATTTCTTCGTGAACAGCGTATAGGTATAATACAATTATTAAAAGTAGCAGCGGAGCGCGGTGTACAAGTCAGGATTCTAACCCCAATTAATAAAACTATCGAAGAATTTATACCAAACATGAAGATAGCAGACCAAGCAAACAATTTTTTTAATATTCAACCTGTTGAAATACCAACTGAAGAAACCAAAGTATGTACGGTCACTATCCTTGTAGTTGATAGAAAAGGATCCCTGGTAATAGAAAAAACAGATGATTCAAATGAGGATTTTATAAAGGCAATAGGATTAGCCACTTATTCTACAAGTCAACCAACGGTTTTATCATATATTTCTATTTTTGAAAGTTTATCAAATCAAGTAAAATTGTATGATCAGCTAAAAACTCATGGTAAAATGCAAGATGAGTTTATTAATATCGCAAGTCATGAACTAAGAACACCTACTCAATCTGTTCTAACATATTCTGAGCTATTACGACGACATCCTGAGAAAAAAGAGGAATTGATACAAGCTATATATAGAAATGCCGAAAGACTTCAAAGGCTTACAAACGATATTTTAGACGTTACAAGGATTGAAAGCAAAACATTGAAGATAAATCAAGAGAAATTTAATTTAAGCGATTTGTTATCTAAAGTTATAGAAGACTATAATAATAATATTGAAAAGAACAAAATCAATGTTAGATTATCGTATAATGAACCAAACAAAGAGACTTATTTTGTAAATGCGGATAGGGAAAGAATTGTTCAAGTTATTTCTAATCTTCTAAATAATGCTGTTAAATTTACTGAAGAAAAAGGAGAAGGAGGAGAAATATATCTCACTGCTAAAGAAAGCGAAAAAGATGAGCAAGAAGCTGTTATTGTTACTATAAAGGATACAGGTATCGGTATAGATTCTGAAATATTACCTAGACTTTTTACTAAATTTGCTACAAGTTCTCAAACAGGTACAGGACTTGGATTATTTATATGTAAGAGTATAATAGAAAAACATGGGGGTAAAATATGGGCTGTAAATAATGCTAATAGCAATGGAGCTACATTTGCATTTAGCCTGCCAATCAGCAAACAACAAGAGCAGCAGCATCAATATCCCCAAATAACAGGAATCAATGATGAACAATAGAATATTACTTATAGATAATGAGCCTGATATCGCTTTAGGTTTCGAAATTGGCTTGGAAGATAATGGATTTGTTGTTGATTCGTTTAACGATCCTCAAATGGCATTATCAAAATTCAAAGCTGGTTTATACGATCTGTTGCTTCTCGATATCAAGATGCCCAAAATGAATGGAATTGAGTTTTATCACAAGATGAAAGAAATAGACAAAAAAGTTAAGGTCTGTTTTATTACTGCCTCTGAAATATATTATTACAAAGAAATTGCAAAAGAGTTATTCTCTGCACTGGGTGTAAGGCGTCTTATTCGAAAACCGATTAGAATAGATGACTTAGTAAAAGAGTTGAAGCAAGAATTAGAATTCATTAATGATAATCATAAGAACAACATCAAATATAATTTATTAATCTAACCATATGAAGATTCAGTAACAAAAGGAGCAATGTAGATGCTGGGAGATTTTTTCATAAGAGAGTACATTGAAAGATAATAGTCTTAAAGTGGTATGATATAACAAATCTTTGCAAAGTAATAATAATAAAATAAAAGAAGATCCATCGAGGATCTTGTTAGTTGATGATGAACCCGATGTAACTTTAGGATTTGAGATTGGTTTAGAAGATAGTGGATTTGTAGTTGATTCATTTAATGATCCCATATTAGCATTGTCGTCTTTCAAGCAAGGCTCATATTCTTTGGCACTTTTTGACATCAGAATGCCGAAGCTAAACGGATTTGAATTGTATAGGGAAATAAGAAAAATAGATGATAAGATTAAAATCTGTTTTATGACTGCATTTGATATACAAAATGAAAAATTAGAAGAAGAATTACCGACAATACATTCAGCAAAACCTCTTGTTGTCAGAAAACCTATTAGAATAGATGACTTGATAGCAAAAATAAATTCAGAACTGTCGAAGGACTGACTAAAATAAAAGTGTGTAGGTATAGTCTCACCCAATCTCACGTATCCTAAACTTTTATCTTGAAATTGTAAAGGGTAGGCACAGAAGACAGACTTGGAGAATGTCAGTTGAATATACACTCTAGGTACTGTCAGAATTTGCTATTCTCTATTTACGAAGCAAATTGGCGTAACGAATTTATACTTACGCTTAATGGTATTTGAATTTGCCCTATAGTGTACTTAAATAACAACTCGATTGAGCACGTATCTATTTAAATAAATGATTATGTCCACCTTCACAGAGCGCAATCATACTTAGATGCTTGTCGCTAAAATTCATTATAAACCGCAATGATGCTATTGCAGTGTACGGTATAAGCAGTTTTTCAAACACAATGGCACAAAATTCCTAGTTTTTATACATGCTTAATAATGACGAAAACGAGATGTGCATATGCGACCTATGCCAATAAAATCATCTATGCGTGAGTAAAAATGCATAAACTTACATACGTTAATCACCTTATTGGTAACAGGAAGTCATCTATTGTTATTGCGGGTGTTATAATTATACTTGTAATTCTAGACTTATTCACTACCCGTCAGATCTTATATCTTAATAATGCCTCACAAATCATACTTTTTGTACTAACTGTCGGGATTGGATATGGAATAGGATCTTGGATTCTTTTGGGGTTTACGACCCGTATTACCAAAGATCTGAGGGCTAAATCTCGGCTAATCCGGGGCATGCATATTACGGTAATACTCGTTCAGTTCTCACTAGTGGGAATTTTGCTTTACATTTTATATAACAATCTCACCCATTGTCAAGGGTACTTTAGTTTATGCGATGGAACAGAGCCCTTGATTTTTTCTCTCAATGCAGCTGCTTCAGTAACAGCTACCATTCTTCTGGGAATACTTGCCTTGAAATTTTTCTCATGGTATATGCATAGCAAGAGAAATTTTCTACTTTTGCTTTATGGGCTGGCAGCCGCTGCGCTTGCAATATCTATAGCTGGGGATGCATTTGATAAATTACTGTTAGTACAAATAGTACAAGAAAAATCACCTGCTGGAGCGACTCCTCAGTCATCTTTTATTTATGAAACTTTTAAAAAATATCATGGGGAAATAGAATATAAGGTTGTAAATCCGCAATTTACGACGCTATATATAGTACCTTCTTTACTATTGGATCTTTACAATCAAATCATATATTGGAGTTCACTTTTGCCATACATACTAACATGGGCAGGTACTGCCCTACTCTTGAGTTACTACTACAAGAGAACAAGAAAGCTTGACTTGAGGTTCTGGATTCTTCTATCTATTCCTTTGGTGTTATATTTAGTTGGAAGTGGTTTAATATTCTCATTACCATCAGATATTCCATTTCGATTCTATTTTAGATTAATTTTCAGAATTGGCACTATTGGAAGTAGTGTTCTGTTTGGGCTTGCATTTTATATTATTACACGAAATTTGAGTTCTACTAAGGTAAAAGATTATTTAACTATTGCTGCAATAGGCATTGCAACTATTGGCATTGCAAATGAGGTTTCTGCTCTACAACAAACATACGGAGTAGCCGCTCATTCACTTGTCCTTTTGTCATCTTATTTGTTTACTATAGGGTTATACTCATCTGCTATCTCAATATCACAAGATAATATGTTAAGGCAATCAATAAGAAAATCAGCTATCGAGGTGGCTAAATTGGTGGATGTTCTTGGTGCCCCCAAGATAGAACAGGAAATACAAAGGAGGGTTCTTAACACAGTAAGCAAGCAGCAGCAAGTTCTTAGAGAACAAACTGGAGTTGACTCCTCTCTTACTGAATATGACATGAAACAATATTTAGGTACTGTATTAAAAGAAATTAAGGTGTTAAAAGATGTTGAGGCGATTCTCAAGAAGGGAAAGGAGATTTTGCAATACTCAAATGAATTTTTAGTCTGCTCCAGATCTGCTGGCATTCGATTATTCTATAATAATTACTTTAATTCATTCCAAATGACAATGGAAAAACATAGAAGAGGTGAACACAAAGGAATCAAATTAGTAACTAGCATAGATCAATCCAGTATAGATATTGTTAAAAGGTTTCTTGGTGAAGGTGTCCAAGTAAGACATGTCAAGAATATGCCACCAATTGATTTTGCTGTTTCGGATAAAGAGATGATGACTACGGCAGAGAAAATGGAATCTGAACAAGAGATGATTCAAAGTCTTTTAATAAGTAACGAACAGCCATACATACACCAATTTATATTTATTTTTGAAGAATTGTGGAAGGATGGAGTGGATGCTGAAATTAGAATCAAGACCATCGAAGATGGAGCCGATAATGAGGGAATAGACATTATCCAAAATCCCGCTGAGATACAAAAGGCTATCTTTGGTCTCCTCAAGATAGCAGAAGAAGAAATACTGATAATTCTCTATAGTGCTAATGCATTTCATCGCCAAGAATATTTGGGAGCCACTCAATACCTAAAAGACATAGCAAACAAACGGGGATTAGAGGTTAGAATTTTAACACCATCAGACGATTTGATTATAGAGACATCGCGAAGATGGACAGAACAACCGATACAACAACAGGAGCAAGAAAAACGGTTATCAAAGCAGCAGAAAATCAATATTCGATTTATTGAACCATACCTAGAAACAAGAGTCAGCTTACTAATAGTGGATAGAAAATTCTCGTTAGTAGTAGAAGTGAAGGATGATGATGCTCAGAAATCTTATGAGGCGATGGGATTAGCAACTTACTCGAATAGTAAACCTACTGTTTCCTCCTATGTTTCAATATTTGAAAATCTCTGGAGGCAAACTGAGTTGTATCAGCAAGTAAAAGAAACAAATGAACAGCTTGAATTGGCCAATAAAAAGTTAGAAATTCATGATAAAATGCAACAGGAATTTATTGATATAGCAGCTCATGAACTAAGAAACCCTATACAACCCATACTTAGTTTGTCTGAGGTTATCTTATCTGATACAAATGACATCAAACAAGCAAGTTTATTGGAAATTATCAATCGAAATGCAAAGAGACTGCATCGACTGACTGAGGATATATTGGACGTTAGTAGAATTGAAAGTAAATCGCTATTCCTGAGAAAGGAGAGATTTAATGTAACTGAAATGACAAGATCTGCTATTGTAGATTCTACAAATCAGATCAAAAAAGAATATCAAAATAAGATAAAAATAGAATTAATCTCTTCTACCGAGTCTATCTTTATAGAAGCGGACAAAAGTAGAATTTATCAGGTGATTCATAATCTGTTAAGTAATGCCATTAAATTCACTAATGAACAAGGCACTATAATTATAACTGTGACTTGTAGTAGAACAACTGCAGACAAGCATGACGACAATGCTGTTATTATTGTTAGAATAAGAGATAACGGTCAAGGCATAGATCTTGAAATATTGCCAAGGCTATTCACAAAGTTTTCCACTAAATCGGAAACAGGTGGTACTGGTTTGGGACTGTTTATATCAAAAAGTATTGTAGAAGCTCATGGTGGCAAGATCTGGGCTGAGAATAATACAGATGGTAAAGGTGCGACATTTTCATTTAGTTTACCGACTATAAACAGATAATAGATTTAAAAAGCATCAATATAGCACTTATCTATGTGCCTTCTTCCCTCTTGGTCTAATTATGAAACAAAAGAAAAAGCATAACGGCAAAAGACACGTACCATTAATATGAAGAATAATGGAAAAGCATCCTCTACAACTGCTACTTTTAATCCGATGAAGCTAGGCACTAATGACGCATATGTTCAGCACGTGTTGGTGCACATTGCAAAAAGAGAGTAATATCTCCATCCTGAGCAATTTATATCGTATTGCAAAACATAATAAAACTGTCCCAGTGTTATGACACATGAAAAATTTTAGTATGAAATATAGGGATTTTAATAGTATTTTAATGTGCGATGGATTTGATCGAAATCCTATTAAATATTTACTTTTAAATCCATAACGGAATCAAGGATTACAAATACTTCGGATATTTTTCAATCTATTTAGGTGAAATTATTGTCGTGAAAATAAACGCGTCATGATTAAAGTGATTATAGTTATTTTACTGTAATACAGAGGAACAATCTCAGACAAATTGAGCAGGCAAACCTAAAAGAACAGTCGATGTACTCAAAACCGTTTTTGCTACATAGCAGGCGAAATGAGATGCCATTTGAATAGAGGCATTGGGTAAAGTCATGATTTGTTATTCTCTATCTAGATATTTAGATTGGCGAGAGGTCATGGTTTGAGAAGTTTTAATTCTTATATTGTATAATGAATTTACCATGAAATATAATCTTCTTGGTAAGAGTGGTCTGCGCGTCTCTGAAATCTGTCTAGGAACCATGACCTTTGGAGAAGAATGGGGTTGGGGTTCCCCAAAAGATGAAAGTCGCAAAGTTTTGAATAAATTTGTTGATTCAGGGGGTAATTTTGTTGATACGGCTAGCAATTATACTATGGGGACAAGCGAAAAATTCCTCGGCGAATTCATTTCAGGTGATAGAGATAGATATGTTATAGCAACCAAGTACACCTCAAATATTCGCGCAGGAGACCCTAACGCAGGCGGAAATCAGCGAAAGAATATGATGCAATCGCTAGAACGTAGCCTAAGAAGCCTTAACACTGATTACGTCGACCTTTATTGGATTCATGCATGGGATCAGATGACACCAATAGAAGAGACAATGCGTGCACTTGATGATATGGTAAGACTGGGTAAAGTATTGTACATTGGAATTTCAGACGCACCGGCATGGGTGGTTTCGCAAGCTAACACTCTTGCCAATCTCAGAGGATGGACTGAGTTCATAGGAATTCAAATTGAATATAGTCTATTAGAACGAACCTCTGAACGAGAACTCCTTCCTATGGCAAGGTCTCTAGACATAGGAGTGACTTCTTGGTCTCCTTTGGGAGGAGGAGTGTTGACTGGTAAGTATAATACAGATGGAACAAATAAAAATCGACAAAAGCAAGATGCTCATTCCAGTAACGTTGAAAAAGCCAATGGTAATAGCAGGTTGGAAATCGTACGGCAGACGGGAATGTCAGAAATGGCAGATATAATGCTAACAGAACACAATCTGGTCGTAGCAGGGGAAGTCGTCAAAATTGCCAAAGAAATAGGCCGCTCTCCGGCGCAAGTTGCTCTAAATTGGGTAAGACAACAAAACACGTCCAACAAACTCTCAAGCAAAATTATACCAATAATTGGAGCCCGCAATACAAAACACCTTGACGACAATTTGGCGTGTCTAGAATTTGAATTATCAGAAGAGCATGTCGAAAGGTTGGATGAGGTCAGTAAAATTGAACTTGGGTTTCCTCATGACTTTCTAACATCTGACTTTATAAGAAATATAATTTATGGTGGAACTTATAATTCGACACATGGCCACAGAAAATGAATTTCAAAGATTGATTTGAACTAAATGGGGTAATCATATCTCGTTTTACTTTATGCATTGCTATCATAATTCCGACTAATCCCAGACTCGACTCTCAATTTTTTGCGCTAAACATTTCAGTTTCCTAATAATCTAGACATGCGGAAGAACCAATTAACCAGGGAATTACTGCTCAGGTTTGACAACAGATACTGTAAGATTACATTTATGTCGTCATAATCTAAACTCTCATTGATTTAGCTCTCACACTGTACTAGAGTTTGACGAACCAAGAGATCTAATGTCCCAAAGTCCTAGCAAACCCTTTTTCGAGTACGTTGTGTAGGATATAAATTAGTTGCATTCATTATTACCCCAAATATTAGCGGAATATCTTTAAATACTGACAACCAAAACCAATACTATATAGCAGAAATTTAGGTCGCAGACCTAGCCATAATCTAACTCGATTTCACTTGGTTTTCTTATTCAAAAATGCTGACATCATTTTTACTCTGTCTTCATGTGCAAAACATAGGGACCAACCATAAATTTCCAAATTCAGCCCTGTGTTAATATCCACATCTAATGCCTTATTAATTAGCATCTTACTTACAGTAACGGCAAATTGACTATTTTTCAAAATCGTGTTTGCAAATTCAATGCATTCAGCCATTAATTTGCTATTCAGAGATTTGTCAGGGCCCCTGTTTGATTCTCGAGAATTAGACTTGTTATTTGCATCTCTTTTTCCAGGCAGTTTAGTTTCTTCTTGTATCCCTTCCTCGTCTGGATATACAACCTTATTTACAAGTCCAATTTTAAAAGCTTCATCAGCAGTTATCATTCTACCAGTATAAATCAACTCTTTTGCCTTGGACACTCTGAGCACTCTTAACATCCTTTGCGTGCCACCCCAACCAGGAGGTATGCCGACTTTCACCTCAGTTTGGCCAATTTTTGCATTACTTGATGCAATTCGAATGTCACATGCAAGAGCTATTTCGCAGCCTCCTCCCAATGCGTAGCCGTTAATTGCAGCAATTACGGGTTTAGGTAAATTCTCGATCTTATTTAATAG
>JARBAU010000030.1 GCA_029237525.1 Nitrososphaerales archaeon | reverse complement strand
TCAACTATGGATAATAGACCTTCTATTTGTGGAGAAAACATGTCATCTGGTTTGTGTGTAGAAACACAGATGATAAAGACATCAAATTTACTAAAATCGTATGCATTAATGTTATTATTGATACTAGTACTATTATTACTAATAGGGTTAATATTTCTACTACTGTCAGGTTCATTACCTGTAGTAATATCGCCAGTTCTGCTATAATCTCCAATCCTCTTTATTCCAGCTATTTTCTGTGCACGGTCTATTGCCTTTGTATTGATGTCATAACCATACACGTCAAATCCTCCTTGATCTTTAACATACTTTGCTACAGGTAACCCAAGTTGACCCAAGCCTATCACAAGCACCTTAGAATTAAAATTCAAATTACTATTCATCATACAATCACAATCGAGGTGCAAAACTGAATTTTAAGTTAGAGAAATTTGATCGATGGTGAATCATATGACATGGATCTGAAATAGATAGCACAATACCCTCTTTCATCAATGCTCACATGCCATGCCTTAAATGAATATGATCTGCTAATTTGGACTTGCTCTCGAACGAAGCTGTACATTCTTCACAAGTATAGGAGCTGTCCATTTCATTCTCATGATTTTCTCTAGTCGACAACATTCTTGGATACCCAATGATTGTATATACTATAATAATATATAAGTCTTAAAATGTTTTATACCAGATCTGGTATTATATTTGTATTCTCGAATGACAGTAACCAAGTATGATTATGAAAACAGCCTAGGACGTAAAATTGTTTTGGCATCAAAGACTGTTCAACAAGCCTTTGATTTTGAATTACAAAATAGGGTTGATGTGACTTTAGCACAGTGGAGGGCGATTAATATCATCCGCCTTCAAAATGGAATTACTCAGAGAGAAATTGCAAACAAATTGGGTTTAGATGCATCCTCTATCATACCATTGATTGATAGATTGGAGAGAAAGGGACTTGTAAAAAGACAAGCAGATGCTGATGATAGGCGTATTAACAGGCTATATCTCACAGAACGAACCGAATCTCTGTTAGATTCGATGTTTGCATGCGCTGTGTCAGTAAAAAAGATTCTAACCAAAGATATTTCAGATGACCAATTAAGTGTATTGCAATACTGTCTAGAACGGATAATTCAGAATCTCGTCAACCACTATAAACTTGATGTTACCTGTGGGGTCGAACCAAGTGTGCAAAGCTCCTCTTTGAAAACATCATCCAAGTTGGTACGTAATAAGACCAATAAAAAATCCTTAAAATAAGCTATTTTGAATAGAATAACTTCACTATGATATCTAGATTACCAGATAATCATATTTAGTTCAAGCCAAATTTTCGATATATAATCAAACGCTGGCGTGCCAAAATAAACTTTTTCGAATAAATTAATATGCGATGTAACTCATCATTTTAATGGGTCAAGTATGCATACTTATATCAAAACCTTACTTGCAATTTCAAGCAGATATGCCCCAAGTAGAATTCTTTCTTACGATATGGCACATATATTCAAAACATTGCAGTTAATGCATGATAAGGGTCATATAAGTAGAGAATTGCTATGCGATGAACTCAATCTAGGAGAAGGTTCGATTAAGACATTGATAAAGCATATGAAAATGCAAGACATGATACAGACTAGCAATAGCGGAACTAGATTGTCTGATAAAGGGGCTGATCTCTATTCCCATTTACATGCCTCTTTACCTGCTGAGTGCAAGATTCCAAAATGCTCAATAGCACTCGGGAAATACAATTATGGAATTCTACTAAAGCATCTTGCCTATACCATAAAATCTGGAATAGAGCAAAGGGATACCGCAGTAAAAATGGGAGCGTTGGGAGCTACTACACTTTTATTTATAGATGGGAAGTTTGTAATCCCTGTGACTGGATATGATTCGTTGAAAGATGAAAAACGAATATATGAACTCCTCGTCAAAGAACTAATGCCGAAGGATAGTGATGTACTGATAATAGGCAGTGACGAGTCAGATCCAAGAACTGCTGAGCTAGCTTCAAAGAGTGCAGCTTTATTCACGATTATGAACCATGAAAACCATTTACACTGAAAAAGCAAATCAATAAGTAAAAACAAGAATTATTAAAGATTTATAGATGCATTAGGGGTTATTCGCGGCCACCAAAAGAAACATGCAAGTTGATCATACCAGATTATACTATCCCAATATAAGGTAATGATTATTATCACTATCTGCTAGAGCGGGAAAAATTAATTATCTAATTATTGATGCTTATTTCTATTTGCAAGTATTAATCCAGAGTGTGCATCAAGTAACCTATTAATTATGTCGTTATAAGCTTGCCAATTACGATATTATAATACACCAGATAAATCCCTGCAACAATTACAATAACGCCAGTTATAGAGTTTAGATTGTGAGCCAATTTAGTTGAGTATATCTTGTTAAATTTCTGATTTGAGATGCTGACCAAACTTGAAATAATTGTCATCATCACACCCATTCCTAACGCATAAGTTAAAAAAATCACAAAACCTTGCACTATGCCTCCCGCGGTGATGCCTTGTGATATTACAAAAAGAAACAATGATAAAGTGCAATTCAGTGAAATAATTGCATAGCCTATCCCAAACAAAAAGAAATAGCGATATTCTATTTTTGAATTGCAGTGACTCTTATTTTTCGAAAAGAATTTGTATGTGGGAATGTTGAAATAAATGGTTTTTCCAATCAACTTGGCTATACCTATTCCTATTACGAGTAATGAGCTTACAAAGGCTATCCAAGGAAATATTTTGACTATCCTAATTCCAATATAAGAAATGCCTAGCCCGACCGATGAAAAAATCGTGATAAATCCAGTTGTCGTTATCAACCCCATAAGTAAGGCATATGCAAGCTTTCTTGATGAAAATGTGGCTGTCTTTTGTTTATTTGTCATATTCCAATTTTGGAGTCGGAATGTCTTTTCCATATGATTTGAAACATAAGCTGGGAGCATAATAAAGCCGCAAGGATTCAGAAATGCTATTATCCCGGCTACGAATGTGAAGCTAAATAGCAGGAAATCAAGCGACATGTACTATAAATCTATTTAAAGATCAATCCTAAGCCGGAGCGATCTTCGAGACTGCCTCTCTTAATGGTTGATATCCGGTAGATCCAAGATTCTTAAAAGCTAAATTTCCATTTTTGTCAATGATAACTGTTGAGTCTACCTCCACTATCCCATACTTCAAAACTGCCCTATCTGTGTCTAACGCAGCTCTCCATTTTGAACCACCATGTTTCGCAAGAAAATCTTGCAAGTCGCTAGTAGTCTCACTCTGCTTTCCACTTGCACTATTGCCTCCTATCGCTTGAGTTGTCCACATGTCTATGACTAGCAGATCTATTTTGTTTCCAAATTCTGATTTCACCTTTGTAATTGCATCACTCTGACCCACGCATGTAGGACACCACGCGGCCATAAACCAAAGTATGACAGGCCTTCCTTTGAATGACGACAAAGACACTTGACTTCCGTCTATCGTTCTGAGTCGAAAATTAGGTGCAGCGTTAGTACTGCTTGGAATTGACGATACAAGAACGGATCCAATGATCACAACAATAATCATAATTCCGATCGACACCAACACTTTTTTTGATTTCAATATTGCTACTTTTGACATTTTCAAGTCTGTCTAGCATCAACAAAACTATTGTTAGTTGCGAGATGAATTGACTTACAAATCTTATCCTCGAGATAACTATGTACAGGATTATTTCTATTCGCATTAATCATACAATTCGCCACGTTCTCAATACCTAATCGTTCTGAAATATAAGTATTAGGATAGTTTATCCAACTAGTTGAACGCAAATTACATTATTAAAACACTGATTTGCTGAAAATAATTTGAAAGGATTGATCTCGTTTATTCGTTGCATAGTTCTATGAAATATGTGTGCTAGAACTCTATTCTATTTAGAAAACTCAGATCTCGGAAAGCCCTTGATCTAGCTTTTATCTCAAAACAATCTGTCACAATACATCTATGTTGGATAAACCATACAATGGTTTATATATTTACGACTATAAGACTATTGAATATGACTCTTGATCAGAGCCAAAGAACGATTCACAAACGACAAATCCCAATCATAGGTGTAGGTATACTGGCAGGAATTGCTCTATTTAGCCTTTTTGCAGTAGGGTATGACACAGGCCAAATATTTAGTATAGTACAAGGAAAATCTTCTTATGATACAATGTGGCTACACGAATTTGTACACGATATAAGACATGAATCAGGATTTCCTTGTCACTGATCTTAATTTTTTTTTCACGAGTTTGCTACAGTGATATTATGATATGAAGACTCTTCTTTTCATAGCTATTTCTCTAGTTTCTGGTATTATTGCGGGCGAGATATTGGCAGCTATTAATCTATTTGTAGTTGAACCTTCAACTGACAAGGCAATTAGTTTTGAAACTCAGAAAGATATCGCCAAAGGGGAAAAAGTTGATTTTGGTGAATTAAGTTCTTACCGAATATGGCAAAAGTCAGGTACTTTTGCAGCGGGGGCATTTATAGGAATGGCATACGGTGGTTTGCTAGGGATTGCCTATGTTTTCTTTAGAAAATACTTAACATTTTCTGATGATAGGAAAAAGGCATTACTTTTAGCAGGATTGATATATCTCGCATTGTATCTGGTTCCATTTAGCAAGTACCCACCGAATCCTCCCGCCGTAGGGAATCCTGATACCATTAGTCTAAGACAACATCTATACACTACCTATCAAATAACTTCGGTGTTAGTAGCTGTTGCGATGGGTGTCATTTTCTTCAAGTTCAGGAGAGTTAATAAAATTTCGTATATCGTACCTGCAATATATTTGATATCGATTGCCACAATGTATGTTACTTGGCCACCGAATCCCGATAAAATTGAAATTCAGATGTCAGTAGTAAACACTTTCAGGGCCGTTAGTGGAACTACGATGGCTATATTTTTTGGCCTAATTGGATTGTTCTTCGGCCTTTTATGGAATAAATACAAACCTGATCAGACTTCGAGAATACACACCATGCAGTACTAGAAAATGTATTCTAAATCCATTCGGTATTTTCCTTCCATTCTTACCTCCTTCCTTTTAAACAACTCTAATAATGGCATTTCCCTTCCACGAATCTAGTGTTTAGTGTGTGACTTTGATGAGGAATGGATACAATATGGCCGGTCACGCTGCTATTTTGCCAATAATTCAAGTTGACTCCAAGAATGCTAGTTGGTTCTGGTCTGATGAATAATCATACAAATATATGTTGATTAGTAATACAATTCTATTCTAGATCATGAGTAAAGCATCACTTCTTAATAACGAGCCATGCAAAACTTTACCGGTTTGCTTGCTTTGACAAATGCGCTTGAACGTGTTTGGAGACATCGGACAAGATGCTTGCGAAATTTGAAGAAATTTAGGTTCTTATAACAAATTTTGAATCTTGAAACAAATTTAGGAGTTGAAAAGGAGTTTTGCGTAAGATAGAATTTAGGAACTTTTCTACGGTTAGAGTTGGACTGCTGTTATGTGCTGTACTTTTAATATCTGGATTGATACTCCAAGGGATCCAAACAGAAGTCATGCAGAACACAACAAGCTTCGCACAAAATACTACTAATCAGCAACGAAATGTGATCGAACTAAATCATGTGAAACAATTGCAGAAGTTAAACAATAACACGAATTCAGCCTACCTTCACAAGCAAGAATCTCCGTTATCAGTAGTGGAGAGTATGAGGAATGGCGACAATGCTACTCTAACATCTGGCACATTGGCTAAGAATGGCATTGAGAGAACCAGTGTATCGAATACCACAAGCAAGGTAGGTAAGAACAGTAACACGTATTTTACATTCTCCAAGGACAAGAGAGAATTATCTACTCCGGATAACAATTCCCACACCGGTGAGTTTGGGGCAGGAATAAGAATCGCGCTTGTCAATCCGACTTTTACTACAGCAGCCTACAATCATGCCTTCTATGTTTTTTACAAGAAGTATGGGGAAACTCCACCTAAGGTCAACATAACCAGCGATTTGAAATTACTATCAAGCAAAGTTGTTAATACCAATACCAACCTTAGCTCCCCATCAGCCAGATCGGCTTTCGCAATGCTTAATCTATTAAGCAATCTGAAATGGTTGACTCAAGATTCTAATATTACAGTTCTAACAGATGCTGACGTAGACGAAGGTTCAATATTTAAAAATATTAAAGGAAATCCTCGTTCCGCTGCTTTCGATGTAGTAATTCTTGGGCATCAAGAGTACGTTACCCAGCAGGAATATGATAATCTAAAACAGTTTGTTACAAATGGCGGGACTATGATTATCTTAGACGGAAACGTATTCTTCGCTCAGGTGAAATATGATAGAAATACTCAAAATGTAACATTGATGAAAGGCCACGGATGGACTTTTAACGGAAGGTCTGCTTGGAAGAGTGTCAATGAGAGATGGAAAAGCGAAACATCGCAGTGGGTCGGTAGCAACTACCTATGTTATAAGTGTGTGAGCAGATTTGTTAATGATCCATTCGGCTACAAACCTCACGAGGAGCAATATGTTACCAATCCTAAGGATATCGTACTACTTAATTATAATGCCTCGGTCCCTGAGACTTTATTTCATACCAAGCCTGTTATAGCATCCTACGAACTTAACTATAAAAATGGAAGAGTGATCTCTTTAGGGATTTATTCAGACGATATAATCTCAAACGGAAAGTTCCAGAGGTACTTGGACAGTCTCCTATTGCAATATGATATAAAGATTACCGACTAGCCAGAGATCCCTGAGTACGTAGGTCGAGCTAGCCGAGTACTGTGCGACTGTGTCCTGGTCAATCTAATCTAGTTTCAATATCAGATCTACGCACTGATCAATTTCTATTCGCATTTTCATATATCAGAGTATCAATTCCTTAATTGGTCAACTGATTTAGCTGAGAAATCAGTAAAAAAACAGCAATTTGGAAAAACGCAAATTCAAGGCGATATGTGATTTCATTTACAAAAAAATAAGATCGATCCAGATTACTTTAACTTAAAAATTGAATGCTCATTCACTTTTCAGCTATGGACAACCTTCCATTTCTTGTATATAATATCCACTAGAAGAAATCTGTTTTTCAATTCCATCTGGAGCCTTTTGAATATGGCAAAATTGGCATTCTTCCTGGGTCATGGTTTGGCCTCCTTGGCCCACGCTATCCAAATAACTTTTACCATATTCGATTGCCTTCTCATGAGGAGTATTTTTTTCGACAATTACATCGAAATGCATTACTTTACCATCCTTTTTTTCTACGTAGGTGTCATATACTGCGCAATCCATTAACTGGACTAAGTCATAACGATATTTAATTTATTTGGATGATTCTCGCGTTGGAGAGCAGGATCGTGCTTAATATCTAGTTATTATCCAAAGGATTGAATGCCTATTGGTGTTATAAAATTCATGTTGGCACTTTGAATTGAGACTCGAATATCCTTGACAATCCAATATTTCGGAATAAATTCTAGATTGTTATTTATACATTTGTAGATTTCCGAATAGTGCATAAGTACATAACATACGAAATTTTGTGTGAAAATAACCTGATTAGTATAGATTAGTATAGATTGAAATATAGGCTTTCTTATGCATGTTGTCCGCATAATTAAAGGAATCAATTCGTGCATCACCCTCTTGTCAATCCGATCAATCCGATCTTTTTATAAAGACGATATACAGGTCTATTGCAGATTCTCATCATCCCATATGTCTAAAATTTTATGGCTTCTGCAGGAGAAGGGTATTTTCGATTTCAGAAAATGGTCACCATACGAAATTAACTCGTCTTTCTGGCATGAACTTAATCTGCTTTTCCAAGCTTCAGCCTTTAACAGATCACTTGGTATACAGTCTATCATTCTCATGTTCGAGAATGGCAATAGACTTTATAAGAGGAGTTGACAACAAACTGGCTATATTTCGATTGTCTCATTGAACTAGGGAGACAATATGAAATTAGAAGTTTGAGTGACAGCAAAAATGAAGATAACAAGCCACACATTTAGCAAATTGATTTTGACTGGGCATAAAAACTATCAGGTGGTCAGTATCCTTATCGCCCTACTTCTAATTTCAAATGTACTCATTGTTTACTTTTTTTTTGAGAATCCAGTCTTTGCACTAAACGTAGTTCCGGGAATGGAACCAAGACTAGCCATGGCTTTAGCATTGGCTGGCGCAACTCCAAAGGGATCTACGGCTTTGGTTAATGATACTGACGCTATTATTCTAATTACCAACTTTGAAAGAATTCGTACGCAGTTAATGTTGACTGAACAAAATCTGAAAAGTGGAGACAACAATATGGCTTTCGCTCATTCATACATAACGCACTCTGTCATATTCCCTTCGATTAAAAATATACTCGAAAAGATCGGACTTGCAAATACGGGAAAGCGACTGGAATCGGGATTGACTGATGTTACGTTTTCTATTAAAACTGGAGACCAGTCTACAGTTAGACAAAACTTGGTCGATGCTCGATCTGATCTGGACAAAATTTATGATCAGATTTTGAATCCTATACTAAAGACCGATAAGAAAAATATGTTACTTGCTCAAACTGCAGCTCTTCTGTTGGTTGATGCTAATAGATCATATCAGCTATCAAA
Organism: Nitrososphaerales archaeon; assembly: GCA_029237525.1. Taxonomy (GTDB): domain Archaea; phylum Thermoproteota; class Nitrososphaeria; order Nitrososphaerales; family Nitrososphaeraceae; genus JARBAU01. The sequence goes on along the minus strand of JARBAU010000030.1, from coordinate 9,994 downwards.
AATAGCCCATCAGCCGCCAGGCGGCAAAAGTGCTATACAATCGTCTTCTTCTTCGCAAGGCAACACAAACAACTTCAATAACAATGCAAATGGTGCAAAACAAAATGCAGGAGGAAATGACATTGATTACCAAAATGCATTGGGACTGGTTCGTGTATCACAGTCAAATTACGGCAATGTGTCTGGAACGCTGAATGGCAATAAGAATTCTGAAATAAAACTAGCATACGGTCAACTAATCAACTATATGTTAAAAAGAACTGATAAACAGATTGTTTCCAAGTCGATATCTGACATAGAAAACGAGCTTGCCAATGGGATGACAACCTCCTCGACTCCCGGTGTAAGCTTCGGTAAATCCAGTACTAATAATACTGTAAATAATTCTACTTCAATTTACCCTACAAACCAAAAACAAGATGAAAATGCCCAATATTTTTCGACTATCAGAACTGACCTGGCTAAAGCTATCGCATATATCAAGACTGGAAATTATGCTCAAGCTGATGATACCGTTGTCACTGCTTATTTGGACAATTTTGAATATCTTGAACCACCAATTGACAAATATGACCACAAACTTAAACTCGATTTAGAATTAGCAATGCGAGAACATCTTAGAGAGATGATTAGTAAGAAAGCACCACTAGCTGAAATTAAAGCTTATGTCAATGGAATACTACTGAATCTCAATAAGGCAGAATCTCTGCTAAAGAGCAAATCGCAGATTGCATCAACTCCGTCAGTCAGCGGTATGCAGTTTACTGATAATAGTGGCAAACTTTCGACGGAAGCACTCCAATCTTTGAATATTGGATCTGGAGCAAACGGAAGAGGTCTTACTGATATCCAAGCTCTTAGCAAAGGATTTGGAATCTATACCGGAGATAGGCGGAGCATGGGTCAGGCAGAAGAATCATCCAAGGGAATTGTTCGAAGTGATGTTGATCAAATAGGCTCAAAATTAGATGAAATGTTATCGACTTATAGGAAAGGTAGTTATGATGATGCATTTTCAACTTCCCGCTCAGCGTATTTGGATAACTATGAAAGTGTAGAAGTTCCACTAAGACCTATAAATCCTGACTTTACTTTGGACATGGAAATAAAATTTGCCGAGTTACGTAATTTGATTCAGGTGCATGCACCTTACGATAAGATTCAGAGCAAGGTCTTCGAGATAAAACAAGGCCTAGATGAATCCGAACGATTGGTTTCCGGAACTGGGGTTGTGGCTCCTGGGATTGCATTTTCTTCTTCATTTTCAATAATATTCAGGGAAGGCCTTGAATCGGCTCTTATAGTTGGAGCTATTCTCACATATCTGGAAGCTTCCAGGAATAATAGGTTTAAAAAGCACGTCTATTATGGGATTATAATCGCCATAGCTGCAACTGCCGCAACGTGGTCGATCGCCCAATACATTATTGAAATTTCTGGGGCCAATAGAGAGATGATTGAGGCAATAGCAGGTATTTCGGCAGTAGCAATATTGTTCTGGGTTAGCTTCTGGGTTCTGAATAAAATTGAAACTAAAAAATGGATAGAATTTGTGAAGGCAAAGGTTTGGAAGGCAACTACTACTGGTAGCGTCATTGTCTTCGTAATGCTTTCATTCTTTACTGTTTACAGGGAAGGATTTGAAACCGTCCTATTCTATCAAGCTATCCTATCATTTGCAAAATACATGGAATGGTATGTAATTGCTGGATTGGTTTCAGGACTTGCCGTAATAGTTGGTCTAGTGTTTCTCATTCGAAAATTGGGTAAAAAATTGCCCCTTCGCGTACTGTTTGGTTTGACTATGGCAGTGGGTGCATACATGTCAGTCGCATTTATGGGTAATGCGGTCCGTTCATTCCAAGAACTTGGGTATATATCAACAACCAGTCTTATTGGAACAGTTCCTAGACTTGATATAAATTTGGCAGAAATGACCGGAATTCATCCTACTCTTGAAAGTGTAATTGCTCAGCTTATCTTGCTGGCTATATACGTGGTAGGCTCCGTATACGTACTAATAATTAAGCCAAGGAGGACAAAAACCATAGAGAGCGCAAGAAAGTCTATGGCTGATATAGAAAGAAAGTAGTACGAATTTTATTATATTGAGTAGAAATCAGACTAGCTCAAATTCTGGAGTGTAAACAAGATGTGTTTAGAGTGGGAATTAACGTAAAACATTAGACTAAGAAAAAGAACAATTAATCACTATTATTTCAGCGTATCGTATTAGGGAGTGGGATATTAAAGTTGGCTGCACTAATATATTTTTTTAGGGTTTTCACGTCATGATTTTGACGATTAGACTAGTGAGTATGATTTTTATTCTGGTTCATGCTCGCATATTCTCTGGTCTATGTCCTTAAAGTATGAAATGCAAGAATCGATCTGCCCTTTTTAGGCCATATTAATTATTCTTTGTCCTAACTATATGTTATCGATAAAAGCACGATAAATTGTACATCGTTTAAATATTAGGCAGACCTAATTAGGTTTGCCTAATAAGAAATGACTACAATAGATTCCCATGATTATTTTCAATCCGAAGACTCTAACGTTTTGCTTATGTTAAGAGAGATTTCAGACAAGGTTACCTATAGTATTTTGACATCTACTATGAGCTCGCCCAAAACAGCATCCGAAATATGTTGCGAATACAAGTTACCTTTAAGTTCCACCTACAAGAAAATCCAAAAACTACATCAATCTGGGTTGATTTCGATTGAAAAAATTCAATTCGATAGTAAAGGTAAAAAGATCCTTTATTACCAGAGCAAGATAAAATCTCTCGAAGTTAACATAAACCAACAGGGCTTGGCATTGCAGTTAGTAAGACGTTGACTTGCAGCTAACTATGCGAATTGGGATCTGATCATAGTTTTTTTATTTGACATTAAGCAATCAATAACTAAATATTTCATCCACCACGATCGGTTTATTTTGAAATTTTAATTATTAAAGCTACGAATAGTTAGCAAATAGTAATAATAATTATAATTAATCATTATAATTTTTGAAAAAAGCTCAAATAATATTTTAATTACTTTCAAATATCATCTTTTCTTGTGTTGTGTTGCATCATTAACAAAACGCTCTCAAGAGGTTTCTGATGCTATTTCTAAATAGTATCAGCATGGTATCTTAACTAAATCTTCGGCGAAATTATCTAAACCATGTTACGATATATTGTTTGGTCTTCAGACTCAACCTAGAAAGGCACTTTAAGGTCCACTGAAAAATTGCATACTTGCAGTCTTATTCTGTTAAATAACTTCAATTATTATAGGATATAATTCATGTCTAGAAAATGTCTGGTACTATCAGTCACATTTCATTTATACGGATTAGCTGTGCATAAATAAGAATGAATTCTCGCATCAAGGCTGCACTTTTTTTTGTGTTGGCAGTCGGTATATTTTCAGCATCATTTAGTATCGTTAACAATTTTCCCAGCAATTTGGTCTTTGGATTTGAAGACCAATCAGAGGGTATTCTACTACCCGTTGACGACACGATGTCCAGATCACCATATTTATTGTCATCAGGTTATCCTGATGCCACAGCATTCTCAACTACGTCCGTAGCACCTACTGATGGAGACATTATGCCAAATTCTATTCCTAATCTTGATGAGAAATCAGATGATAGCCAACAAGGCTCAGCGTTGCACACCACAAACACGTTTCAAGATGCCTTATCATCTAGACTAGCCTTGCAAAGAGAAGAGGCTCACAAAGCAATAGGTGGTCAATATATCGTAGTATTGAAACAAACGGCTAATAGCTTGTCCACCTCCGAAGACGCGGACATTTTGGCTATCAAGGAAATGAAAACCATGGCAAACGAAATGGAGAGTAAAGGTGCTGAAATACTCAATACTTATCGACATGCTCTAAACGGATATACCATAAAGGTAGGCAATGATCCAGGCCTTCTTAATAATCTAAGGAGTGACCCAAGAGTGGCTTTAGTTGAGCAAGACCAAAAAGTGCAAATGTTTTCCCAGGTGATTCCGACGGGGGTTGAGAGAATTGGTGCAAGTCCAAGTACGAGCGCGGCTAGATTGACATCACAGACTCAAGGAGCAGGAAGCGGCAATGTGAATGCCGATATAGCAATATTAGACACCGGCATAGACTTGAATCATCCTGATCTGAACGTCTATGCTCAGAAAACATTCGTTGCTGGTACGTCAACTGCTAACGATGACAATGGACATGGAACCCATGTCGCTGGAATAGCAGCAGCGATCGATAACTCGATTGGTGTGGTTGGCGTTGCCCCAGGAGCAAGGCTCTGGGCTGTTAAAGTTCTGGATAAAAGTGGAGCAGGTGCGCTATCTGATGTCATTGCTGGAATTGATTACATTACAGCACATGCTAACGAAATCGATGTTGTGAATATGAGCTTTGGTTGCCAGTGCGATTCTACTGCGCTTAACTCAGCAGTTAGTAATGCAATAGCTGCTGGGATAACATTTGTAGCGGCTGCTGGAAATAGCGGCGCTGATGCCTCTACCTTTCACCCAGCATCTGACCCCAATGTAATTGCTGTTGGTGCAATTGCGGATAGTGACGGCAGATGTGGCGGTATGGGCCCATCCACACAATATGGTAACGATGATACATTTGCTACATTTAGCAATTATGGGCCCAAAGTAGCAATTGCTGCGCCCGGGGTGAATATTCTATCAACATATTCTGGTGGAACGTATACTACCTTGAGTGGAACAAGCATGGCAGCTCCACACGTTGCTGGGGCAGCTGCCCTCTACAAGGCGTCTCATCCTAATGCGTCACCAGCAGAGGTGAAAAGTGCACTTACAAATTCTGCGACCAATGCCTCAATCACTTGCGATGGTGATGGACATGGATATTACACTGGATCAGCCAATACAGGTAATGAGCCATTGTTGTATGTAAGGAACATGAAATAGTTGGTCAGCAATTTTTATGTCCAAAATTACGCTAGCTCGTAGAATTTATACCAAGGCAGAGTTTGAATGCTTGATTTAACAATTACGTGATCGACATCATCAGGAATTAAATTATGCTTGAGCCGCTGAATAACACTTGCGTTTATACAAGGCCCCATAGCAAGTCTGACGCTTCATTTTTTCTTAGCAAACTGAATTTGGGTAAATCAACAAGTAATATAACGCTGGATATTAATTGAGAAGAAATTGCCTTTTATCCAAAACCTTCTCAATCGAGACCTTCAATTTGGATCCAAGAAGTTTCCTATTTGTGATTTGTCTTTTACCAAAAAGAAATTTGATCTAAACCGAATCACAGGCTCCCGCCCTACCGAGTTTGTACATGATTTGGCCTTCGGACCAGGTTCTGAATATGCAGTCCAGAAGATATTCTACAGCAATTATTTCCAGTGACGTGATCATACTTCATGATCTTCAGTTGATCTAACTCTCCATCAGCCATGGTTAACAGTTCGATCGGAAAATGCTAGGGATCGTATGTCACAATAGTAACCCAACGCTTTAAAAGTCTTCTACAAAGAAAATGTAGCGATAAAATTAGTCCAAACAAATCCTCAAGTCCTGATTAGCAAATCAAGTCTTTATCAAACAAACTCTAATTTCTATAAACATTCATGATACCAATTTTCAATTAACATATAGATAAACATGTTCTAGTCATTTCTTGTACGAAATCAGGTCGTATTTGTATTGAAGCTGGCCTTGGGAGTTGTAAACCTCTGCTTTAATAGGTAAAGGAAGGTCTGGAGTGATCCAAATACGGCTTGTTTTAGGACCTAAAGTATAGCTAAGAATGTACGTATTAAATGTCCCAGCTTTTGTCTGAAGATTCTGCTGCGAGGTTACTTTTACTGGAATTGTATTTACATCTGTAGATATTGAATTCCATTCTGCTCCTATAACTAAATACTGTGGTTGTAATGCAATATCCCTAATTTCCAAAATAGATGACTCGACAGCCTCATAGAGTGGTAAAATATTCTTAACTATTGGCCCAGCATTTGTTAGTTGCTGCTTCGACATCAGAACAACACCATTAGATTTACCATTCTGATTTTGAGTTGTATTTGCGTTTATCCTCGTTCCATTTATAACATCTAATATTACCTTCCAGACATTTGGGCTCTTGTTATTAGCCCCTTCCTGGTCAAATTTCATTGTTACTGATGAATTTACAAGAGAACTATGTTCTCCTAAACTGCTCCATGGGGAGTCATGGCTACCGATTCTTGTTAATGAATAATTCATTAGTGTACCAGGTCGAATTGTCTTGCCTATTGTCCATAAATTTGCACTAGTTGGAGGCTTAAATATTGAGACAGGACTGGCAAAGCCGCCACCAATTGCAATAATTGCTATGCTAACGCTAAGTCCGAATACCGCCATAATTCCAGATATTAATAATATTTTGAGCTTTGGAGACGTTTTCAAACAGAATTAAGTTGTCTTTTATTATTGAATGTATCCCCTTTCCTATCGAAGCCCGTCAAATAATTTCGATGCATGAATTCTTGTGTAGATTTCTTGATTAATCCTCTATAAACAAAGATTGAATGATTAAAATGCATTTTCACATGGTAACGATAATATAATCCTGCTACCTGTATGATTATGCTTGTGGGACAGTTTCAAGAGCTCTTGCAGGTTAATATAAGTTGAAATATTTAATCCCTCGAAAGGAATTCGAAGATTTATGCTAGTTTCAGGTAGAATTGAAATATACTATTTTCTTATATGATCAAACGGGCATATTGCGAGTATTATTGGGAAATCAGATATACCAACATTCGGAATTATATCATTGTATGATATAGTATGAAAAAAATATAATGAAAGATATCAGGACATGAATAAAAAAATAATACTATAATACTCAACAGCGTGCTTTTTATTTTAAGTGTTTAATTAATCATGTTAATATAATGAAACATAGGAATAGATTAGAAATAATTGCTTTGATATTGCAAAATGCCATCGAAACTAATGGCGCCACCCAAAAAAGAATTATGTACAAGGCATATTTATCATATCATCATTTAAAAAGTTATTTGGTACTTTTACGTCAGAATGATCTACTTTTCTACGATGAATTTCGACGTACCTACAAAACTACAGAAAAAGGAGAACGATTCCTCAACATATACTATGGATTGAACGAGGTTGTTTCCATGACAAATAGTATAATATCTCGATAAATGAACCTGGTATTAATTAACTCGAAAGTCCACTGACAGTTTCGAATTTTCTTTTCATATTTTAGTCTTAACTTAAACAAGCCATTCGTCGAGGTACGTTATTAACACGGATTGTTTTAATAACACACCAAGTCCCATATTCGTAGAAATAAAAATTCAACAATCTATCGGTCAAGTAACTTATTCTCTTACTGCAGCCAGATCTCAGCGCAAATATAGATCATGTTACCAATAGTTACTAATATAGAAGATATTACTTTCTCAAGACTTACTGCTCTTCAATTTCAGTAGGGCTGAGTCAATCGAATGAGGCCTATACATAGGATTGTCAAACCCCTTGCGTTGATTGGTTTGAAAAATTACCAAATAGTCGGGGTATTGATTACAAACCCCAGAAACATAGTTATACTGAATCTTTAATACTCAATTAGATGCCAAGGCAGATAAGGACTATCTTAGTTACTTATCCAGAACACAACGCTATTGCAGAGGCAAAATCCTTGGCTGATACTGCAGGATACTCGGTTGAGAAGATAGTGACTCAGAAAAATATCACTGGTTCAAGATATGGCGTTGGACGTGGGAAGGCATTAGAAATTCAGGACTTGGTAAATAATATGAATATCGATGTGATTATATTCGATGAAGTACTAAAGCCAACTCAACAATATAATCTGTCAAAGCTATGTAAAGTTGAGACTATAGATAGAGAACGTCTGATTCTAAGAATCTTTGAATCAAGGGCAAGCAGCAACGAATCAAGAATCCAGATAAGACTTGCGCAATTGCGATATGATATGTTCCGGGCTAGGGACAAGGTACGACTCGCCAAAAAGGGTGAACAACCTGGCTTCTTCGGAATGGGAAAATATGATGCTGATGTTTTTTTCCTGGATATCAAGCGTCATGTCACTATCCTGAAAAGGAAACTGGAGAGGGAAGAGAGAAGGAGAATGTTGTACAGGATCCAGAGGTCAAAGTTGGGTCTGCAAACGATCTCCATCGCCGGCTATACCTCTGCCGGTAAAACAACGCTATTTAATGCATTGACAGGCGAGTCAAAAGACGTAGGACGAGAGCTGTTCACGACATTGACTACGTATACTAGAGCCATTTCCGTAAGAGATACTAAATTCCTGTTATCTGATACCGTCGGTTTCATAAGCAAACTACCTGCATATATGATTGATGCATTTAAATCTACACTCAGTGAGCTCAAATATTCTGCGCTAGTACTACTAGTTTTAGACATAAGTGATCCTATTCTTGAGGTTAAAAGAAGGTACGATAGCTCAATCCGGGTGTTGAACGAACTAGCAGTTCCTGTCGGCAAAATTTTCTATGTCTTAAATAAGGCGGACTTGGTAGGCGAATCGGAAGGAGTCAAGGAAAGAGTAGACAAGTTAGACATGATAAATAGAGAAAATTGCATCGCCGTTTCTGCTAAATCAGGACTTAATATACTCAATTTAAAAGAATTAATGGTTAAATTTATTTGTAGTAGATAACAAGCCCCTACTTCATAAAATTGAGATGGGTTTGGATATTGAATAATATAACCCACAGCTGCTTTTTCAGCATTCGATGATTATATCTTCTTCTACTATGCTTTATTTTCTGACAGTGGTGTGGATATGAAAATGCTATCAGAGCCACATTGAGGGCATACCTTAGTATGAAAAGAATCTAAATTCGTTGCGCACCAATAACACGAGTTGCAAATTGTAAATTGCTTTCTCCTGGAAAGCGCATTTCGGACAACTTTATCACTGCTCCTTGTGCTATCAAGATAACTTACATGATCAGCTAGTTCCAGTAAGCTCATTGATAAAATAAAAATTAGAACCTTATACTATAAAAGAATTCTGTCGATTCATCACAACTTGTAATTTTTGACATAATATCAAAATTAGTGGAATTACTGTATGGGAACTAATACCTATTGGATTCGGATCATCACGGAATTTGCAGCATCTTTATTTCGATCCTGGTGTAAATTCCAAATATAGGCTTTATCGGATCTAGTTAGTTAACTTGAAATAGAGAATCAGATATGAACGTCAGATATAGAGTCAGTTGCAAAACCCTAACTAGATTACTTCGAATATGTCTTACATGAAGGACCTAACCTTTCGTTAGTATTTATTGATCTGATATCTCTTTTGGTATCACATTAGCAAAAGAGATATTCCTGGATCCATTAGCATTCTCGTAGCACGTAATTACTATGCTCACAAGATCGACCTATACGATACATAAAGACTAATATTATATTTCTTGATATCGAGACCACCACTTAATTTAGCACTGGATAACTAGAAAATCCTTTCATCATGATCACGATTTATATGTTAACAAATTACTTTTGAATTAGATATATTTACAACTGGGTGACTTTTCAATAATGGAAAGATGAATCTGACTAGTTTAGAGTTTATGCAAATTATAGTGAATAAATATTCCACGACACAAGGATTGTTGTTAGTACGCTTGTATTTGCTTCCTTATGCCTAATCGATAATGTGTGTCGCATAATTAGTTGTAGTACTTACACAGATAGGTTACATTTCTAATTACCTACATGGGTTACACTTTGCTGCTTAGTTCGTATATATGTGCTGGATATAATCAACTTTTGTAGGAACATCTCTGAAGGAGTAAGACCATTGATACCTCCATGCTCTCTTGCTTCATTGTATGCTTTAACAAACATATCATACATCTGTTTACCTTCATCTATGTTTGGTAAGGCTTCCACTGCTAGAAACTCATTCTTCACTATCTTGTTATACGCTTCTAT
>JARBAU010000276.1 GCA_029237525.1 Nitrososphaerales archaeon | reverse complement strand
ACAAGCGGTAATATGTCAAAGGCAGGTCAAGCAACAAGCGGTAATATGTCAAAGGCAGGTCAAGCAACAAGCGGTAATATGTCAAAGGCAGGTCAAGCAACAAGCGGTAATATGTCAAAAGTAGCTGGCAACGTTTCGAAAGTTGGAGGAGGAGTTTTGAAAAACCTAAGTAAGGCAGTTGGTGGTGGACTTAAAGGATTAGGTAATATGATATCTGGCGGAAAGTAACTGGTTTTGTGGTCGTGTAAACCATATACACCAAGTAATTAATTTTTTATCATCCTATTAATACTTCATTTTTAACACTTATCTAAAATATACCATGAAATTTACCATCGGTGACCATTTTCAGATTAGATCCGATGGTACTGCCAGTTGACTCGGCTTCGCCGGTCCTAAATTTTGTACTTTTCGATTTGTCTACTGTTTTGGCAACTTCTGCAGGATCTTCTGTATATACGAAATGGAAGAGATTTTATCAAATTTAAAAGTTTCTTTATGATTTATTGATATGCTGATACTTTTCGTGAGGATACCGTATCAAATCGTCTTTTTTTTGAGATAGTCTAATTCACCCGGTACTTTTTCAACATCTGCTGCAGAATCAACCCATATCGAATGTAAAGTTTCTATATGAAGTAACGTGATTTCTGATAAAATTCATCTCCACAAGTACTACATGTAGATCGAACCATTTAATGCACCTCACCTTATTGCAAATTTGTCTTATTCTTTCTAGTCCTTTTTCCGCAGCATCCATACTATATTATATCTTATCATCTATCTCTTTCTTTGAATATAACCGAACATCTTTGATTTGCTTTTTCTTCATCTATATTTATTCCAACTCATCTTCAACTTCCTTAGTAGAAGCTCCGTTCTGTAGTAGTTGAGTATTCTGATAATCGAGTAATCTAGACTCATCTACATCTATCAAGCTTTTCTACCCAAAAAATTCAAATAGGTTTTTAAAATATTCGGACATCCGATAATTCATTACTCTAGGGGTTATAAAAAAATACCATACGATGTACGTATCAAATACTTTACTAGTGTTCTACTGCAAATGATATTTTTACTGTTGCGCGATATTGAGTGATCTTTCCAGAGCTTAGATCTACTTGAGCTGTCATACTTACAATTTCTACGCCGTGTATTCCGTGTACAGTCTTCTTTGCTTCATCTATTGCGGACTGCACTGCTTCTGTCCATCCAACATCTGAAGAACCAATTAGCTCTATGATTTTTGCAATATGGGTCATTAATACTACTCTAACCCTTATTTTTAATAAAGGTAATAATTTAGATGTCCCACAATAATAGTTGATGAATAGTTATCATGCCTCCATTATCATGAATAATCTGTGATTTAGGTTAAATAATAACAATCATCATGATAGCAGCAGCCTCAGATTCTGTATTTAATATGTTACTATATTATAATATAAGTGCAATATATCAATTACAACATAGAGATAACTCACTTCATCAGCTCAAATATAAGGGTTTTATAGATTGTTTAACATTATATGATAGATTTGCATGACAAAGAATGCCCATCATAGTGCGAATAGCACTTATAATGTAGATGATTCCGACGAATCACAAAAGCATATCATCAAGGGCACAGATCATATCTTAAATTCATTATTACATACACCTGCCGCTTCACATAACATCATAGTCTATCATGATTTACGAATTCTGAGAAGAACATATCCGATTTATATAAAGTCGTTGCTCGAGAATAATCAAATCGTTTTAGTTTTAACTTACTACGATCATCCTTCGATAATAAGACAAGTTGTAGCGGATGATGAACACAGTAAACATGATTCTATGGTTTTGGAGAAATTTATTCGTGATGGCTCTTTAGTCATACTAGATTCTTTAATGTCTCATTTTGAGCCTCAACATATTGATGAAAGAACTAATAATAAGTTGAATTTTTTGTCTCTAATTAGAATTTTGTTTAATCATAGTATAAAAAATAACAAAAAGGGAATAAACATATTTTTGGATATGGGTGCTTTTTTCCATTTTGGTTATAATCAATCTAAAATTTATAACTCAGTCCAAAATATCCTTGAATATGAAAAATCAATACCGGTCAAATATAGGGAATTAGAAATCAAGACGTTCTGCTTGTACCACCAAAGGGATTATGAGTCACATTTCAAGTCTACACGCCAACGAGCTCAATTGTTTCGTTGTCACGAACATTCTGTGGTTGTTTTAGAAAATGAGAATGATAGGAGCATCAATAATAATAATAATTATAATTATCGGATGAGGTAATAGCCTAAAATAAGATGGTAAATAGTAATGACTAATTGTTCCCAGATGCATAGCAGAATAATAACTCGTCATAGCTAATTTCATTCCACATTCCACCGATATCTAATTAGCTAGACATCATCCCCAATTAATTATCATCGGGTAAAAGTTTCTGTCATAGGCTTGCATATTTTTTAAAAAATTCAAGGTAATCTTATGATATTTCTATAATGTGACAAGAATATGACAAACCACAATCACACAAGAGACATGGCTAATCTAAAGGACAGAAACTAAACAACAACAACAACTCTACGACGATTATACAATTGCTTACATATCAATTACCGTTAAAAATCAATTTGAAAGAATGTCTTAACATTTTAATATAATATGGAATCGTTATATAATATTTAAGTCAAGTTACATTATATGGACCAGGGCGAACCCGGAGTTGACTACAATGAGCCTAACTTGAATCCATTAGTTTGTGATATATGTAAACAAAAGTTCGATAGCTTGGACAAATTAGGAGAACACCAAAATGTCGCACATGATATGTAAGTCATACTCTGTTATTTGAGATACATAGTACTCTTTAGATTTGTTTATTTATTACAGATTGAGACTAGCTGAAATTGTGATTATTTTGATAAGCGATAAGCAATTAAATTAGTAACCTGAACATTTTTCTTTATTTCATTTTCGATTTTTGTTACTAAATTATTAATGTACAAAGAGGTGAAACTTTGGTGAGAACACAGATTTAGATTTGTTATGCATTTCTGTATCTTAGAGAGAAGATATTGCAACATCCTCATCTTCATATTTCATCTCTAGTTCTTTCTAAGCAATGTTCATTCGGTACATCCAATAAAGCGTACAATCACAATAGAATCCGGCGGTGTAAAACACTCCAAGATTAGTCAATTAATCAATCATGATGTCAGGAAGATGGAAGGAGGAATCACTATGATTTTGTCATATTGGTATCTTTCTATCATTTCATTCTTCTGAATGAGAATGCATATCTTTCAATACCTCATGTACTTTATCTCTAAATAGGGTCAGTCCAATTCTTCCTCTGTAAGGTTGACCTTTTGCAAATGACTTTGCTAAATTATTTACGAAAGCTATATCTGTATTTGGAGGCATAGGAGGCTCAAATGGATCTACATAAGCTTCAATCAGAGTAGGCTGGCTTTCATTCATTGCTTTACTAATTGTAGGTCTTACTTGATCAGGATCTTTGATAGAGTAACCTATCCCGCCGCATGCCTCGGCAAACTTAGCAAAATCTATAGGTGTAAATTCCACCCCAAACTCTGGGTTTCCCAGAAAAGCCATTTGTTCCCATCTTATCATACCTAGAGTATCATTTTTTATAACAAATACCTTGATTGGGAGATTGTATTGTACTGCAGTTGCAAATTCACCCATTAGCATCGTAAATCCTCCATCACCGACAAATGCTACCGATTGCCTGTCAGGAAATGCAATCTGAGCAGCAATAGCATATGGCAGTCCGCATGCCATTGAAGCTAGTGTGCCGGAAACAGAAAATTTCATTCCTTTTCGAAGATTGATGTGTCGAGCAGCCCATGTGGTGATAGTACCACTATCAACAGAAATTATGGCATCATCTTGCAATTCATCAGATAATACATCGGTTATGTATTGTGGTTTAATAGGCCTGTCTGTTCTGCTACTTCTTTCTTTTATTAATCTGTTCCAGTCTTTCATTGCCTCTTGCTTAGTTTTCAAAAAATCAAGATTTGCTTTTTGATGTAACAACGGAATTAACGCTGAAAGTGTAAGTTTGGAGTCACCCACTAATCCGATATCTACTGGATAACGTGCTCCAATTTTCTCTTGTCTAATATCAATCTGAATTCCTTTTGCCTGTCCTGGTTTCGGAAGATAATCTATGTAGGGAAATGACGTACCTATCATAAATAATGTATCAGCTTCGGTCATTGCGTCGCTAGCTGGTGCTGTCCCCAGTAGACCAATGCCTCCTATACTGTAGGGATTATCATCTGGAACTACAGCTTTGCCCAATAATGCCTTTACTATTGGTGCGCCTAGTTTCTGTGCGATAGTTACAAGCTCGTATTCGGCGTTAAGTGCTCCTTGTCCTGCAAGTATTACAACTCTTTCACCTGAATTCAGAATATTTGCCGCCCTTTCAATTAATTTTCTATCCGGCACGGTTAGCGGATTGTAGATATCAGATGTATGTCCAGCAACCTTATGTCTTGAATAATTACCTTTCAATTTTCTTTCTTGAATGTCTATTGGTATTGTTAGATGACTAACCCCTCTTTGTGAAAATGCAGTTCTGCATGCAAAATCCACCGCCATCTCTGCTTGTTCTGGAACGTTTATCATACTATTGTAGACTGAAACATCAGAGAAAAGTTGTAACAAGTTGACATCTTGTTGATAATTTGAATTCATCATATCAGAATAGGTCGTTCCTGTGATCGCTATAACAGGTGTATTGTCTAACTTTGCATCATACAATCCATTCAAAAGATGAATCGCGCCTGGACCTGAAGTTGCAACACATGCACCAAGTTTTCCTGTATATTTTGCATAAGCACATGCCATAAAAGCTGCTGACTCTTCATGGCGAACTAGAACAAATTTGATCCTATCTTTGCGCCGCCTTAGAGATTCCATGAACCCATTTATCCCATCACCAGGTAAGCCAAAAATAACTTCGACTTTCCAATCAAGTAAAGCATCCGCAACAATATCAGCAGTTCGCATATTTTCGTATTCGCTCATATGTATACAATAATCAAGTGCAACATATAATATCTAGCTAGCAGTTTATTGTCGTACCTGAGTCTCTAAATGCTATTGTTGTAATTATTATTATTATTATTATTATAGTTTACAACTACATGTTACCTTCCAGCAAAATATTCTAAATATAGTATTTAATTATCATTCACTTGGTCTTAATCTCTGCTACTGTGCCATTACGTAAGTCTAGTATTTAGTGACTGAATTTGAGACTAGATCACAATTTTGTCGCATGTATATCAACTAGATAGAATATCTTGTGGGAGTTATCAGTCAATTCTTGATCATCAGTGATCATTTACATGGCAGGAATCGTATTATAGATAATATTAAAATAACTAGCGATATATATTATCATTTTTATATTAAAAACTGAGTATCATCTTTCTCTTGTCATTTATTTAGTTAACCCTCCTCATCTTGTTCTTTCTTTAGCCATTTACTACCCTGTTTTTCGTATTGTTTTTTCACCGCAGCCCACGCTGCTTTATGGGCTACTTGCTCAGCACTCTGTCTTTTTCCACCTCTTCTTTTTTCTGGATTTTGATATAGTTCCAGAGCGCTTGCATGAGTTTTCTTATAAATGTGTTGTGCATGTTCTGGTAAAGAATCAATTTGCTTTTTTGTTCTGGTAGATATCGGTTTACTCTTTCCTATTCCTTTACTTTTTAGTCTACTACCCACAGTTGTGTTTTTAATCGTGCTTTTACTTTTACTTCTTTTTTGCCCTTTAGACTTTAGCATTATCAACTAAAATTATGTAATTTATAGTATAAAAGGGTCTTTTTGAATTCTAATTACGAATATTGCAAGAATAAATCTTACTTACAGTTGTATTTTGAAATGCTCATTGTTCCTTCACTTCCTGATCAACAAGTGCGTCTATTGCAGGTGATTCCTGTTCAGAAGTAGGGATTCTAGTTACAGCAACAAGGATGGTATTGACTTGGCCTGTTAATAGTAGCTCATCTGACCAACCAACACGCTTCGATTTTCATATTTCCAACTTGCCATGTTATACAAGCATTCACAAAAATGATCAACATAGTAATTACGAATCGCGAACTATAAACAGATATTATTAGTATGCTAATGAGGATGCTATATCGAAATGCCAAATACCTCCAGAATATTATGATCAGAGTTCACCTGTTTGAGCTCTTGTAGGTGTATGTTCATCAGCGCTGAGATATAAATACAAACGTTATTCATTCATTCACAGAAATGCCAATCCATACAATCTCTAATAATGATTAGATATATGTGACAATTAAGTAATTCTAAGTAACATCTAGATAAGATTGTTATAATGGCTACTCTCTTCTTGTTTTGCTATCGATGCAAGCTGTAAATCTTGGCATCTAATTTTATACAACCACTATGAGATATAAGATGATAATAGGAGAATAAGGAAGAACATGACAGTATTAATCACACTACTATATTGCTATAAACGTCACATCATTTAATTATTTGATTCCCATAGTCATAATTTCCTACTGCTTAACAGCGAGAACGAATACTATTAAAATTTGTGTGAGTACTAAAGTGTCTAATTCTGATTTACGGAATCATATAAAATCATTTTGATGGATATTTAATTGAAATATGACTATCTATGTCATAAAAACCTTCCACATGTTAATAAAAAATCATATATCTTTGCTCTTGGCTAACTCTCCTTCATTCATTGCCTTAAATTTGATAATTTAATCAAAGTAGATATTAAATAGACCAAATTCTTAGTAATTTTGAAGATTTGATTTTAATAGTCGACGATGATTTTGATATAGCATCGCTAATCAGAATTAGTCTCGAGAAGGCAGGCCTTTTCGTTTCCGCATTTACTGACCCGTTGTTAGCCTTAGAAAGGTTTAGGTCTGACTCTAGTATTTACAATCTTGTTTTATCGGATATAAGGATGCCCCACATGAATGGCTATGAATTTGTTAGTCAAATAAAGAAGTTAAAACCTAGTGTGAAGATTATCCTCATGAGTGCTTTTGAATTTAGTAATTCAGAAATTTTCTCAGAAATAGACGATTTTCTGGGAAAGCCAATAGCATTACATAAACTTAATGAAATAGTACTCAGAAACTTGAAAGATGTGCCTACATTGAATCGAAAAAGTTATGATAATACAGGAGAAACTAAACACACAAATGACTATTATGTTCCTTAGATTTGATCTAATTTACGATTCTGTCAACATAGTGAAAATAAAAACGAATCTCATACCACAGTAGCTAAACTATCCTTGATACAATTAGTCTTATTATGAGGTATTCTAATAAATGAACCTATCATTTCTGCATCTTCATCGATGATAAAATCATGATTTGCAAACACACGATACCTGTGATAGTCATACGGGGAAGTATCTATCGTGGACTTGCGATATGGGCAAAAATAAGATCCTTCGATTGGCCTTTGGTGCCACCATCTTTCTAGTTCGACACCTTCGTCAAAATGCCTATTTTGGCATAGGAATGGAGCACAATCCGCTACGATGCGGACATGTTTATCATGTCTTTCTTTAGTTCTTTGCACCAGATTCTCTATCAACTTATCGAAAGGATTCAGATCGTTAGTTAATGCGGCAACATAGTAAGAAGATAAATTAATAATCAAGAGATTCTCGTTTTTAGTGTTGTCCTCAAAATTAATTATCCTTGATTTGTTCTTTCTCAGATGTTCCTCATTACGAGAGTGTATACTCGCATAAACGCATAATTGTCTTCTTTTTAGTCCCTCATTAATATAACTTGCAATTAAAGAATCTCTATAATCCTCGGTAACGTAGAGTACTGCAACATGTCCTTTATTGGGGGGATTTTCAATTATATCGTTATATTTTTTGCCTAATCGTGGTTGTGAATTGAGTAAATCAAGACTAATTATTTCCTTACTAGCTGTGTTCATAGAAACGTCGCTAGCTTGATAAGCGTTAATGACAGTTAATGGAAAGTCACGACTGATTGTAGGAGGCAAGATCTCATGATCTGAAAATGCATTTGCTAATCTAAGTCTAAAGAATTGACTCGTACTAATAAAGACCCTAGCTCCAGTTTTCCGGTTATTCATAGCATTATCAACAAAACTTATCAAAAGGTTTCTAATTTTTGCTTTGTCCAATACAAACTTTGTCTGGATGCCGTCTTCGCTATCTAGTTTGTCACTGCAATCATAGGAAATGTCACGAGTATTATTAGCAAGGTAATATTTTGCAATGTGTAGATCTCCCTTCCTTTGGAGATTATCTGTCTCATTGTAAGAAAAATTGTATTTATTATGAAGTTTTTCTATAATTTCTTTTTTGGTCCTGTCATCACTAATGATAAGCAGAGTTAGCTCATCATTTTCAAAGCCAATTTTTAGGAAATGTGCAGCATCTTCAATTTCCATATCTCTGCTTGTATAGACTGCCAGGAAATGATTGTCTTTTTCAGGCACCCTATAATTCAAAGAAATATTATGTATAACAAATGATATAAAGGCTTCAGAAAATTAATCATAGTATTTGTCTGCTTCTTGTTTCTGAACTCAATAATTATTAACAATCTAACATTTAAAGATATAAATAAGAAATTTTCTGCAGAATATAGAGTTCTCAAGCTAGAATAATCATTCTATAGAGATTAATTCGAATGAATTTGACGCATCATAACATAAGACGAAGTTAGTTTTATTGCAAAATCTCATGTCATATTATCTTATAATGATTTCGTTTAGATCTATCCTTGTTTGTTATTCTTCCGCGATTCAAAACTATGCTGACGACTATTTTGAATTTGATCTCATCTGATGTCAGATAATAGCCATGAATATATGTTGTTTATTTCCATTTTAGGCTTGTTGTCATGACACTTCAAGTTAGCAGCGTAAAATTATGGTAGAGTAGTATAGTCCATAATCAAACTATTTCATTCTATGAATGGTGACATGATTTTTTATACTGACCACGTGTTTTATTGCGTATCTTTTCCTATTTTCTTTCATATGATAGGAGACTCAATTCCTTAATCGACTTATTTTTTGATAGGGTATGCCCACTAGCAATGAGTCTCTTGTTGGGTTGCTTATTTCTGATCGTTTTACGGAGCATTATCTAGTCTGATATGTTTTATACATAGCTAGGAATTTGTCCTAGAATATAGCATATTATTGTATTATATCATATCTGCTCCTACCCTGAGAAAAGAACTTTGAATCTAGAATATGCAGATAATCATTTAGGGTCATCAATCCAATACATTTTTTATTTCTCTTACCAACTCATCTAAATCTATCGGTTTTGATATGAAGCATTTGGTGTGTCGCAATATCTCATCGGGTGGCGTCTTTAGAGTATTATATAGTTCAGACGCTGTCATGAAGCATGCCTTTACGTTGTTGTCTAATTTCCTTATTTCATTATACAAGTCATAGCCATTCATTTGAGGCATATTAATATCGAGTATTACTAGAGAATAGTAATTAGGCCTAAAGCTAGAGAGTGCCAAAGCGGGATCGTTAAATGCATCCACTTTATACCCTTCATCTTCTAGACACATACTTAAAACTAAAGTGTTATCAACCTCATTATCTACTAGCAAAATTCGTACGCCAGCTGTATTATCAAGATTTGTTGTCAGTATTACCATCTGTAGTCTATATTACCAACATCATTTCTACATGTAGTACCAACAGTACTCATATGTTCTAATATATTTATTTTATATATCACGAACTCAAAACTTCCTTTATTTTTTTTACTAACTCGTCTATATCGATAGGCTTTTGGATAAAGCATTGCTCATATAATCTTCCCTTATCAACATGATTCATTGCATTCAAATCATTCTGAAATTCCTTTTTGATCTCTCCGTGATACACATCAAAAGCAGTGATAAAGCATACCTTAACTTTATCATCTACCTTCATAATCTCTTGGTATAGCTCTGATCCACTCATTTTTGGCATTTTATAGTCTATAAGTGCAAAATCATACCAGCCTCTTTTGAATTCTGATAGTGCTTGCAAGGGATCATTAAATGTGTCAACTTTAAAACCATTGTCTTGAAGGCCCATTGCATAAACTGTTGTTATATCAAACTCATCGTCTACTAATAGTACTCTCTTTTTAATATGATCATTACCAACAATGTTATCGTTGATCATATTTCTAAAAGTCTAGCCTCTCTCGATGTGAAGGTATATTAAAGGTAAAGATAGCTCCGCCTTCTCCATCGCCGTTATACTTGTCTAAAGAGTGATTATTCGACGCCCAAATTCTGCCCCCATGGGCTTCCACAATGCTCTTTGATATAAATAGTCCTAGTCCAGTGCCTGTATTAGATTTTGCAACAAATTTCGTGAATAATCGTGGCATAATCTCAGGATCAATTCCAGGCCCAGTGTCTTTTACATTTACTAAAACATTGCTGTTTCCTGCTTCTAGTTCTGCTTTTATTGTTATACTACCTTGAGTTGTGAATTTAGTGGCATTACCCACCAAGTTTGAAATAACTTGGGTTAAACGATTTTTATCCCCTTCTACAGGAATAATCTCATTTTCTCCTTCGTGTATCAACTTTACATTACTATCCATCCTTCCAAGTTCATTTCTGTAGTCGTTAGATACATCCGAAATAACTTGGTTAAGATTGAACCTTTCTATATTAAGTATCAATGATCCGCTCTCAATCCTAGTAACATCCAATATATCGCTTGTTAATCGTTGGAGTCTTGAGGCATTTCTGGATATCGCCTGAATCATTTCATCCCTTTTTTCAGGGTGTCGTTGTATTAGTTTAGAGTAACCTAGAATAGCTTGAGTAGGTGTCTTCATTTCATGACTAGCTATATTAATAAATTCATTTTGTATTTTATCATGGATTTT
>JARBAU010000275.1 GCA_029237525.1 Nitrososphaerales archaeon | reverse complement strand
TAGGAAATTATTTGAGAAATCCTACCCTATATCAATAATATTAGAGATTATATGTTTGCTACTAATCCTGCACGTAGGGACAAGAGTTGGTCGAAACTATTATCCATCTATTAAACTGGATGAAAAAAATGGTTTTCATAAATAGTCTGTCAAAGTTTCTATTTCAAAAAACATCAGTGGCAATAATCAAAAATGCTATATATGGATATCAAATGCTCGAACTTGTTTATGTGCATCCACAGATTGTGTTACTGTTCATCGTAAAAATTTTGATGCACAAACATAGCATCTGGGAGATATGCTGTATAAATAATCATACAAAAGTTGGTATTATATTGCCATAGCAGCATCAATATTCATAATATTCTGGATTATATTTAGCGTTTTTGACCAGCTGCTCTTTTTTATCCCTATCTTTATATTTTATCTACCAGATGACGCAGTAACAGGATTTATCATCTACACCATAACTGCAATCCTTTTGGGTATGGTTGTAAGTATGAATGTATATGTGCTAAGACATTCAAGAGGTTTAAAAATAAATACTAAATCATTTTTTTCAGGCTCGACTCTAAGTGTGCTTTCAAGCACATGTGCTAGTTGTTCCTCATTGGGTTTTCTTCTTGTTTCAACGTTTGGAGGAATAGGAGTAACTGCATCAACAGTTCTATCAAACTATTAGACAACTTTACGAATTGTTTCGATAGTCCTTTTGGTATGGGCCCTATATTCGATAAGCAGTAAGTTGAATAAGAGTTGCAAATTAGGGTATATAAGACTAATAAGGAGAACAAGGACAAGTAAACTTTTTGACCTTCGAAATATATGAGGAAAGAGTGTTGGTATGTTCAGAATCCTTATGTGGACCCCGATGGGTGTGTGTGAGTTCTGTCATGCCTTTGCCATATAAGTTCGTATTCTCAAAGAACTTGTTATAATACAGTTCACTTGTCATTTTAGCTGAATTATCACTTACTTTGCTCCTTCTACTCGGATTATGTCTACCCGTAAGGTCTTAACCTGTCTTCTTTTTACTCCAAGGCGGTGGTTGGTTTTCTTCTTCCCCGGCCTCAGTATTCGCCTTAGTGTCTATTGACATATTATTCGAAAAGTCTTCAGTTTTGTCACATTGTACTTTAAAAAGTAACTCATAGACGCAGGAGTCCATGCTGCTTGGAAAACGTCTCGATCTTCTCTACTAGATGTCTTGAGAAGATATATAACTACTCCTGAGGTGGGAGGTATAAAGAAATGAGTACAGTACATAATAATAACAACTATTACATAGTTCTATCATACGACATCTAATAACCACGCCTTACGCCTCTTCTATTCATCTTAGTATAACCATTAGGCAGTAATTCTAAGATGAGCCCTATTCATTTGCATTTGGCAAAGTGAATACAAAAGTAGCTCCAGTTCCATCATTATTATGGGCCCATATTTTGCCACCATGAGCTTGTACAATACTTTTGCAAATATATAAACCCAATCCAGTTCCCTGAAAGGATTTAGAAGCAAACTTATCAAACAATCTGGGCATTATTTCAGGATCTATACCAGTACCAGCATCAGTAATAGTAACGATAGTCTGATCATCCACCTTTTCAGTATTAATATTTATAAGTCCTACTCCATTTTCTTGGTTCACATATGGTTTACTAAATTTAACTGCATTATCTAAAATATTGGATATTACTTGGGTTATCCTTGATTTATCTGCGTCTATGAATATATTGCAAGGCTGATACTCTAATTTTATAGATTGTCCTAGTTGGATATCATTCGTGATATTCGTTAGTATATCGTTAATACAATTTGTTATTACATCATTTAAATTGAAAAATTCCTTCTTTAAGAATAATGACTCACTTTCAATTTTTGTAACATCTAAGATATCTTCAGCCAGCCTGCTTAATCGATTGGCGTTTCTAATAACTGTTTCTAACATTTCTAGATATTGTTTCGTATTAGGTTTTACTTTAAAATTCATTATAGAATGTGTACTATCTTTTAACATTCTAGAGTACATTATTTCAGACAGACCAAGGATCGGCACAATTGGGGTTCTTAGTTCATGAGCTGCCACATTAATAAATTCTCCTTGCATTTTATTTTGAGTTCTTAGTCGCTCATACATATCACCCAATTTTTGATGCAGCTCTGTCTGTTTCCAAAGACTATCAAATATGGAGGCATATGCTGATGCAATTGGTTTGCTATTAGAGCATGCAGCTATTCCTGCCGCATCATATGAATTATTCATTAAATCACTTTTTGTCTCTATGATTAGGGATTCTTTTCTATCAACAACAAGTATTCCAATTGTACTTTCTAAACTCCTGTCAACACTTCCAATCTCTAGCTGAGGCAATACCAAATTTACTTCATTTATTATTTGACTTATCTCATTTTGGTCAGCAGGAATTAATATTCTAACTCTGACATCACGTTCTATGGCGTCTCTGAATGAGTGCATAATACCTAATCTAGCCTGACGGTGGAATGCATTAATTGAGGAAAAGATTCTCAATACCTCCTCCTTTGCTGAATTTATTAAATCATGTGCTCGTTTTATGGAATACAAAGGATTTGGAATAATTTCTATAGTAGCTGATTCAACGCCTTCTTCGATATCTCTAATCCTATCCTTAGCATCAATTCCATTTTTCCATAGTTCTTCAAACATACTATAAAAATGGTTAACGTATACAGGTTCATTACTAAGCAATAGACTTTGAACATTTTCGCCGCCTTCCATCTTTTCTATGGTAGCAGCTATTTCCCTATCTGAAACTTCAAAGCTCACCGGTGGTAGGTTTTTAAGGTATCTTATTTCTATGCCTGCATTAAGAAGTGTTTTTACTAAATTAATGTTGTCTTTATTTATGTCACTCAAGTATCTAATGCCTTTGTGCGCGCCTTTCTTTTGCCTGTCCAATAGCTTTTTCTTTATATCAAAAAAATGATTGTAGCTATATTGTATTCCACCACCTGTCAAACAAGTACATACTTCAGTTGAGTTGGCAGTTAATCGACTGATTTCTTTGATAATCACTTGAGCATCATCAATTACCCTGGTTTCATAATGTGCTGTTCCCTCTTCTATTTCCTTAATTCTCTTTTCTGCATGTATTGATCTGTTCCAGAAAGTCTCGAAAATATTCTGTTGCTGTTCTACAATTTCTCTAATATTTGTATAGATAGCTTGTTGATTCGGGTCGCTTGTGGTTATAGAGCCTAAATACTCGCTTTCGTTTAGTAAGAGGTTAGCTTCAATTTCATTCATGTGTCGTATCTCAGCGATTTTCATTAAATCCTTACAATATTGGAGGTTTTGTTGTGTAATTTCAAAGATATATCTTTGCACAATGTATTTTCTATTTTTTTTGTTATTTTTCATTGCTGTCCTAATTGATTCAAAAGAAAGAAGGAAAGAAGGAAATCTAGAATTACCACATACATCTATTCTGTGCTTTGTGTTATAGAACATCTCTGATATTGCATTTATGACTTCAGCACGATGTAATACCTTAATCTTCTCGTTCATGATAACGCAACTCAACCGATTAATAAGCTGAATGCAAATGTTGCATCTCCTTTTTTATATGAATTATTCTCAATTCTATTGATTGCTTTTGATGATGTTGTTGTTGCTTTAATCAAAGAGCCGCCTTAAACCTATTAATATATAAAAGTATAAAACATTAACTAAAAAGTTCTTGACAATCATGTTGGTAGTTGTCTATAATGTTTTTCACTGGCCATGGGTTTCTATCTAATATATAGGAGTCCGACAAATAGTAATTGATTATAGAATTACCAGGTTTGACTGGCAAGTCCCCAATTGCCTCACGTCTTGCTATTCTAGACCATAGATGCATCAAACAATGTTGCATATCCAGCTAGTAACCTAGAAAATATATCTGAATATACACCGTAATACATTTCTCCTGTTGAAAGAAACAAACCTTAAGATGTTTGTCTAATTTCTTAATCTCTCGTTGAACTGGATGAAGAAATGGGCAAACATTAGTGTAAATAATGGGTATGTGTAAATAGATATAATATTGTCTTCGGCAACAGATAAAGATCAGAATAACACCGTAACTAAGGAGAGCAATGATGATGTGCTACAAACATTTTCTAAAAGCTGTTCTATGATATATGGCAAAATAAGTAAAAAACAGTTCGAATATCTCCAAGCCATTACAAACCTACAAGAGGATATGTTGGGTTCTTGTAATAGTTTGGTAAAAAATCAGGTAGATCTCATTGAAGAGTATTCTAGATACGGTAAAGTGTACAAGGAACAAATTATGCCAGTAATCGAAGCAGCAAACAGAACTGTTGAATCATATTTGAATTATTTGTCATTCGAATATGATTTAATATTAGCACGAATGCTGTTTCATCATAAAATACTTACTTTAATTAATGATTCCTCTCCCAAACTAATACAGTTATACTTGGAATGGATAAAGGTGTTAAAGAAATGACAGAAATCATAATCATACGTATACACATTCTGGTTCGAATTGGGATTTATTAATAAATTTGCATATCGAGTACTTGATTGGCTGATGGGTATATACAAAATACATAAAAATATTAAATCTCTAAATTTCTTTACTTATGTACTGTATAAGTGTAGTTACCAATACTAAATTCCGGATACTGGATTCGAAGACCTTTGTTATATAAAGATGAATTTAGCTTAGGTCTACGTCTATATGTGAGTCTAAGTAATTGTGAATAAATGTCTGCTTTATGTTTTGTGCTAGGCTACAAAGCTCTTCTAGATTATTAAATTCATTTCTTTTCTTTATTACTAATCCCAAAGAGACTAACTCATTTCTCCGCCACCCATATCTCATCGCATTCATTTTCGGTAGACATGGTTCAATAACATACCATAGGTCGATTGATAGATATAAGATTACTGATTAGAACACCATGCATTTGACAAATTGCTCGTCTACCAGAAGGTACTATGTATTATATCGAGATTAGCTCTGTACTGTCAGAGAAACAATTCACAGATATCATCCTTCCTCAATTAACTCAGATTATCAATTCATTCAAAATACTCCATCCAATAGATCTCCAATCAGAATGACAACAAACAGAGACATTACAGCAAGAAATACGACATCAACAGATTCTAGGAATTGTTCCTGACAATGATAAAGCTTAATGAATAGCGGTATGGGGGATTGCAGCTTCAAATTTCTTTTGTTTGCATAGTATTTCTAATACTTGATGGCTTATCATACTCGATATTTGTTATTCTGAATTTGGTGTAACTGAATTCGCCTGAATTCAAGCGCCATGCAGCTTCCAACTCTTGTGGTATCATCATATTGTCAACCTGCGAATAGTCCCTAAATTAGCCAACCCATTTATCCTTTGAATAAGAATTTCCAACTGCTCTAAATCTATTAGCAGTTAATTGGGTGATCTCGCCTTTACTATTAAAATAAAAGACTGTTGTTGCTGTCAGTCCATTATCTTCTTTAATTGTGGCGTTAGCTGAACTTGAATCTAGTGGTCCCCATTGTACATATATGTATAGTGAGTTTATTAATATGAAGACTACTACGACATTATTATGCGACAGAAGTGAAAGGAATGAAGCTCGAATTTATGTTTAGGCTCAAAAAAGTAGAAGCTTAATATATTTCGCAGGTTGGAAAATTATATCTGTTGGAAATTTTAGGGGAGTGGAAATAAGTGAGAAAGATAATTGTCCTGTCTTTCATAACCCCTTGACAACGTGATTCAGGCTCCGGGTGGTCCTGAAGAAGATCCTACTGGAGGGTTCGAACATGGAGGCGGGATGTTTGGATACTTGGACGACTTTCTTCTTAACGTTATGATCAAGCAGACGAGTAAACCTTTTGATTTGTTGCTTGGCAGAAAAACGTACGAGATATTTGCAGCGTACTGGCCATATGTGAATGTTAATCAAGATCCTTTCGCGGCCAACCTCAATAATACCAAGAAATACGTAGCTTCAAAGACCCTGACAAAGCTTGATTGGAATAATTCAGAACTGATAAATGGTGATGTTCCAGAGGGAATTAAAAGGATAAAGGAGCAGGATGGACCGGAAATACAAGTTCATGGCAGCGGCGATCTTATTCAGACACTCTTGAAATATGACTTGGTCGACGAGCTTTGGCTAAAGATAATTCCTGTTACTCTTGGTACCGGTAAGCGCTTGTTTACAGAAGGCACAATTCCAGCTGGGTTCAAACTTCTTGAAAACGGGATTTCGCCAAATGGGGTTATAATCGCCAATTACGGACGCTCAGAAGTCAAGATGGGGTCATTTGGACTTGAAACACCTAGCGAGGCCGAACTTGCTCGCCGCAAACGGTTAAAGGAAAATGGATAAAACAGCCTTCCCGCTTTTCGTTGACAACCATACCTAAAATACTGTTTGTGCTATACCCTTCTTCCAATTTGCCAAAAATCACGCAAACGCGTTCATGTAGTTGTCGTTATGATTCCAGACACACAAAATGCAGTAGATTACATCTTGATCTATATACTAACATCTTGATCTATATACTAACAACAGAGAGGCAGAAGTAGAACGACTAGTCAAGATTGGGCATGGCCAGTCAGAACTTTCATAAGTTCATATTCTCAATGAACTTGTTGTAGTAAATGTCTCCATTTCGTTTACTCCTTGATAAGATTCTAGTTTTGTCAATATCAAATCAATTGTGAGTATATTTTGACAAAAGAAAATCAAAAAGATTCCTTCTTTTTGATTAGTATGTGGTATAACG
>JARBAU010000029.1 GCA_029237525.1 Nitrososphaerales archaeon | reverse complement strand
TTTATTGTTTTATCAAATGTGCCATGAAAAAATAGAAATGAATATACGGTATATATCATGACGCATATCAAGAATACCAATTCAGTCACTTTAGTAATTAAACAAATTGCCAAGAAAGAGTTCATTAAAACAGAATGTACAGTTCTAATTAGAGCTTGAAAAACGTATCAGACTAGCGAGGCAATACAATATTACCATCAAAACAGATTAAAACTGTTAGCATGAAATTTGTTAACATATAAATGAAGCATAAAATACTGTTGTTGGTTGGTTGGTTTTTGTATCTTAGGAGGCCAGGTACCAGCGTCCAAAATGATATCACTCGCAGATAATTTATGAATTCAGTAACAGCGCTTGGTCCTTGATTTATAGATGAGTGAACTTTCAGAAAAGGTCAAGCTTTTTGTTCATGTCAGATACGTCGAGATATCTTGTGTTATTAGCAATAACATTAACAAGGTTAAGTAACATATATTATTATAGCCTTCACTAAGAAATTATAGTGTAGTGGTATGATAAGCGATAAGTCAGTACCAACTAGAGGAATAGTTCTTACCGGTTTTGTGGCGGCGTTGTTGGTTGTTAACATACTCGTGTGGTCGGGCAATGTTCCAAGCTTGGCGCTAGCACAAAAGCAGCAACAAGTAACATACACAGCAACACTAACAGGTAAAAATGAAAGTCCACCCGTAAATGCACAAGCTACAGGGGCGGCTAAATTCACATCAAATTCAAACGATACATTAAGTTACAAAGTGAACACAAATAATATTGATGGAGTAATAGGGGCACATATCATTGAAACCAATGGATCGATACTTGCACAAGTATTTGATCCATATGCTATTCATAATGGTAAACCAGGCATACCCACTGGAAAAGTGAATGGAGTGCTATCTAGCGGAACCATAACATCAGATGATCTTGATGGTCCATTAGCTGGCAAGAAAATAACGGATTTGGTAAGTCTAATGAAACAGGGTAAGGCTTTTGTGGAAATTCGTACATTAGATCATGAGAAAGGTGAAATAAAGGGACAAGTGACATCACCAACAAAATAAAAAAGTCAATTATCAGTATGAATAATGATGAGGATTAGGATGATTTCGTTCGACCAGTTATTAGGACAACTCAAAGTACAAGAATGAAAAAATTAGCTCAATCTATATATCACTTATGAAGTTAGTGGTGGTTTAGTCTTTCGTCAACAGCTATAAACAATTCTTGACTCCATATTGGACACATAAGTTCTAATTTTGCACCTATTACGCAATATCATTTTATTAATTATTCATTCTGTACTATGAATATAAACATCATCTTTTTATGAGACCTTTTGAAAGTTATTTATCTTTATTTTCTGACGGAAACATTACCAGGATACAATTTGTGCTAGTAATTATTTCAAGATCTATCCAGTGATCAGGTTTTTTTACTACTGTACTAAAATCACGAATTTTTATTCTATGTCAACAAACACTGTTCCAGACTAGGAATTAATATTTTATCATGTTTCTTTCTTTGTATTTATACATCGTAGGCCAATATATCGAGTTAAAATCACGGACTTTCTATAATATCACAGTCGTTTAACCTCGACCCAATTTTTCAGAGTATTTCAATAGGTATAGTTCTAAATGTGGTTCAGTTGGAGATATATTCAATTGTTATGGCATTTTTATGCTTGTGTCAGGATGATTAGAGTGAACAAGCGACAGTCCTCCAATTATTTTTTATCCAAGTAAACGTAGTCTGTTTTTGTTTTTGTAGTGTCTAAATCTAAAATATTATCATCTTTTTGCAGCGACTCGTAAAGGTGACTTGCTCCCAAGACAAGCTTTTTTGAGTATTTTTCTAGCAAGACTCCCTTGTCCTTATCTTTGTCATTGTCTTGTTTTGCTGCTTTACACTTAAACGTGAATTCTACTATGAGTGGCTTTTCTTCAGTCGTTGAATACCATAGATTAAGCTCTGGCTCGATCTCAGTATCGTCACCTGAAAATGTTATAGTCCCAAGCTTTGAAGAAATTTCTACAGCTTCAAAATTATTTACTCTAGTAAGCGGTTCGTTAGAAGATATTCCTTCTAATTCTAGATCAGGAAAGAAAGAAATTAAGTCTTTGATTTTACCAAAGTTTGGTTTTTCTTTATCCTCAAAAGATGCTGAAAGAGAAAATTTGCTGACAGAAGTAGCACTTCCATCGGTCATTTTGCTTGTAACTATGTCCTCCTCGAATTTGGTTTTGAAGTCATCCTTGAATTTAGCTTCTATATCTTCAGCAACGGAAAGATCATACAACGCACAGACATACCTGTCAGGATGTCTACATTTCAGTGTTACTTCATATAGCCCAGACACTTTCGATTCTCTTATTCGGAGAAGGAATTTTTTATCGCGGTATAACTCATAGGCCTTGGTATCTAAGAACCAAGTTGTCCTTTCTTCTTCCTTATATTTATCTGATGCCTTGAATTTTCCACCCTGTTTTTCAACTATACTCCCGATAAGACTGGAGATTTCCTTAATTCCTTTCATCTTATTTGTGAAATGCTTGGTTTGCAGCATAATCTTGAACTCGCGAGATGTAAGAGGACGAGGAGAGTGAGCCATACTGTCCTTGGTGATGAAAATCTTATTATTATAAATGGTTTGTGGCTCTGGTTTGAAAATATGAAGGACTGTTGTCTATGAACTAACGAACATATAGAATAAGATCCTATCAACTCCAGATCCTATTACTGATTTATGACATTGCTTTCTGCTATATTCGCTACTAGGCTCTTTTTGAAACCATCTTCTAATCTTTATCAATTATCAAAATTTTCGTAAATTATGACAGGTTTTAGACTTAGGTAGAAAATGACTAATAAAAACAAGAGAAATATTATAGTTTATTAATAAATTGATTGGTTGTAGATCCGATCTAACCCTATCGCACTTGTGATTTCTTGAAGCCAAATTCAAGTGCCCAAAAATCCCATCTTACGTATTTCTTTAGAACATAGTTACTCGACAATTACAAATTGCAAAATACATCATGTCGTACCTTGAAAAATTGCTGTTACCAAGCCGTGGCAAATCATATCGAAGTTGTCCAGGCTACTATATATAATCTTC
>JARBAU010000274.1 GCA_029237525.1 Nitrososphaerales archaeon | reverse complement strand
ATACATCAATCCAATATCTGTATCATTATGAGATAAATGTAAGACTACAACAAATTAGTATTTGATATATTAGTTGTATTTGGGGCATGCGATTAAGTGATAAGTTCACTAACATAGGTAACAATATAACTTACAGATATATGACAATTACTTGTCAAAGCATAAAAAGCCTAGTAAGATGTTATGCAGTTTCTTGAATTCTTTCACTTTGATATGCTCTTTTAAGCCATATAGGAGTTACAACTGTTGTAAGAGCAACCATAATTATTATCGCAGTGTAGACATCTGATGTCAATATTTTAGAGGACACACCTACACCTGCCACAATAAGCCCAACTTCTCCCCTAGATACCATTGCAATTCCGACTTTCATTGCTTTGCTTTTATTTTTTAGGAATAACATTGATGGAAGTCCACAGCCTACCAATTTAGTCAAAATGGCAACAGCAAGTATCCCACCAGCAAGTAAAAGCACATTAAGATTAATCCCCCTTAAATCAACTTGTGCCCCAATTATAGCAAAAAATAATGGTACAAAGATAATCCCCAGTTTGTCCACATATTCACTAACTCTATTTATTACTCTAGTACTAGCAACAGCCATACCAACAGCAAACGCTCCAACTATAGGAGAAAGACCAACAAACGCAGCGATTCCAGCAGCACCAAAGAAAGATGCTGTAACTATACCTTCTACACTACCCTTTGACTTCCATAGATTTTCCACGTGTAGTATTCTAGGTACTATCAAGACAGCACCCGCTAACAAGGCACCAAATAATCCCAAGATCTTTAGAACAAGAAACACAATGCTGCTAATCTCTGGAGTTGTATTACCTGTTTGAACCATCGTAGTCACTACAGAAAGAACTGCAATAGCCAGAATGTCATCCACAATCGCTGCACCTAGTATCAATCTTGCCTCACTAGACTGCATTTTTCCTAATTCTGTTAGTACTTGTACTGAAATAGCAATACTAGTCGCAGTCAGAGCAGTAGCTACAAGCATTGATTCTAGAGCATGTATTCCGAATGCTGAAAAGACATAGTAACCAACAAAGAATGGTATAACTACGCCTACAGAGCCAACAGTAAATGCAGCAGCTCCACCCCTTAGAAACTCCCTAGGAGTAATTTCTAAACCAGCAATAAATAGAATTACAATTGCTGATAGTTCACCAATCTCTCTAATAGTTTCATTCAAAATGACGATAGGCCTTCCATCAAATGATACAAAAGTCCCTAAAGCAAAAGGGCCTACTACGATACCAGCCAGTAATTCACCTAATACAACAGGTAATTTTAAACGATGAAAGATTTCTGCAAAGACTTTAGCAGTAAATAACAGTATAGCAAGGGAAATGACAACGTGAAGAAATATAGTTTCTACCATGCCAATTATCGTCCATAGTTTTGTTCCTTGTAGTTAGGTAAATGTCATATATTTATTATTGGACTTGGCGTTCATGCACTGTGCAACCAGCCAGCCACCTAAACCAGAGATGACTAGATAGATAATTACTCTCCAGTGCAATCTTTACAAGCGTTCTGCCAATGCTTTCTCCTTTAAACAAGATAACGAAAGCATTGGATGCATTTTCGATTTCTTGGAAAATGATTTCTTTCCATTTTATTTAGCCTTCATTGATTCATTTCTAGTATACAATCATGGTTAGGCACGGTGATTCTTTTGCAAAGGTATCTGACAAGGGCGATAAATTAGTTGTCGTACTTTCTGACATTGATGACATCATAGCTTACCGACAGTCATAGTCGTGCCCAAAGATTTTCATAATCAATTCGATAAGATGTTGGGCAAACCAACCATATTCCATTGGCTTACTTAGCAGACGGAATTGTCGTAAGATGCAACAAATGTAATTTGCAATATTGTCGTTCAACAGACATACGATGTCCTGAATGTGGTGAAGAAATGAAGATAGATTGAACTCCCAGAAGACGTGAGCTTTAATTTATTTTCCATCAAACTTGACATTTTTGCATGTGCAGGGTTACCGAACAGTTAGTTTATCCCTCGAAATAAATGTCAATACATTATGACATTCTTGCATTCCCATCTTTGAATAAAAGATAATTCAGGTTCGAAAAATAAGAGTATTTTTTAGACAACTTATTATTGAATCAGAACATTTTGTTATTATATTTTTTGGAGGAGCAGCAGTTGGACTCGCTATAGCCATAACAACCAACAAAATGCATTCCTTAATGAACGATCCTTTCTCTGAAACTGCGTTAACAATTGCTACCGTGTTTGGTTCGGTCGTACTCGCAAATTCTCTTGGAGTATCAGGATTAGTAGCAGTTGCAGTAGCAGGATTATATTTCGGAAATATTACTGTAAAGCGGGAGGCATACATGAGCCTCAAAGTTCGTACTACAGTATTCAATTTCTGGGAGATTATTGCATTTCTTGCTAATTCGCTGGCATTTCTTTATTTGGGTGTCAGCATGAATATTGTAAACATTGGTCAAAATGTTGGGCTAATAGTATTAGTATTCAGTTTTGTCTTCTTAGCAAGAATAATTTCTACGTATCCTATTTTATCTCTAATAAATACATTTACACGAGAAAAAATTCCTAAAGCATGGAGACATATTGTAGTACTTGGGGGAATGAGAGGAGCTTTATCAGTGGCGCTCGTTGCATCGTTGCCAATTGAATTTGTAAGCAATAATAATTCAAAAGACGTTATCGCAACATTAACTTTCGGAGTGGTTCTCTTTTCGTTGATCATACAATATGTCGCCATTACAAAATATGTCAAGAAAGTATTTCCAAATGAGCAGAACTATTGAGAACAAGCTTGCTCTATAAATGGACTAATTAGATTCCAGTTCTACATAAATCTCCTAAAATTTCCTAAAATCGACTGACTGTAGCAAATCTTATGTCATTTGGCAAATTCATATAGGGTGATAACGATGATCTAGACTCTGTCCATATTATATCTACCAAAAAAATTGGGACGGCATGTTTTACTGCCTACGTGAATCTGCATTCCAATTATGTTAGTGCTAGGAGATCAAACCAGCTAGGCTAAATTAATTTCTTAAGAGCAGTTCAATTTTTCGTCATTTGATTCTATTGTACTCGTGACACCCATCAAAACTACGTATTTATAACAATGGTTCAACAATAGGGAATTACTGTGTTACAGAAAAATAAATTGAGATGTGTTGTCGATCAACCTTTTGAAGAAGATAAGTATCTGGTTTGAAATCCTAGATGAGCGCGATGTCATCTTTTTATTAACTAAACATTCAAGGATTAATTATTGAATCTGATATTCTATAACATAAAAATTCAAATGATTCAGGGTGATGACATACAAAGAGATAATATTCATAGTATGTTAGGGGCTTTGCGCACAGTAAAGTATCGATGAATCAATAAACATGGATGATTAGGACGCATAATTCGGACTGATTTCACCAAAATATTTTGATCTATTATGTACAAAATGTAGTCTAGTTAATCTACCTCAATTTGGATTCATTAAATTATGGGTCTAGTAGGCCGCTTTGAATTGAAAATTCAAACTCGACTGCATATCTATAGGAATGGACTCTTTCCTAAAGACAAAAGGAGTCGCGTTAATTGTGACAATGAAGGTAATTTGTTCCAGGCTCTCTCGAGTGGAGTTATACAACGAGCATGACACTCAAAGCAATTTCATCAGAAGTCCATTACAAAAACAGTGTTGATGCATTGCACCAGCTTATGTCATCAAGTCCCCAGAATGAAAAAGGCGTATTGATCCCCTACGAAACTGGTAAGTGTTGCTGCACCATAATTGCTAGCCCTAATGGAATATTTTTCACAAAGGATGGGATTGAATATTACTTTGTAGAAATATCTTGTGTTGGCAATATTCAGTATAAAATACAGGCCTTCGGGGAAGAGGCGATACAATTGTACAAGGAAGTCCAAAAATTCAGGTGCTCAAACCAAACTGAAGATACTTGACGAGCCGCACAATCAAATGAAATGGACCATATTTTAGGAGCACTTTTAAATTAAGACTCGAAGGTCAGATATTACGATAACAATCGATTAGTCTTCTTGCGTTGTTACTCCCTAGCAGTCGTTTTTATGGTGAATGCCGTCTAAACCAGGTCATCATTTGATGCAACTGAAGCAGATCTATTACTCTGCCAGACGATAATTGACCAATCTCTTGCGACGAAAATTGTACAAAAGGTGATTGTATCATAATTTGCCATGATAAATCATGTTATTTGTATACAAATATACGATCTTGTCAAGTAGAATTAATCCAGGTCATTGTTGACTTTGTAAATGTGAAAGGAGGATTATATACTCGAGCTATGCGAGCTCGTTCCGTCATATTAGTCGCCATTTCCAATGTGATGACTTATGCCAGTTTAGCTGCCCCTATTCATGCCGCGTGGGGTGTCGATGTTTATAAATTCCATGATGAGTGTCAATCACTGTTTTCAAGTAGTATTAAGGAGAACAATGGGAAAATTAGAGGCATGATTTGATAAGGGAATTTATTGTTTCTAAGAATCTAGTGTTCACATCAAGACTCGATAATCGAACATTAGAATAGGCAATATGAATATTAACAATATGTTTCTCTTATAAATCAGAAAATAAACACTAATCTGCCAAATATGAGATTCTTATCATATAGCAACAATTCACAATTCTTTGCAATGCCTTATTCACTCAGAACCTTATAGATAATGTCTCAATGGCTTTGTTGCGACCAAGCCAGATGAATCCCTTGTAGATAGACAATGGATATCATTGTGAAAAACTCCAGTGTGATAATAACTGTACGGACCTAAATCTTTTGGTAGACTATTGAAGATATAGAGGCGTGGTTGCTGCTTAAGTCTGATATGGCATTGATGCTCTTTTTTTACAATATGAAACACCAGTTTATCTGGTTCAGGCTGTTATTCACAAAATGTTCATTATCTTTCAATTGTACTTTTCTGATATTCGACGTAGAGGACAACCATATTTCAATAGCTTGCAAGTTTTATGTAACCACAGTTGTCTTATTTGTACAGGACATATTCAGAGAGTGAATACTTATCCCAAATCCGATAAATATTCCGCAAAAACTAAATTAGTTCGAGATAAAATTTATGTTATGCTTAAAATGCTGTGCCAAGGCGCATCACTTATCTAATACATACCGATCATACGTTATGTAGTGACTAATGATTCATTTGTGTTGGTAGTAGCAAAATATACAGATTATGAACTAATTTGGGGTTAACCAAATGGAGTGCTTCTTTATGTTGTTCCGTAAAGTTTCTACCATGAAAGATCAAGTATGTTATTCTAGCGATTTATTTGGAGTACTTGATCTGGAGGAATGCAAGGAGTGAGGATCTATCGGGATGATTTCAAAATGAACACTAACGCTAAGTGTGACTATTGTGGCAATAAAACAGGGACATTTATGACGTGTAGTTTTTGTGCTAAAACTTGGTGCGCCCCTAGCCAGTGGTGTTATAATGGCCATTTTATAGAGTGCCCTGGAATAGAGGTAGAATAACATCGACACTTTCAAATTGATGTGAATGATAAAGTGTGCACTTCATTCTGAAATCGAAATATTCCGAATGCTACAACTACAAATAGATATTAATAAAACACTCGAAAGATCCCTTGAGCTTGATTTCGGGTTCAAGATCGTTCTCATAGGCGAATCTGCAACGGCCGGTTGCAAATCTTCAATAGTGAGAATTTAGTACGCAGAAACATA
Source organism: Nitrososphaerales archaeon (assembly GCA_029237525.1). Taxonomy (GTDB): domain Archaea; phylum Thermoproteota; class Nitrososphaeria; order Nitrososphaerales; family Nitrososphaeraceae; genus JARBAU01. Next base: position 6,421 of record JARBAU010000274.1, on the reverse strand, counting down.
TTTTTTCACTGCCTTGTTTTGATCTGTTCAAATAGACTTTGCATTTTTGCAGTGAATATGAAACAGCAATCGTGTGATATATTCGATACACTAACAGATTTACTGCTCAAGTCATCACGAAGTTACAAACTTCGAATTCAAATTAGCAACAAGTTTGATTTAGCTGACTTTAATATAATAAAAAAGCCATTAGATTAATCGCAATAGATGCAAACTGAAGTGCACTTTTAAAACCGATAAAGTCTATAACCAACTATCAATAAAGGTGCAGATTTCCCAGTTACTTCCATTTAATGCTATGTTGTGATTGTTAAATCACACTCGAGTTCACCGCTAGATTTATATTCTTTTTCTCTTAGTCGTTTTAGACTTTTTCGCAGTTTTTGTCTTTTGTATCCGCTTAGTTTTTGACTTATTAGGTTTTATATCCCTAACTGGCATTTTTTGAAGCTTGAATTTAATCTGCTTATCAATTTTTTTCATAATTTCGGATGACAAGTTCTTTGTCTGTTTTTCCATTTGTTGTAATTGTTTTTGTATTTGTTTAACTTGGACTTGAATCTGTTTGGTCGATTGAATCTGTTTTTCGCTTGAGTGAATATGCTTTTCAATGGGGTGAATCGATGAGATGACTCTGTCGAGCTTCTGCTCGTTTATCTTTATCCGCTCTGCAATATGATTTCGAAGTTCCTCGATAGCCTTTTCCTGAACCTTTGAGATTTCCAGCGTCTCAAGGTTTTTATCCACCGAAGAGTCAATTAATTTCCGTGTCTTCCTTTTACCCCTTTTTCTGTTTTTTGCAGGAGGGGGTTCCATCTTGGATTTATCTTCGATCAAACCATCATTATCTATCCTAACTTCATCTATGCTCTCTTCTACAGGTAGGTTTTCAGAATCAATCGGCTTATCCACATCTTCATTCTCTGCGTCTTCAGATATTATCTCGAAGCTTTCTTGCGTTTGTGGACTCTCAACTACTTCCTCAATGATTGTAACGTCTTCACCTGAATTGGAATTGGAGTTTTCATTATTTGCACCTTCAATTATGAATTCATTCTCATCTGACATGTTAATTATTATAATTGTAGATAGAATGCTCCCGATATATTAGTAGATTGGTTAGTTTGCGTCGTAGGGGGGAGGTGCAGATTAGAGTTGAATATATATCATTAATCAGAAATTAATCGCATGTTAGGCCGTAATCTTTCCCGAATCCTTATAGACTGTAAATTCCGTCCTTTATCTCCGAAATCGTTACCTCTACGTCAGTAGGGATTGAGAATAGTTTTACTAACTTCCTTTATGATTAATACGTAATAATTAGATACATCTATAGTCGCAAGTTGAACCACAAACTTGTTGGTTAATTACTCAGTATAACTGAACTGAATACTATATCTAAGGTTATTGTTTAATGAAATTTGATATTATAGGATGAGGTGAGCTGGATCTAGTTGGCCGCTACAGTATCTCAATCTCTTTCAATTCTATCTTTGGTCATAGTTTCAAGAACGTATGTAGAATTAATTTTAAAAGGACTCCGAATATTGTAGGTTTATCAACGCGAGTAATTGGTAGAGTTATTTAGCTAATTTTATTGAACTATCAAGTCTAATGTAACTGAATTAGGAAATTACTGGCAGGAATGTATCCATTTTGGTTCGACTAAAACTCATGCACAAGTATTTATGGGACTTTCGTCTTCTTTCTTGTCATAAAATTCGAAATCTTTGGAAAGAGACCAACTCATAAGTAATCTTATGGTCACTACGATGGCAAGGGTAATTAACTCTTCGATCGAACGATCAAAAATCGTCTTCAAAAATATCTGCAGCTATCACAAAGTCTAATGAGATTAGCAGTCCCCTTAGGAATCTAAAAATAATATCATGAAGACTAAAAGATACCTTTTTGCATCGAATTTTCGCAATAGATACCCTTGCAAACATAACTAGGAAATACCCAACTATCCCCGTGATGATTACAATAGCGATTATCTCTATGACCAAAACAATATTATTTGAAATCTGGACAAGTAATGCACTTTCTGATATCGTATAATCTCGGTTGGTATCGTATCCTGATTTATTCATTATAGCTGTACTGGTATGTTCAGGGACATCGCCTTTCTGATACGAGTTACTTTGTACCTTGAAATCGGCTCAAAGGAAGTGCGAGCAAGCACCCTTAATTTACGTATGAATCACTACTTTTGTCCAAGTTCCTAAATGACTTAAGAACTAGACTTGACAGGAACAAAAAAGAAAGGGTAAAGAGAATTCTTTAATACTGACATATAGCAACGACTCTTCATAGCGATTTATGGACATTACGATTCTGAAGTATCAGTTCTTGAAAGTCCAAAACATGCTTAAATGTACTTCATTTTTAAGTTAAACCAAATATTTACTATATGTTGTAGTAATGAAGAATAGTGAGTTTAATTTCAATTCAGCTGGAACGATCTGCTATAGAAGATAATCACTAAATTGAAGTCTGGCACTCATGTTCTTTATTACAAGGAAGGATTTCCATTTGTTTGCCTTGATCGTTATCCTTATCGCCCAATGCGTGTTTAAGCCCCATTAAATCGATCTTCTGCTGAAATGCCGACTCGATACTTATTGAAGTCATGAAAGTAACAACAATGAAGCCTGCCAGAATCATTGCTACGATTACCAGAAGTGATTCGGTTCTTCGACTGTGTACATGTTTTTCAGTTACAGCTAGATTATTCATAATTCTATCTATCGACATCAATTCATAATTATGTTAGTCATCGTCAGTAATGATATTTAATAAGCAATTTTTAGAATAGTTCACAAATTCCTCCGACTAGCAAAAAAATATAGTGAGGTTCATATTACTGGGAGTAGTTTATATTCATCCAATCTGTGATCGAGTCAAAGATACTTGCTTTGACTTGAAATTTTCCTTATATCCGAAAAAAAATAAATTCAGCCGTGATATGTAATCAGCTGAGTCTCATGCTCTTGGCAAATGCGTTTCAATATGATCTGATGATCGAATAAATATACACAGCCACAAGAATATTCGACCATCTTGTTTTTCGCCCTTTCTATATGACTATTTACCTTATTTCGCTCAGACAACTGTGCCATATTGTCCTCTATAGTAATAGCATCATAATACTATATCAGCATTTAGATAGGTTAGATATTCAGACCTTTTTTAAAACTAGGAGAATTATAAATATACACAGCTAATCGAGTGATAAATCAGTACTACAATGCATCTAACAATTGATATAATAAAACTTTCAACAGCAAGATAGGACTTGACAAGGATTAAGCTCAGAATCTTGTGTCATTAGTCCAAAAGAATTGAATGAATATCCTGTCGCAAGAAGACTTTAATCTATCCTTATTTATTACGTCCACTATTGGGAGCAATGAGAAATTCAATGTATCTTTGAAGTTCTCTTGTTAATACGACATCAAAGAGATTATTAGTTTCTCAATACATATTTAGAGTAGGGACTTGGATTATGAGTGAATTTGCATTTTTCCGTTTTCTAAGCCATGATATGCTATCGACCGAAGAGAAGCAACATAAGCCCGAAATTCTTGAATTGACCGAAGAAGTCCTGCAAGCACATGGTATAGAATGCGACGCCAAAATATCAAAGATTTCTGAGGAGAAGCTCCGAGAGATTCTTGAAGATGTAAGAAAACTAAGAAAAAAAAGAAAGATTAAAAATAATAGTAATTCTGAACAAGAACCAGAGTCTGATGGCTCAATAGAATCTACGACTAGTAACACATAGATACATTGAATCTGATTAGAGGACTTGAAAATTTGAATCGGTTTATAATTAAGTGGATGCAAATGCAGATGCTGCGTTACTCAATATGATACCTCATAGGCAATAGTATACAAGATAAGGAAAATACGTGGTCAGATATTTGGATGTTTGCCACCAAAATGATAGAAAAAATTCTATTTTCATATATGATCGAGTAATCTTCTTTAAGATCTACTTTTTGTCCAAAATTTTGAAAGTGTGATACATTCGACGAATGTATCGCAAAACATACAATAGTAAGAGAATTTAGAACACAAAGCTACCAGCATCTATACTAAGAAATGATATCAGTAACTAATATTCGATTAACAACGTTACCCTAGATTTATAAACATAATTATCGATAGCAAGTCTGGTAGAGGTGGATATTATGTGCCTTGTTCAAAAAACATCCTAACAAAGCTAGTAAATTAGTAACAAATAGTAGGAAACGAGACGTCATCCAAACCACACAACAAAGTTTCAACATCAATCGGCAACACAATAGTAAGAACTTCAAGCAAATATTTCTTCTTTCATTTGACGCCCTCAATGATAGAAAGGCTAGATCTGCTCTGACCATCTTGATGGTAATAGTGGGAAGTGCATTGATGGTAGCTCTTAATGGGATGAGCGCAGGTCAGGCCACATTCCTAAATAAACAACTAAACAGCTTAGCTCCAAATGTAATTTTTGTTAATTCAGGTCAAAATGGCTTTCGTGCCGGATCATCGAGCACTCCAACTATTGATTTAAACTCTGAAGTTGTAAATAGATTGAAAAGCCTTCCATACGTGCAAGATGTCGTTCCATCATATCAAGGGCAGCTAGAACTGAATGCACAAGGTAATATTTTAAACGCCCAGGTTTTATCTATGGATCCTCAAAAAATCTATCTTATTGATCCTTCTCTTCAGCTAACAGAAGGTTCCTCCATACAGTCCAATAATCCTTCAGCAATGGTATTAGGGGATACAATTGCCAATCCTCCCGGAAAAGCGACACCCTTTGTTACTGTCGGTCAGACAGTCAAGGCAACTTTCTCCTTCGTCGATTCTAAAACTGGCAAAACCGAACAACAATCCAAGAGCTTCGTAGTAAGCGCCATAATGCAACCGACCGGGAATAATCAAATTGATAACCGAGTTATAATAAATGAACCTACTGGAAATTCATTATTTCACAAAGCGGGAAGATATGATCAGATGGTTGTAGTTGCTTTGTCTGCAGATTATGTGAGTACTGTACAGCAAGAGATTACAGGTTTATACGGAAACAATATTGGCGTAATCACCCCTAAGGCTATTCTTCAAACTAGGCAACGATTCCAAAGTGGTAATAGTGCGTTCACTGTAGCAATAGCATTTATTGCATTACTTGTTGGAGCTGTCGGAATAATTACTACTCTATACACTTCGGTCACTGAGCGGACGAAGGAAATAGGTACAATGAAGGCCATAGGTGCTAAAAGTAGGTTCATTCTTACGTTGTTCCTGACCGAGGCATTATTCATAGGCCTGCTTGGTTCTACCTTTGGTATACTTAGTGGTATTGGCGGAGCCTACGTATTGACCTCAGGATTTGCGCCTAACGCTCCTGGACAGGGCGGAGGTGCTCAAGGTGGTGGGGGTTCTCATGTTGATCCGGTGTTCGTACCTAGAGATTTATTTAATGTATGGATTCTATCCACTTTTCTCAGTTTAGGAGCGGGCTTGTTTCCGGCATGGAAAGCATCACGATTATCGCCATTGGAGGCACTCAGAAGATAAACCATTTATTTACATAAGTTTCAGATAAAAATAGGGTCAAATTTCATTATGATTGTTCCTAATACTACACGTTGGAAATTCCAGCCTATTTAAGTCAGATTTAATATAAGTCTTAATATTTTTTTTTAGAGCGAACAAAATTCATTGGTTCAATTCTGCGTTATCCGGAGAAACAAGTCGAGTGGGACAGTACTTCTGGAATATTAGCGTAGTCATGATATGTTTCTGAAACACACAAATCTAAATATCGATACGATTCCAATTAATAGTATCTATCCACATTTGAGATTTGCTATGCCAAATTATTTACTGTAATATACAATGACCATGGAAAAGATTAAGCCATTAACATAATCATTAAAATGGGCTCCTAGATTAATCTTTTTTCGGAGTTAAACGGCGCTTGTACAAGCGAAATGGACCGTACTTGTAAGATCTGATATTTCTGACCTTTTTATTACTATTATAATTCTCGGAGTCTTTCTTTATCCTACTTTCGATACCTGCGTTTTGGTTATGGTAATCAATATGCTCTCTGGATATTAGTTTTGTCGCATTCCATCTAATAACAAACTTAGTTCCAATAATAATGCCAATTATTATGGCCCAAATCCACAATGGGGGATATTCCATTGATCAACAGCCTACAAATATAGTCCAACATAAAAAATGAAGTTTAAGGGTTATGAATTTTTCGTCATGGTCTAAATAACAACTCATTATTTCAATTACATACAGGGTAAATTCAACTCCTTATAATAGATTAAAAACTTCATATATAGCAATTTATTGAATGTTGTGGTAATATGAAAACAAGTCTGCAAAGCTCAGAAAAATGTGCAGTTTT
>JARBAU010000273.1 GCA_029237525.1 Nitrososphaerales archaeon | reverse complement strand
TTAGAGAAAGCAATTTGATCAAGATGAGAAAAAACTCATAAAAAATTGAACCCTCTAGTGCGTACTTTCAGACAATTATGATTTGTTGTAGATCCAGTAAAACTGAATCTGCAGCAAGTCAATTGAATTATAACTTTAAGTCATATATTTACCAATTTGATACATATTTCGATTCGTCTAGATAAAACCCGAGTAATTCGTTTTCAATAACGAATTATATAATTTAAGCATCACAGATTATCTCATATTTAAGTCATATAAGTGAAAACAAACTCAGCAGCGATTCGCTCTCAAAGTTCCATCGGGATTTGGATACATCTTTTGCATGAATCTTGAATTCGATGTTTAGAGTCACCAGATATGAAGAACGTTTACGATGGCGTAGTTGAATTGGAAGACAAGGACGAAGCAGTGATAGATCTATCTTAAAAGTACTAACACTTTTATTCAATTCTAACATCACTTCGTCTTGGTAATGCCGCAAGTTAGCAAGACATATTACACAGCCAAAGACATTGAGGTAAAAATCTCGGAAATTACCGATGGTATATACAGAATAGCAGGGTTTGTAGATACATATGGAATTACGTTTAACCAGTTTTTAATTGATGACGAACGGCCAATTCTTATTCACACCGGTCCCATAGGAATGTACCAAAAAATAGAAGAGAAAGTAAAAGAAGTCATTCCTTTGCAAAAATTAGCCTACGTGGCATTTTTGCATTTTGAGAGTGATGAATGGGGTGGGATGGCGTTCCTTGATTCTGCCGATGCAAAATTAGTATGTAGTGACTTGTCTTCAAAACTAAATTTGACTGGCTGGCACAATGTTCCAGTTGACCATGTTTCATTTTGGGACAATGAAATTTTAAAGACAGGAAAAAGGATATTCAAGTTTATTATGACTCCACATGTCCATCATTGGGATAGCATGATGATTTTCGAGGAAACTACAAAGTCACTTTTCCCTTCTGATTTGTTTATACAGCCAGGGCACAACAACAAGCCTGTGACATCTGACGATCTCTCAAAAGATATGATTAATCTCTATAGAGGAGCTGGAATATTCGCAAGCGAAGAACCAGTAAGACAAACAACCAAGAGACTTATTAATCTCACTCCTAAAATGGTATTTCCAATGCATGGTTCTTGTATTGATAGTTCTGCCTTTCCAAAATATACTGATGCAATATTGAATAGTAATTTCGCATACACCGGAATGCTATTGGGTCAAAGATTAGAAATAGCATCTGAAAAATTTAGCTAGAAAATCTGAAAGTATTATATTTATTGTGTGGTTATATTACAGGATCAAGTGAAAAAGGAAGATTTCCGTTATCTCTTGTCTATACAACACGTTATATGGCGCGCCTAATGATATATAGTAAACAATATATTAACACCTTCATTTGGCAGTCAGTATATATCTAGGAAACAGCATTTTTTGATGATCTTTGTAACATGGCATTCCACGTTTAGTCGAATCGAGATATATTTCACTTTTATTTCTATATTTATCAGAATTATTATAATTATATTTTGTCTGTGGTATAAAAAACAACACATATAGATATGATATATAATATTCTTCCAAATAGTTAATATATCGTTATGTAAATCATATACGTCAAAAATTGGAAGAATATGACTTCTTTGATGAAATGTGTCTTGTTGCTCTTGACATAAGCAAAGAAGTAAAGTTTGCTGCTGTTTTAGATTCTAACGGAAAACTGATTACAGGAAAGCAGTGTAAGGATAATAAAATCAATAACAGTCTCGTCAAAAGTAGATTTACCCAACTATCTTCTGCAGAAGCAAGAGAAAATCGTCAATATAGTCTTAATTCTACATCTACTACATTTTGCCATTACAATACGAATTATATTTTCTATACAAACTACTTGGCGGGTGCATTAAAGAGCATAAAAAATGATATGCAAGGTTCGGACAGTAAAGAGCCAGATTCAGTTCACAGAATTGAACTTTTGCAAATCCATGGGTTACTAAAAATAGCTATAACTTCACTAACAGCAAGAAATGACAGATATCTTTGTATATATTTAGAGTCCATGTCCTCAAATCAAGAGGTAATTACAAAAATACGTAATTCCATATAATCTTATTATACAACACTGAATAAAATCGGTTACATGAACATCGAATGATCTTATAAAACCAATATATATTCTATAAAGTGTTCAGTTCTCTTAGTAAAGACTATATATCAATCTAAATAATTTCTGATGGCATAAAAGCTAAAGTACAGTTCTAGAATGTATGCTAATTGCAAATTCAACTATGATTTCATGAATTGAAATACTACTACTACAAGCGCCGATAAACGATTACAGAAAATTTGAAGTGTAGAGCTGAGCTGAGCTGAGCTGAATTTGACTTCATATTCACCGGCCTTCGTGCACATGCCCACTAGTCACAGTACACCCAAATGTAAAAAGATACTTTTGTATAATTAGATAACTGAATATTAGTTTTAACCTATCTTAAAAATTATATGAATGTATGGATGAATTTATAGCCGGTATAGAGTATCATATTCAGCAATATCATCGCAACTGCGCATATGTAAAAAGAGTAGGATATATGCATAAGATAGATGTATCAAGATTTTTGCGCTATCCTCAATTGTAATACAGGCTAGACGATTTGATTCATTTTCGCAGGCACAGGGATTTCCGAGAAGGTCGATATTGCATCTAAATCGAAAAATCGTATTGAACAATCAACATTATAAAGCGCAATCCGTTGACATGAATCAAGCTGTCAAATTATTTCTATTTGCTGAGATGCTTCCCCTGGTCCGAACTTTCAGTTTGATATCGTTAATGCAATTGTCAGGCATCATGAGATTAAGTTAGGGCATCATGAAAAATAATGCCGAGTGTATGCCGATTCCCATAGTGTACCTCACTTACCCCATGTCTCATTTGTGCACGGTAATAACCTGTACTACCTATTATAGGCATAAAATTTGTAGTGATAATTAACATATCTCCTTTACGCGGTTTCAAAACGATAGCTTTTGATTGTGCCCTTGGAATCTGCTGCGTTAATACAAATTCTCCACCAGTATAATCAACATCAGGCTCATTTAGGAAGAAAACCAGTTGAAAAGGAAAAAATACATCACCATATAGATCTTGGTGCAAGGTGTTATATCCATATTTACCATATTTTAGAACAAGCACTGTGGGCTGATTCTGATTATTTTTGCTGCAAAGCTTTTTAAGATCATCAAATCTGTCTGGAAATTGTGTTTTCATGTTTAGCTTCTTACTCCATGTGTTTGCAATAGGTGAAAGCCTAGGGTAAATTGCAAGCCGTAGGATCTGAATTATTTCAGGCAAAGGATATTTGAAATATTTATATTCACCTAATCCAAAACGATGTTTTTCCATCGTTACTGTCTTTCGATACAGATCAGAGTTATCATATTCGCGAATAAGTTCATTGCAATTCTGAATTGGTAAAAATTGTGACACCTCGGTGTATCCCTTTTCATTCAAGTTCTGCGTTGCAGTTTGCCAATCAATATCTATGATTCTCCGCTGTAAATCAGTCATTATTATTTTCACTCTTTCTAAATAAGCTGCCCACTTTTTAGTTCAAAGCAGTATTCTAATTATATTGAAGATACGTCATATAGTCCTGGGGGAATTGCCAGTATCTCTGAGCAATGTCAGACAAATCTATCTCACACGAATGCCCGGTGATACTTTATTTTCCTGCTCATGAGTGATTCTTTGTCCCTCTCCAATATCCAAAATATCTCCAAAAGAACCGAATGTCAGTTGAATTCCACCTAATTTCTTCACTTCGTTGGCTAGCCCTTTTAGTTGAGCATTTACTATCTTAACTTTACCGACTATCCTGACACTGTCAGAAACCTGATTCAATACTACTAGTTGATCTATAAAGGTTATAATACTACCGTCGACATTAAAAATTACACCCACTTGAGCTTCTGCGACTCTCCTCTGGAGCTTCGAACGTAGAAAGATAATTCCATTCAATGAAGTATCATCTACTCAAGGTATAGGTAAAAGGTAAGGTACTGACTCCAAAACCAAAATATCATAACATTTGCGATTCATTACTAAAGCGATATTTTAGAAGATGACTAATAAATGAAACAATAGAATGGCATAAACGTATAAAAACCAAGCCAAATAACGCTTTTTATAGGTAAGAGTTTTTAGGCATTGATCTACTTAGCTTATTAAAATAAAATACTAGATGCGCTACCTTCTACAGTCTAATTATAGCATCCTCTCTCTATTGTAGATCCGCTACGGCCTTACTGTTCACTAATTTCCTTCATATGCTTGCTTTAGAGTTTTTATGTCGAGTTTATGCATCTGGAGCATTACCTTCATGACTCTCTCTGATTTCTCAGTGCCTTTGTCCTTTAGCATCTGGATCAAAGCTATTGGAACAACTTGCCACGAGACTCCATATTTATCCTTCAGCCAACCACACTGTTGTGCCTTTTCATCGCCACCCTCAGAAAGTTTATTCCAATAATAATCTACTTCTTCTTGAGTCTCACAATGAATCTGAAATGAAATGGCTTCATTGAACTTAAACACTGGGCCGCCATTGAGTCCCACAAATTTTTGTCCTTCAATTTCGAATTCCATAGTCAAAACTGAACCCTCCTTTCCTCCGTGAATCTCGTACCCCTCTTTCCCATAGTAGGTAACGTCACCAATCTTTGAATTTTTGAAAATTGAGGCATAAAACTTTGCAGCCTCCTCTGCCTTATCATCAAACCATAAGCATGGAATTATTTTCTGCATACTGGCATTAATATATAGAGTATGTTTATAAATATACAAGGGATCAAAAGTATAGTGACCGTTGTCATAGCTTCAGTAACTACCAACCTTTCTAACTATTAATCATTGTGAGGTAAGAGGAGAGATAAAGATCTCGGCCTTGCAAATACGAAGGCCATACCAAATCGAATTCGACAACTTTACATTTTGCACCTGGTTGACATGCATACTTTGATCGGCTTGAAACCATTCTAAACAATTAATTACCACCAGATTGCATGGATCGGGTCGCAGAAGTCAAAGAATTATATCCTCATACCTTGTTGAATCACAACTGCTGATAAATTGAATAACTATATGCTGGTCACGACATTTTTATTCGTGGTACTATTTGTTTTATAAATCCTGCGATCGGAAACATAATCTATGTACTACATAACAGATCATGAACCGGTTTCCAAAAAGTGTTTAGAATTTTACTAAATTGTTTCGGATATTGATACATTAGTCAGTGGTCTGCTCCATTTAATTATACAAGCCAAGCTCCTGGTATTTTTTGGACCACAATTGTGAATTAGATGCTGGTACTGCAACATCTTCTGTCCCGGTCACAGTTAGAGGTTGGTACCGATATTTTGACAGTTTACTACATATATCACCCCAATTGATTTCAAACCAATTCGTTACTTTTACATAAATTGTCCAAAAATGGAAATTATATTCTCACATAGTCTCTGTCGTCTCTAAATAGTTTATTTGCCAATCTACGTGTGGCTGCATAAGTATCTCATGCTTCAAGGTAGTTAGCTGAACTGGGCCGGCTGAGGTAACTACTCATGGCCGAACTAATCTGGCAGGCAAACAACCTTATCCCTTAAGAACAGCATCTTGGCTTGCTTTAGAGACTGATTTTTGTCACTATAACATCTTTGAAAAGACAGTGGATTACAATGATTTCAGATAATTTATACTGGAATATGATAGATCCAATGTATAAAAAAATGCTGGTTGGCAGTCAGATCGTGGGCCTATCATTTCCAAATTACTAGTTTGGAGTTGGTACCATTAACACATTTTCCGTGATGTGCGAAGAAACAGGCAGAATTATTGTTATAGGGTTCAGCATAGTATTGTCAATATTGAAATATAATAATATTCTATATTTCTGTGAGAATGATTTGTTGCTACTTATCTAAAATAAAGCCCAAGCTCGTAGTAAACTTCAAACTATCATATCTGATTTGTCAGAATGGACAGGTGATTGACTGATGCTCGATCTCGGATTGAGCTACGTCGATAGGTTTTCCCTGTTATAAAATTTTCTGAGGCAGTCGATATGCATGTATTTAAAATGGAAAAATAAATAGAATGTGTTAGGTCTTTTGAAATAACACTATAGATTCGGTTTTACTGCTCCAGCCACTATACCTAGTGGATATTTAAGCGTGTCTACCCTTATAATCACATTTCCAGAGAGAATGTCTTTTACGAGTGCTGCCATATCCTTGGGTCCATTAATGAAATCAGAAGCGGTGAAATTGCCTGATAGACTCGCAGTATTCGCCTGACCACTTAAACCTTTCTCTGTCGCACTTCTTAAGACGACTATGTCAGCTACTCTTCCTCCTGTAGTATGAGATACTGTCACGTCTTTGACCGTATCCACAGGTCCACCTGTGATATTGTAGGACATAGTTTTTCCGTCGCCTACTAAGGCAAGTTCTGCCTTCGCTTTAGCATCAGTCTTAACTGGAGGCATAACACTTTCTCCATTGAGCACTGCAACGAAATGATTCTTGCCTGTGCTGGATCCACCATTCGATTGGGCATATAATGTTGGAGACATGGTTGTACCAGCAGATGACGCAATGACTGCTATGGACATCAAGCCAACCAACACCGAAAGTTTTAGAGCATTCATATTTGATCAATTAAGCGGAAAGGCTAGTATATAGGCGTTTTCAAAGCCTCTGTCTGTAAAGTGGCTTAGGAATTCCGGAAAATGCCGACTTTGAATATGACTGTTATGCTGGTATGTAAGAATGGTCAGTGATTCTTAATCAAAGGGAATTGTCCAGGTTCATGTCCACATCAGAAGTTCAGCATACTCAGTGTTTGATCACAGATTAGCACCATCCAATTCAAGTTATATTCTATATCTACTTAGGATATCCACTTCCAAATAATGTATATTGATTCGTACGATAATACGTCCATAGGTGTTTATGGATCATTTCCTTGAGTATATTCCATTAATTTGCTTGTTTTTATATTATTTCTATTATTTCAAAAAGAGATCAGGAAGTGATAAATAATACTATATTTGCTGATAAATGATTTGATACTAATAGTTGATGATGATTCTGATATCGCATCACTAGTTAGGATCGGTGTTGAAAAGGTAGGTCTTTCTGCGGTCTCATTTACAAATCCGTATTCAGCCCTGGAGGAGTTTAAACAGAAACCATTCAATTATGAAGTTGTAATTTCAGACATCAGGATGCCGAATATGAATGGTTATGAGTTTGTAAAACAAGTAAAGATGCTCAACCCAAATGTAAATGTGATACTTATGACTGCATTTGAAACTGAATATAGGGAGATGGACAGTATTTTGCAATCTATCGAGATAGATGGTTTTCTTCAAAAGCCATTTTCTATTTCCAAGCTAAATGATATGTTAGGGAAAATCAATCAAAGTCATGCTTGATCCCTATAATGCGCACGTCATTAATTGACATTGTACCTATATGTAGGTCATTATATAATGATGTCCAACTTATATTGATGAGATGTAGATCTCAGATTTGAAGTGTCATGTAAATGAGGCTTTGAACCAAATTATTCAATCAGGTTACCGCGAACACTATTTTATAGTATATCCTGACTTGTCTATGCTAAGGGAATTGTATTCCAAATATATTCAAAATCAAATAATAAATAATAATGAAACTATTCTTATAATCCGTTTTATGAAACCACTGGTTCTGTTAGACAAATTTTTTTGTCCAATATTGCTAGAAAACAGTTAAATTCTGACTAATATTAATAGGCTTAAGGATGTCTCTTGAAGAAATTAAACTAACAGTTAGCCAATTTTTTGATGACGTATATAACCAAAGAAATCTGGACAATATAGACGATCTATTGACACCTGGCTTTGTATACCACGCTCGCGGTGAAGATGTGGAAGGAATTGAAAATTTTAAGAAATGGATTTCCTCAGATCGTGCTGCGTTTCCTGATATGCAGTTTACTATGGTAGATAGCATAGCTGAGTCTGGTAAAGTTGCTTCCACTTTTGTTGTTGAAGGAACGCATGATAAAGAATTTCGTGGCATCCCAGCTACACATAAGAAATTTGAAACCATCGGTATGACTGTTTTTCATTTTGATGGCAACAAGATAAAGGAGGCATGGGTAGTAGTCGATGGATTGTCAGCGGCATTACAGATTGGTATTGTTAGAAGAGTCCAAAAATAGGTAGAAGGAATGTTAAATCACTTGTGCTAAGAATCCCTTTTTATTCAGACTCATTTCAAACCGACAACTAAAAAGTTAAATGAAGATCTGAAGTTCGGATAAGCAAGATACTTATTCCCGTAGACAGTTCAGAATATTCATTAAAACTCAGCCAAATATGCTGACATTAGAGATAAAGTAGAATATTGGTTTGGCAAAGTAAGACCGTTAGCAAAGAATGCTGGTCTGACAGATGTAAAGACTGGAGCTTTAGTTGAAGCGAATTGATTTTAAATTATTCTGTTAATGAGGTCTTATAGTCTTTGGAAGGAAGGGAGGAACGAACTAAAAAGGTTAATGATGGGAAGTGTCGGAAATGATGTAACATAATATGCTTATTGCCATGTACTTTTAGTCAGATAGGTATAATGTTAAGGCCTACCAAAAGAACTCAGACATCTAGTGTCAAAACAAAGTGAGATTTAGAAATTATCACCAAAGTTATGCATATGTTCATCTACGTCTGATTGTGGATCCTTAACTCTTTTCGTATGTTCCCATTTATGGGTTCGATGATCTATTTTTTTTAGATGTTCTTCTCTGATATGATGAAGTCTATCTTTTTCGTGAATGAATTCTTTACCACACTCATGGCACTTCACAATTGGATGGTGATGTACGTGTCTTGCATGAGCGATCAAATCCTTATAATTCAAAAATTCTTTACCACATAGATCACAAATATTTTCATTGTGTGTATCATGCTTTAGAATATCCAATAGAAACATTTGTATGAATTTAATTATGCTTGAATATTAAAACTTATGTGTACAGTAATGATCTATTTCATACGACTGAGATTTGTCAGATGATAAAAAGAATTTATTTAATTTCAACATCTTTACTATTAATATGAATTCAATAAATCTAGATCCGATAACATTAATCTAAGATATTTGATGTAAGTGCGTTGAATTCAATGTGCCTTCTCCTGATATATCTGTGAGAGGTTATTGGAGCGGGGTAAAAGGGACTGAAAATACTATTCCATTTGACGATTTTTGTAGTAATGGAACGAATATAATGTCAGATTAGAATACGACAGAATCTGAAATACTCGCCTACCAAAGTAGAAATGGAATGACATAATTATGTCGAAGTATTTTCAAAAGAGTAATCACAATTAGGAACCCTGCCAACGAACAACCATCGAATCCGATTAAGAAATTGAATCCAACTACGTCTGAATTCATTGCCACAGATCATCACAAATCCACTGCCAAATGCATCAGTGCCTAGCTCATTCTTGGCTTTATCAAGCATTGTTACATAAAACAGATCTATTGTAGAAAGTACAGATGGACCATTTGGACATAGGACCCCTTAATTCTATATTCCCTTGAGATGTGAGTGCGCGATGATCAAGTATTACAATAGATTTCGACAAGCTAAATGCAGATCTGCTGGAAGCATATCAGACAGGACAGCAAAGTTTAGAGTAATCAATCGTGTTTGTCAACATACTAATTCCGTTAATACGCAACAAGTTTAACACATAGAACTATAGGGATTTTTAACCCCGGAAATGGCATTATAATACGATATGCGGTGTGCCTGATTATAAATGTCATCGAAAATGCTGCGTCGTAGGTATAGATTGACGTTCGAAGCTGGCGATAGAATTTAACATGCTGTATATCATGAGGGACGCCAAGTGATGCAGATAGTCATATTGGCTGCCTTAGAGCTTTCCTCTTATTGCCAATTTGGTCATATAAATAATATTTTGATTAATAGATACCATATGTCATCATATTTTGCCCTAAAAACTAGGTCTAGAAGAATCCAGGATATATCATACGTTATTCATCTATTCATCTATTGGAATACTTTAGTCCTGCCTCTAATTTACGGATTTTGTTGACTATATTAAAATGATCCGCTATGGTCTCTGTAGTTAGATACAGGAGATAATCATCTCCAAATGGCATAGTAATGCGCTTTACTTTTTCATACTCTGCGACTACGTACCTTCCCTTTCCTATCTTGTGCGAAAGTTCGCTGCGGACCTTCCATGCGGTCATGGCCATCTCAAGTGATTTTTTGCTTTCTTCTGGGGTAAGCAAGTTCTCTACTCCTTGATCGTGACGAGTGTACATCATCTTACCTTCTGAGTTGCAAATTGCAACTTGCCTGATTTTGGGATCAATATTAACAATATCTTTATAGTGTTCCTTTATTCTAAAAAGCCTGATTCTAAGCAGAGAGCTAATAATAAATCCAAATATCGCACCCCATATCAAGTGAAATGCAATTGCAAATAAGGTAATATTTACAATGGACAAGTTTATATCTTCAGATACTAGCACCTTCTGCGATTGTATCGCCAACATAGTAGTAATGGAATTAATGTCCGGCTGAACTAGGAACGTAGTTATTGGAAGGAACAATACTAGCCATACTACAATACCAGCTCCCATGCCAACCAATGCACTCTTGTACGGATTGAACATACGAATCTTTTTCCATCTGATCCCAATGATACCAAGTATCGCCCCTATTATAGTACCAATCAAAAGATGAAGAATAAAGGCGGTGGTTGTGGCAGCCACGATATTATTAACTCCTAAGCTAATGCCCATAATCGAATAAAATGTTCCAATTTTCAATCCGAGTAATATTTCAGTTAAGGCGATCACTGAAGATATAGACCAAGTTGCTATAAAACCAGCAAAAGCTCCATATTTTAATCCTTTGAAGGAAACCATTAGCTGGTTCATATTATTACTGGTATTCATACTCCTATTTTTCGGCGTGGAGAGCACTCAGAACATAGTACTCATAATGTATATTAGTAATTATAACAATAGTTACTGATTTTTCATTATCGATGCTTACGATGATTCAGGCAATGTTACTACTCCCTTTCCATCACTGAGCATCCTCTTGCCCAGATTATAATGGAAAATACAAAAATGGGATTCATGATGTGATTGAGATACTTAGCAATAGATCTGCATGGAGATATATCTAAGGATTCACCTATACACATAAACCCATAACCCAGATAGTCGTATTTGATCTTATTCTTCGAAGAAAGGTCTAAACTGAACATCATAACCAGGAGAGTAATTTGCAAACTGCTTTATCGTGATCATTTTGCATATTTTATCTTGCAACTCGGAATGCTCACTCATTTTCTTTTTACAAATTGGGCATGATGCCATATGTATTATAACATAACAACAAATTAAGAGGTATTTATTAGATCTTTTACGTAATTAGAAGGTTAGATATCCCCAACCATAATAGTTGGACTGTCACGATGTGGCACTTTGGCAAAGATTTTCCTAGCGAATGCTCAGGCGAAAGATTTGAGATCACATGGGAACGTAGTATCTTGGCTTTTTCAATCACATCACTCGAGGCAAAACATCCTGGCATAGGCGCTCCATCTGGGCCTCTTCGTCGAAGACAGGATTTAACAGAATATAGTTCACGCCCGCGTCTCTAAGGCGGACAATTTGGTCTGCAATCTGCTGTGGCGATCCCCATACCGCGACTTGATCTGCCAGTTCTGGCTTATGATAAAAGGCCCCGAACCATTCACGCAGGCGAGATAGATTGTCTCCCAGAGCCAAATACAACCGCTTTGCTTTCGGAAAGTCGGCGGGCAGCTGTTTGATGTCTTTCAAAAAAGCATCCATCGGTGTCGAGCCCGCGCCGATATAGCCGTCTCCGAGCTCCGCTGCACGACGCAGAGCGGCCTCGGCATGTCCGCCGAACCAGATTGGGGGATGCGGCCTCTGGACTGGTTTCGGCTGCATCGAAATATTCTCAAGATGTGAGAAACGACCATTGAGTGTTACTTTGTCTTCTGTCCAGAGCCGCTTCATGATCTCCAGATTTTCGCGGAAGCGAGTGACGCGGCCCTCAGGCGTCAGTCCGTAAGCGGGATAGTACTGGGTACTTGCGCCAAGTCCGACACCAACAATTAGCCGTCCGTTCGAAAGTACGTCAAGCGATGACAAGGCTTTGGCTAGGTCAATGGGGTTCCGCTGAGCGATTAGCAGAACGGCGATTCCTAGACGCAAACGTTTCGTGACCGCAGCCGCATATGTCAAGGTCGTCACGGCCTCAAGAACAGAAGCAGTCCCGATAACTTGTTCAATGCCCCATGCCGCAATCAATGGCAACTCTTCTGCTCGTCTCAAGAACTTCTGAATACGAGCAGGATCGGAATAAGTTTGAGGAATAGCGATTGCGAACTCCATACTATTGTCCGCTTATTCCGAGTTTTATTTATATCTGCTCTTCTGACGTCTGAGGAGATTGACCGATCAACAAATAATAACCGTGTATAAGATATGCAATTTGTGGGAGGAAAATTTGAACCGACATAACCCACTGTCTTTATTTTTGTAACTTTTCACATTTCCGTCACCTTAGCAATCAATTCATTTATCATCTTTTGCTGCTGCAATACTAAGATCATGAATAATGATTCTGCCGAATAATTTTCTCCTTTGGAGACAGCAGCTCTGATGTAGTATTTATTTTGTCTACATTCAGAAAGCATCTCATTAAAGAGAAGTGCATTTTCTTCCCTTAGAGCATATCTAAAGTCTTTCCATGATTCGATCTCTTTAGCTAAGATATCATTGTTGCCATCTTCATTTTGTTCATTTTGGAACATTTCGATTATCATTTTGAGCGTAAGTTCTTTTTAACAATAGAGCCGCAAAGGGAGAGGCCGAGGGACGGTACATTCACTGGAATATACAAGGTGTTGCTTCGCGCCAAATAACATGTACTATCGACAAAAATATAGGAAATCTTTTTCACTTGATCCTGTAATATGACCACACAATAAATATAATAAAATCAGTTTTTCTAGCTAAATTTTTCAGGTGCTATTTCTAATTTTTGACCTAAAGCATTCCAGTATGTGTATACTGTAGATTGGAATTCATAGGAGAATACAATTACAAGACTCTCGTATAATAAATTTGGAACTACTAAATGGCATACTAACAGAGGAAGTTAATTAACATTTAGTCCAGATAAATTAGAAGAATAACTGGACCATATAAGGAAGAGATCAAGTAAAGACAGGCTCAAAACTGTTATGGAAAGCGTACAATGCGAGTCTAAAATGCCTC
Organism: Nitrososphaerales archaeon; assembly: GCA_029237525.1. GTDB lineage: Archaea > Thermoproteota > Nitrososphaeria > Nitrososphaerales > Nitrososphaeraceae > JARBAU01. The sequence goes on along the minus strand of JARBAU010000273.1, from coordinate 4,324 downwards.
ACCGCTACGATAATAACGTAAATCCAGACAATCATGGTGACAGCAGTGACGGCTCTAGAGATAGTGCCATGGACCTCAGTGATAATAAACCCATGGTAGTGACTGCAACGAATCTACAAGAAATTACCTCTAAACTTTTAGAAAAAGTACAGGCACTGCCTCAGGAGCCATCACAGCTATCACGTCTGCAAAGTCTAGAATAGCATGATGAACTAGACAATATTCTAAAAAAATTAGGAATTAGAGTGATTGATCGTTTATCCTTGTTTTCCAATCACGTTAACGGCATTACCACTTCCTTGAATCTGAGACCCTAGATTCTGACAATTGACATGTGAGGCTCCAGGTCCGTTTCCACAATCGTTCGCTTGTGCTAGTGATTGAGAGTTGCTGCTGCTTCCATGATCATGTCCGTGACCGTGGTGATGATGATGGTTGTGGTGATGATTATGATGGTGGTGGCTACTATGAGCAAATACCCCCTGCGTCATACCTGTAGCAGTAAGCAGCAAGATTGTAGCGGCTGTAACAGCAATTACGCCAATCGATTTATTCATTTTGTCGTGGTTATCACTTGATTTATTTAGACTTTAGTAAAGTGGAGAAGGTATTTTTATCCTACAATTATTACCTATAACATTCTTCTTTATTTAGTTTAAAGTAGCTTAATGTATATTTCATCAGGTCTTACCAGTTCGACTATATCACAAGTACAACAACTTATTTACTAGCGTTACTAATATTCAAAATAGCAAGGTTATTTTAAATTAGAGCCTATCCTAAAATTATCCTCCTTTAAATAAGAATACAACAACCCAGGCATACTAAGGCAAAATAGTTTTCTGATTTCTTTTTATATCTAACTAAAAGCTTTCTGAACCTGTTATGCCAAGAGTTGGTTCTTTCTATAACCCATCTTATAGAAGGATGATGATGAAAATGATTAGTTAGTACTCGTTCTCCTTTATGTCTAATATTTGGCAGATATTCTTTCTTTATAACGCTATTCTCAATCTCCTGAAAGTCATATCCTTTATCAAGACAGAGGTTCTATCTCTTTTTATTAATCTTGGAGGATGGTCTTTTAACTACGATATTATCCAGTACGCTTATGGCAGCCTTCATATCATGGATGTTGGCCGCAGTCCTAACACTAGATAATGGAATATTCTGTCCATCAGTTAATACATGACGTTTTGTTCCTAATTTGCTTCTGTCTGTAGGATTAGATCCAATCAGTCATTTCCCCCTAAAGGTGACTTTACAAATGCGCTATCAAGAGATTGCCAGTTCCATTGAATTCCTACTACTACATCATCATACGCTTTTAGCAGTCTTGGCCATAATCTTTCAAATACCGTACATCCAGTCCATTGTTGAAATTGTCTATGACAGGTTGATCCAGAGCCATATTCTTTCGGTAGCATCTTCCATTGACATCCAGTCCTTAAGACATTCCAAAAAACATACAAAATGCCATCCAATACCTTCCTAAATGATACTGCTGGACGTCCTATGGTATCCTTTAGTTTTTCAGGTAGAAGTATTAATCTGATTTCATCCCACAATTCGTCAGGTATTCTTTTAATGGTCGGAATATACTTGACCCTATCGCAAGTCACATGTCTGGGGAAAACTACCTCAAGCTATATCTCTATCTATTTTTGGTGTGGGTTCTTAGTTGTATAGAAAGTTTGAATCAATAGACTAGTATATTCTTCATCTCGCTAAAGGGGGTAATCCTTTTTCAGTTGTCTTGCATGTTCATTCTTCATTCATGAACATTGCTAACACGTATTGTAGTATTAATAGACGCCGCAATATGCGGGCTCCCTCTACCTACAGTTCCTCAGCCTATAGAAGTCGCTGCCTTTAGATTGTTATAATTGCAAAGGAGAAAAGAATTGGCGCAAACTAATCGTTATATCCATAAGAGATGCACATTAAAAATGATCTCAAGTACTCATTTGCAATTCCGCTCTTGCCACATTAGCAACGATATCTAAGATCTTGCCGTTACTAGCATCTATTAGCGATACTTTCCAGGATTCATTGAAATTGGCGTCTAAAACTTTATTTAGATATTCTTTCCAAGACATGGAATTTCCTGCATATAGCCTCTTGAGCATATTATAAACTTGATAATGCTCATAGCAATATCTGTCGATGTTGTCAATAGTTACTGCCTCTTTTCCATCATTTACAGCACACTTCATCAGATTTCCAGTTAGGACTGGTTTACTTTAAACCTTTGATCCGTGACTGTCAATCCTTGGTTTACAAAATACACCCTTTAGAGGATGCAGAGGATTAGCTCCGGGTTACTCAAAAATGGCTTCCAAATTGGTTGGCCGTAAATCTCATGACGATTGGTCACTACCACGAACCACCAACACCCTTTCTTCCATCTTTGGCATACTGATATCAGGAATGGAGCTATGATTGAAAAATTCGTCTGAAGCCACTGGTAGAATATTTAATCCCATAAGTTACCAGTTAATTATGAGATTGAATCAGCAATGAAGATGAATCGTCTATGTCTATCAAGTGGACTACGGGTAAGTTCCTGTATAAAATTACTCGTACTGCCTCGATGGCAAATACACAACAAACAATTGCAGCATCGTCAAAGAACGTAGTAAGAGATTTTGCATCTTCCTATGACTTTGGAATGTTGGTCCTACTTTCTGTGACATGCAAATGGCATTGAAGGCAGACACGTAAAGACAACAATACTACGGCTAAATCGTATTTGAATAATGACTGCCTAATTCTACTAACAAGTTATGGTAAGCCATTAGACCCAAGTTTTAAAACCTAATGGGGGCTTGAGCATTACCCCCATTAGTGTGTGAAGGCATACCTTGTATAGTCTTTGTAAATCTCATTCCTGAACCAAATTATTTAAAGGTCATGATTATTGTTCTATAAACAGTCTATTATTAATCCCCAAAAATCAATCTAATGTGGGATCTGAAAATATTCACCCGATAGGACCGAAGACAGCCTAGATTACTTTTCGTTAGTGTAGATGTAACAGAGGGTAAAACAGTAACATTTGATAGCTATTACAAAAAAGACAATTCTAATAATCCACTATACTCAAGAAAACAAAAATATATGTTGTATAAATCCATTGTTATCTTCGTCATGCTTTGAATGTTCTCGTCATTAAGTTGCCTGTTTTAGGATTTGATTTTAGATTAGATATTATTCCTCTTGCATTAATCCTTCTAAAGAAATAGCCCATTCCTCCAGGCTTACTTTCTTCTATGGATTTGTTTTCTGAGTACATCTCGAATAAAGCGTCTGTAACTACTTTGATTTCGTTCCGTGGTACAAAATGAAGGTACTGTTCATTGGTATCTGGGTCCACAAGTGGTCCTCCCTGATGTTTCCCATCTTCAGTTCCCATCACAATTAACTGGTAAAGATTAAAGCCGGTGCCCACCCAACCTATTGTCTTTGTTGCAGGCCTATAGCATTGCTTCTCGCAACCAGTAACACCAATAGATTCATTAAAATCACCCCATTTTTCCTCCAGCGTGTCTATTAAATTGGGTTCGAACTTTTCTGAATCAGTGTATGTCAGCCTACACGTGTCCCTCCCCACGCATGCCCCAGATAACATTCTCAGCTTGGAATAGGGGCTTCCATTCGAGGCTCCAATGTTGGCAAGTCTCTTGCGAAGACCGTAACCGAATTGCTTCATATCCCTCTCAAATTCGTCCTTCTCGTTATCTTCAATATTCGAAAATAGCAAATGTTGATTAGGGGTAGTGTAAAGATGAATTGTAGTATACTTGTTTACCAAAAACCCGATCATGCTCTTCAAATCTCCGTTCTGTCCCCCGTCTATTAATCTCCCATTTTCTATAAACGCACCATACAACCATTTGATGCTCGTATTGTGACCTGCACATCCGCTTTGCTTTATCCATCCCAAGTGTAGATTCCTTTTTCCGTAATCATGATCTAATATTGGAGACTCAAAAATATTGCCAGCAATATTTTTTACCTGTTCCGTGAACCATTCAATTCCTTTGATCCGGATTACGTATTTTAGCCTAGCCCAGTGCCTGTTTTGTCTATCTCCCCATTCTTTATGGACTTTTACGATAGCATCTAAGCCTTTAAGAAGATTTTCTTCGGTGAATATACCAAACGGTTCGCCAAGAGCTGCGATTGTAGGTTTGCCAGATTGTTGCCCTTGACCGCCACCTAAATATACTTGAAAGCGATCAACTTTGCGGGAATCGTTCTTATTTTCGTTAATGATCGGAGCTACTCCAACGTCATTGGTTCTCAGCTCCACGCAGTTATC
>JARBAU010000272.1 GCA_029237525.1 Nitrososphaerales archaeon | reverse complement strand
TCAGAGCCAATATCAAGACTTTTCTGATGACTGCATTTGAAGTTAATGATTTGCAATCTTTGAATATCAAAGCTTTAAAAATTAATGAATTTCTACTAAAGCCATTTTCAATTCAAGCACTAAATTTAACGATAGATAAACATTTATCATTAAAAAAAAATGTATTATTTGAATCGTGAGGTATATACAAAGTAGGTTAAATCAGAACAGCTCGAAAGATACATTATACAATAATCGCCTCATCTCGTCATAATAGTTGTGTGGGATTAGATACGAAGGTCGTTACCTCCAGGGAAGAACAAACGATATACAGACCTCTTGTCTTACTAGTAAATCAGTTTCGATCTGGAGAATTAGACTTATTTTTACATTTCAAATTTAGTATTTATAATGTAGGAGTCAATAAAACAAAAACTTCGGTCATATTAGGCGCAGGTAACATCATCAAGAAAAGTCTATTCACATGATTTAAGCTTCAACAATAGATTCTGATTTAGAATAATCCATAGTAACAATTTCAGTCATCTTATTATCGTCCTGGAATCGCTAGTGATATCTTGCATTAGCAATCCAGATCTCGATTGGTATGCTATTAAGCCACTCTTTATAAGTAACCTTTTAGAAGAATGGATTGAAACTGCAAATATGAAAAAAATTGAAATAATTGTACCACATGGAGTGTTGCCAGCTATCCATAATGTTTTGATAGATCTAAACGTTGGAGGAATGACTCATTATGAAATAGAAGGAAGTGGAAGGGTAAAGGAAGATCCTGTTGTTGCTGCTACACACCCCTCAGAATCCCGCTACCAACCCACAGCACCAGAGTACATAGATAGAACCAAAATAGAGGTAGTCATCAAAAACGAGCAAGTTGAAGATTTAATATCAAATCTTAGAGATAAAATACGTGGGGCACAAGGGGGAAAGATATTTATCCAAGATGTTCTTGATGCGGTAGATATTCCGACTTACAAGAGAGGAGAACAAGTAATCTAGTTCGAACGAAGTGAATAAATTAACTGCGAATCGTAATTTTGGATTTGCTAGGATAAGTCTATTCTATCTTGTCCATATTGAACGATCACGTCAAGATCTTTTATCACTAGATTAGAGATTGATTCTGATTCATTAGCCATATGATAATTTGATTTTAAGCTACTGCATAATGGATTTTTGTAATTTGAATTTCACGAATCAGTGATTCATAAATTTTCAGAATTTTCAAGTAAGGAGTAAAAGAGACATTATACGCTATAATTGTTCTTCAGTAAGCCTGAATGTCTGAATTCAATCGAGTTAACCACCAGGTCTTCATATCAGATCTTGTATTTTAATAGTAAGGTATTCTCAATGTCATTATTATTCAATGATTTATTGATGACTATTGCAGCTACAGAAGTTCTTTCCACATGATGCACATGATAGGCAAGATCTCCAAATTCTTTGACGCGCTGGATGACATTATCTTTAGTTATCCCATTGTTGGTCCTTACCAGAACATGAGCTATTCTGTAACCAAAACCTGCAGGATTGACTTTAACTATGAACTTTTCTATAACTCCACCGTTTACTATATTCCCAACTCTTGCCTTCAAACTCTTTGTTGTCAGACCGGTCAATGAACCTATATTGCTATAAGAGGTTCTACAATCCCTTGCTAAAGTGGCCAGAATATTAAGATCAATCTTATCAAGTATCTGTCTCTCCATCTGATGTTATCCCTTGTTATATTAGATTATAATTGGCAATAAAGATGTCCGATTCTTGGAGTAATACTACCCCTAAGGATAAATATTTACAGTCGATATGGGTATTCCAATGAAAACTCTAATTATAAAATACATACCAAGAAAGGAACAATCTAATACCAAGAAATTACTCGATGCCTTTAAAGAGGAAATCAGTTATTCTGATATTGAGGAACTCGATCTATTAGACGAAGTGCCAGATATGTTGCTTGACAACAACTTATTAGCTTACATCAACAGAAATATCCTGGGACAAACATTGATACCGAATGAAGAAAAACTCTTATCCAAAATGGATAGAATGGCTGCTCAACTGAAATCTGCAGATATAGTGGTAGTAGCATTTCCTATGTATAATTGCTCAATGCCGGCTATTGTAAAGGCGTGGTTTGATTCTGTGATGCAAAAAGGAGTTACATTTGGGAAGAGAACTGATGGCCAGATGTTCATATCTAATGCTGGGAAAAAAGCTCTGACTTTGGTATCATGTGGAAGTGTTGACGATAATGGATCATTTCGATGCCGGGAGCATACAATATCACTCTCAATCAGCGAATTCCAATTTATGGGATATTCAGATGTGCGAGGAATACTTGCTGAAGGAATGGCGATGAAGGAAGAGATCAAGCAAACTAATTTGAATAAATCGATATTTCAAGTGCGATCAATAGCAAAGGAATGGTACAAGAAAAAAGAGTATAATTCAGTATATGTTAAACTTAGGAACAAAAAACACATGAATTTTGCATATACGGCTTAGACAGTAACCAACCATTTAGTGAGTCACGTAAAAAACAGCATAAGCAGATGGAAACAATAAATTTATGCATGTGAAAAAATCGAAGCTAAAATTGGGAAAGATTAAGTCATATCATTTTGTTAAAGTATGATAGGATGAAAAGAGGAGGATTATATGGATAATGCTCTATATCTTCAGATTCTGTTTCATCATTCTATAAAACTCTTCATCAGACATGTTCCTTTTGGTCCCTATCCATTGTTCTACATCATTTCCAGCTAAATACCTTAAACTAGGATTCTCATTTGTAGCAGCATTAAGCACTACTTTTGCTACAAGATCAGGAGGAGATCCATTTTTCATCATTTCTTCAAAGCCATTAACCATTTTGTGGATTATTTGAGAATATGGAGATTTTGGATCTTGAGATTTTCTTGCAACGACCATCCCGTCTGCAAAATTCGTTTTGATGACTCCTGGTTCAACTAAAACTACTTTTATACCAAATGGCTCCAATTCATATGACATAGATTCACTTAGTCCTTCAACTGCAAATTTTGTGCTAACATAAGCCGAGCTCCCAGGAAAACCAAATCTTCCAGCACCAGAGCTAATATTAATAATGGTTCCTGATTTTTGTCTTCTCATAATCGGAAGGACTGCTTGAGTTGTTCTTATCAATCCAAACAGATTGGTTTCATATTGAGCTTTTAATTCATCCATTGCAAGATCTTCGAAGGCCCCACTAAGTCCATAGCCTGCGTTATTTACCAAGATGTCTATACGTCCTGACTCAGACAATATTGTTTGTACTGCATTTTTGACTGATGTATCATCTGAAACATCAAGTTGTATAATATGGATAGGCAAGTTTTCTTTCGCAGCGATCGATTCTATACTCTCACTTTTGTTAATATTCCTCATTGTAGCATAAGTAAGAAAGCCATTCCTTGCCAAAATTAAGGCTATTTCGTATCCTATACCAGTTGAGCTACCCGTAACAACTGCAACCTTTTGATTGGATGAAGAGGAAGAAGCCATCGGAATCACCACTCATCTATACATTATAGTACTTAAGTAAGCTAGTCATTCTACCACTACCAGCTAAGTGAGACCAAACTCACTTGTGGCACGATTATTTGACTACCACCAGCGTCGACTACAATACTCTGGCCGGCTTTGATATTTCAGCGTCCAAATCACCTATCCCGCAGTATCTGAGAAGAATCTTCCTTCTTCTATTTGCTTACATCTTTCTATTATACCTTGAAAAGTTATCAAGGGTACTATTTTTAATGTGTTAAATCTTCCTGCAGTTCTAGCCATGAGATCCTCTATTGAATGAGCATTGTCTGCTTCTACAACCCAAAGAAATGTGTGTTCAAGTCCAGAGTGAAATTGATGTAAGACTTTCACTCCATATTTTTGTGCAATTTTTCTCCATATCTGGCGCCTGACTCAATATATATTCTCTAACCTCTTTATTGTACAGTGGGCATGATTGTTGGGTATGTTCTCCATATATTCCATATAACGATTTCATTTCCATAGTTAATATCAAAAGTATAGTTTATAGGCCTAACCTAACCAAATAGATAGTTAGTTACTGGATAAATAGTAGAGAATAGAGAAATCAATTAATGAAATATACAGAAATAACAACAGCAGTTGATACATAATATAAACAATTTAAAACCTATAAGATCTCCAAAACATGTT
>JARBAU010000271.1 GCA_029237525.1 Nitrososphaerales archaeon | reverse complement strand
TTGGATGGCGACGTGTAGATCTATTGATTTCTACCATGAGTGGTAAAACAGATGCAGTTGCAAACCAATTGTTGGCACGCGAGGAAGTGGTTTATGTTGGTAAAAGTATAGGTGAACATACGATTGATCTAAGAGCAGAGATAATAGTGAGAGATAATGCAGAACTTTTAGATGTGCTTGAATACGTAAAGTCTATGGAGGGCGTGAGAGATACGGTATGGAGTGAGATTGTCCATGTCATAGGCAAGAAAAGATCCATACCATCTTATGTGATTGATCGTCTTTGAAATATTTGTTTCTTTAATTATCATAATAACGGATACGAGATGAATGCAGAGCGTGCTTCGAGGACTGAATAGATACAGCAATTTGCTGTAAAAGATGATTACTATAATACTTTTGATAGATCAGGTCTCACATTCCTTGTATTAACAAAGGTTGCCGATTAAGAGATATTCCAGCTGATAACTCAGGATTGACGGAACAGAATTATTATTAGCAAATGTCTGTATTAATTAATACGTTTTCAAAGGCTCTGTAGAAAGCAAATCGTACAGTCAAAGCTTTGTAAGAGTACATGCCAATAATCTATTGAAAGAATCAAGGTACGTTAGACTTGCAGATACTATGTTCCGTGTTTTGAAGCATGCACGGATTCCCTATTCCATAATAGGAAAAGCATACACATTTTTACAATATGGCAGCACATAGTTATGATTACAATCCGACAGTATGAAAGTAAGAGTTATAGAATGATTGTGGATTGGTTGTTCGATGCGTGTTACCTAAGGTCGTTTCTACGATTGTCACGCATCCCTCATTTTACAACATTGCAAAAGATTACAGATAGAATCAATAATGCATTGCTCGAAAAGATAATCTCCTCATTCATTGTAATAAGCGATAGCAAGTATTGACGTAATACAACAGATTATCTGTAAGATAAGGATAAGACGTGCTCCTACAAGACAATGATAACATAGATTTCATGCCAATCATAACAAGGGCATCAAATTACTAATAGCGTTTGGAAAAGAAATACTTTTTTGTTGGCAAGGCTTCAAATTATTATGAAAATTGTTAACGCAACTTCAGAAGTTCCAGGTATGACCAGAGAAGAGATTGAGAGGTTTCTTGATAGTAAATTGAATTTGCAACTTGCCACTACAGACGATAATGGGGAGCCGAATATTCAGCCAGTTTGGTTTTACTATGATAAAGATGGAGAAAAACTTCTACTGACCACTTCAAAATTATCTAGAAAAACTCAAAATCTTCGAAAAAAACCAGTTGTTTATTTTTCTATAGATGATGAGAATACACCATACAAGGGAGTTAAGGGTAAAGGCATAGTAAATTTGGTAGAAGATCCAGACGAAGCAGTTCTACACGGGAATAGAATTAGTATAAAATATCTTGGAACACTCGATCATCCGATAGCAAAAATGATATCGGAGGGTTCGAAAAAGGGAAATAACGTAGTTATTGAAATTGCTCCAAAATTCTTTTCTACGTGGGACTATGGTAAAATGTAGCTATTGCTTGGAATCTAGACTTTTGAATCATTTGAATCGATCGCCGTAATTATACTATTTGAATACCCATGTTTCAGATCTGCGTATTTGTAAGATCCTGATTGTCATAGATAACTTTTCTGAATAGCTTTGAAAAGAAAGCCATTATCAACAAATAAATCCAAAGATAAGACACTAATAGAGTCATTGATAAATATTGAAACATAAGAAAATACCGTCTTGTAGTTTATTGCTATCTGATTCAGTCAATATTCTGATTATAGTGTCCAGTATTTGGAGTAATACTTCAGTCAACGATAAATAATGCCAATACTTAATGAATTAGGATCATAATGAATGATATAAGATATGAAGGTGTATTATAAGTTGACACAGAAATATAATCTCAGCTATCACCGTAGAAAGGCATTTGATCCTATAAAGAAGGCAGCATTGGTGACAGCCAACTCGAGCGAAAGTGGGACTGAAACATCGCTTCTAGGGTCGATGAGTAGTTCTGCTTACGCTACTACCACCGAATTCGCATTAGAAGGTTCATCTGAATTAACAAGCTATAATCTCAATGAATCCGGTATGGATATAGCTGTGAATCCTGTAGTAACAAAGACAAATCTTTTCGAAGATATGAAGACTGCTTTTAGCATTATGTCAAGCCAAGATTATCCATTTGTATATTTCACAGGAAAGGCCATGAATCGCGTTCGGGCATTGATGAATATTAACCCTTCTCCTCCGAATCTGGTTGCAGAAACTGTCCTAAATAATGTATCTTCAGAAGACCCTGAAGTAAGATATTTAGTTGATGATGATTACAAGAAACTAGTTAAGGTGAGACAAACTGCCTTTGACAATGATTTTGAAAACGGATTATATGAGCGCATCTTTAAAGATCAACAAGATCGACGACAAACACAGCAACAACAAAAGCTCTTCGCTCCAGGGACTGAATAACTATGGCAAGGGAAGGTGATATCAGAGGATTGGAAGATAGCAAAAGGGAAGTTATTGTTGGTCGTTATGCCTGGCTTACTTTAGCGATCCTTAGCAGTACATTACTGACGGTTTTCTTTTCAGAAACTATGCTTTTGCCTGCAATCCCGGAAATCATAAAAGACTTTAAGATTTCTTACGGAACTGCCGCTTGGATATTCAGTGCCTATTTGATCGTAGCTGCGGTAATGACCCCTGTTGCTGGCAGGCTTTCTGATCTTTACGGCAAGAAGAAAATATTGCTTATTTTACTCAGTACATATATAGTGGGCCTAGTTGCTGGAGGCCTTGCATATAATATATCGTCTCTACTATTTGCAAGGATAATACAAGGTTTCGGTTTAGCGGCAGTCCCAGCTGCATTTAGCCTTCTTAGAGATACCTTTCCCCCTGCCAAACTTGCCATTGCTGTAGGAGTGTTTGGATCGGCATATTCAGCAGGTTCTGTGGTCGGTCTCTTGATAGGAGCTAGCATTATTCAGCACTTTGGATGGCATTCAACTTTCTTGACTATAGTTCCCTTTTCGGCCCTAGTTACACTAATGATCGCCAAATTCGTAAAAGAAAATAGGAAACCAGACAAACTGCCTACCAATATCGACCAAGAGGGAGTCCTGAACAAAAAACGAATATCGTTACCCATTGATATCAAAGGCGTGGTATCCCTTGCCGTCACCATATCCTCCTTCGTAGTTGCGCTTACACTTATACAAATTGGAATAAACCCACAAAATCTGTTACTGGTCTCTGGAGCATTTGTAATATCAGCAGCTTCGCTGTCCGTCTTTGTTATCGTAGAAAGAAGGGCTAAACCACCTTTCTTCGACTTGAGGTTGCTGAGACACAAAACCCTTCTACGATCGTATATCATCCTCGTAGCTACCGGGATTACGATGTTCATGATATACCCTTCAGTAGTCCAGTTAGTTAGAAGCCCAATACCATTAGGATTCGGAGGTAGTTCTGAAGATGCTGCAAATGTTCAACTGCCATTCATGGTAATGTTTCTGGTATTTGCGAGTATAACTCCATTTATCATAAATAGATTTGGAAGTATGAAGCCGACGATTATAGGTGGGATCGTAAGCCTAATCGGTGCGATCGGACTATTTACATTCCATTCTACCGAATTCGCAATATCTGCAAACTTGGCTATAATTGCAAGTGGTCTGTCATTAACGATAACTGCAACATGGAACATGGTTGTATCATCCTCGCCAAAAGAGTTTACGGGTATTTCGGTAGGGGTGGGTGCGCTCTTACTATTTATAGGAATGGCAATAGGTCCTGCTCTAGCAGGAGTATATATGGAAAGCCAAAGGACTACCGAATTCGGCGGGTCATATCCAACGCCTGGATCGTATAACCTAGTGTTTCTTACAGCGGGGTTACTATCTGCAGTTTCAGTTGCATTTGCGTTTGCGCTCAGAAATAAACCAAATCCTGTAATGAAATACAACACACGATGAAGTAAAAACACGACCATATTTTTTTTTGAACATAATATTGATCCGCAGTTAGTATATGATTTCTGTAGCGATGAGTAAACAGTCAGCGCCTCCGATCGCGCTCCACGGAATATTTCACTAGTAAGCACTTCCGACATAAATTGCTAGTAGTTTGGCAGATTAACCCTGCCTGAGCCCCCATTTACTCACCAAAGGTCTTCTCATACTTGCATTCCATACTCTTCGTTTGCCTGCATATTTTTATCCGTTATACTAAAGATGTCACAGTAGGGGGATATTACTACCCGTATAATATTAGATCATATTAGTATGCAAGGAGAAAAGTACTGCCTCATACTTCAGTCAAGTCCGTTGTGATTCTTTGTCGGCAGACGCATAACCTTGCGCTGTCATACGTTTTCCGGTATATGCTATCTATATCACTATCAAGGTTGTCAGATGGGGGCATCATGCCACACGTTCATAATACAAGAGCAGATCTACGTTGTCATGTCTGCCGTTTCGGCCAATAGTCCATCAAGAATTTTTCCCGGTAACAACCTGTTTTTTTTCTGCACACTATTAGCTATACCTTGAGACTGTCCCGAGTTGTCACAAGCTAAGCCAGTGGCCTTACTTATTACCCAAGGATACATATTTAGGTTATATTGGCATTTTGGCTCACCCCTGTCTAATCCTAAAGCTTGATGTGTATTTTTGCCGGCATATGCCTACTATATCTTGCCGACATATGCTGGCCGTTGCAATCAAAGCAGTCAGGAGAGGATGACACATTACCATTGCATGCATGTATGGTACAAGGACAAATTCGAGCTAGCTCATTTCCACTCAGCTGCCTGACTCAAGCTCAGCATGGCATTTGTCTGCACATTATATTTACTGGTATTTTCTAGTTTGTATTACTATATGGTCAGGGGGTATCCACTACTTATGACACTTTCACATCCTGCTGACTTATCGTAAAGCCGTAGTAGTGCACTCCGTTATGGTTTGTTGTGATCTTGCCGGTAACTATCTGACATTTTTGCCGGCAAAATGCTTACTATGTTTTTGCCGGGACATGCTGTCAATGGCAATCATTGTGGTTAGAGGGTAATCTACACTACCCATGACGAGACTAGCAGAATAAGTGGTGCCTCGTTGATACGCCATGTCACGAACTTCAGATTGGTCAATCGATTGTGACATTTTGCCGGCAACCAACTGCTACTTTGGCGACAAATATTTGCTTTGGTTCTATACATATCCGGAGGACGTTATCCAAGTACTTAGATA
>JARBAU010000028.1 GCA_029237525.1 Nitrososphaerales archaeon | reverse complement strand
TACAGTTATATACATTAAAAGGTGAAAAATTACCAGAAATAATATGGATAGTACACATGTTGAACCTCACATTAAGGAGAGTAGCTATATCAGAGATCTAGTTTTTGGTTTTGGTGACGGCGTTAATACATCATTGGGTATAGTAGCTGGGGTTGGCGGAGCTGCAATATCTGCAGATGTTGTAATTCTGGCAGCTCTTGTTGGAATGTTCACCGGTGCGAAGGCTATGGCAGTTCAAAACTACCTTGCTGTGAAATCTCAAAGAGAAATACTAGAATCAGAGATTAAAAGGGAAGAGTTTGAAATTGAGTCTGTTCCAGAAAAAGAAAGGGACGAAATAGAAGAGATATACAGAGCAAAGGGATTTCAAGGAGAGGTTCTTGATAATGTTGTAAACACTATTACTTCTAATAAAAAAGTTTGGTTAAAGACCATGCTAACCGAGGAACTCGGCGTCAATTTAGAGATCGTAGGCAACCCATTGAGGGGTGCATTAGTTATGTTTGGGTCATTTTTGATAGGAGGAATCCTACCTATATTACCATATTTTATTGTCAAGGCGGGGCTAATATCATCGGGCTATGCGATTGCATCTGCTATTATGATCAGTGTGCTATCCTCCTTTACAGTCGGAGCAATAAAAGGTAGATTAGCGAAAAAGAGTTGGATTAAAGGGGGGCTTGAAATGGCTGGTTTGGGAACTGGGATTGCCTTGATTGGATATGGAATTGGTTCAGAACTCATCAAGCAGGGAATAGTGAATGCAAGGATCTAAAAATTTGCATATTAGCTCTAGCGTACGATATTATTTATGGTATTGTAAAAAATGCTGACAGTGAAGTTTGTCAAATTAATATGATATCATCCAAAATAATTGTATTGAAGATCTTTAATGATTTGTAAGTAATGGTGGACATTTTAAATTAGTACATTCTCAATACAGTGAACACATCACTCTTTCAAGTTTCTGTAAATATTATCAGCTTCTCGAGCTACTTCTTTTGCGTTGTGTATTATGCCAGTTTGTTTTGAAGAAAGTAATACCAGTCTTAATTCATCAACGAGATCTTTTAAGGAATTAATCAGATCCTTTATTATTATGGTCATTTCACCCACGCCACTTTGATCTCCCATAGAATCTATGGCATTTTTTGCGGATTTGATCGCCGACGAAGCCTGATCTATTACTCCAGTTGCTTTCATGTCAATCACCATTTTCTCAATTCTAGCTGACGTTCCCTCTATAGATTCTGCCATGAGTCTGATATTTTCGATATTCTTTACCATTTCTGGCTCCCGCAAATTAGCCAATATATTCTGTGCAGTGATGGCGGTCTCCTTTATTTTATCAAGTGACTTGTGAAGGTCAGGACTACCAAGCTCCTTAATGATTTCCGCGGCACCTGAAGTAGTTTCCTTGATGTCTCGTAATTTATCGGCCACTATCGATAGTAGGTAAGACTTGAATAATTGCACTCAGTACTATTTTTACGTAGTAATCGTATAGAAGATTCATATAGATTATTATATTATCCATGCCTACTTATCAAACTTCAATACTTAAAGATTTAGAATAAATCTCTAAATTTGGCTTCGTGAACACCACAGATGTGCATTTAGGGAAGTTCAAATGTACTTTATACTATTGGAAATAGGATTCCTACATGATATGGGTACGAGACCGATGATATTGAACTAATTCATTCCAAAGACTTTTATTTCATACCCATTTAGCCGATATTTTTAAAATAATGGCATTAAATAAAGTGCTATGATCTAAATTTAATATCGAGATTAAATATTTGATACATAATATATAAAAAAGATCAGCAAGTAACGCAAATATTACTTATTTTTGAACTATTGTTCCAAGCTGTATTTAAATTAATTTGATATTTTTAAAATTGGAAAAGGAACGTCTAGGCCGAAGAACGTGAGTATCTGATTTAATTAATGAATTCTTGATTTTTTTTGGGCTTGTGATCGCTTTGTCTACAATACTATACCATTTTCGTAATAGAAGTTTGCATAACCAGTGTCAGATCTGGTTTGAATGATTGCTTTAATTCTCGATAAGGAGAATCAAAAATAGGATTAAATATTAGGCTCACCTAATTAGGCTAGTCTAATATCTTCCAATCTGAGCTACAATGGAACCAACTGGAAATATTGGCATTGGCATCTGGAATCTTAGGCGCTCACAAAATGGATATCTGTATGCTAAGAACTAGCATACTCTTCCGGCAAAAATGCAAACATTGTCCTACTCGACGATGTATGACGATGAAGTAGCCTTATAAGTCGGACCATATACTTAGTCGAGTAGGATACTTTTCTTATTTCACTAGTTGAGGTACGTGGGCTTCAATTCCCAGTAATGGTGTTTGAGAAATTTATGATTGAGTTTAAATTTCACAAATGAGTCCAAAATTGTGACTACGTTGATAATGAACAGATAAAAAGCACCAGTTAATTTCTACAGTCTTGTTATTAGTATTTATAGATAAATTCTCGTATCGTAGAAACAGGAACGTGTTTAAATATCTTGAAAATTAATCATTAACGGATATGCATAGCAACTATTGGCGGTCAAGTGCTCCGATGACCAAATTATAAAATTTGGAATATTTAGCTGATTTGGTGGTTCAGTATAGCTATTTCAATTCCTTTGGTCAATGTCATAGCGGGTCATTAACGGCCGTCCAATAGTGTTACCAAACCTGAGTTGCCCAATCTCATCTGAAGCTCTGATCGAGAGATGCATAGAAGAACGAGTGAATAGTTATACTCAAACAAATATTCTGCCGAATTAATCCTGGTATTCTTCATGATCAAGTCATAAATATTAATCTCTGTGATACTAATTCAAGGGTCTACTACAAATGCTAGATAGATTTGGTGAGCAAAACTTAATAAGCCAAAGTCCAAATATTAGGCTAACCTAATATGTCTAAGAAGATTGTTAAATATTCCAAGAACACACAGTATAAGAACAAGAAGAAATCCTTTACTTCAGTGTATATGGCACCGGGAATTGCTATATGTCTTGTTCTGCTTGGATTAATCGTAATTCCATTTAGTCTAAACAAACCTGTAATTGCGCAGCAGGGTCAGCAGGAAGAGACACCTAATATTAATGCATCAAGTTTGTTCAATACTCGTACAATCGTCCTCCCAAACAGTATCAAAAATTTGATTGTCACAATTCCTGATGAAGCCCATCATGGAGATCCTGCCAAATATGGTGGTAAGGAGAGTAGATTTATTGACCAGCCATTTCTTCCTCAAAATGCAGTAATTAATAAGGGAACGAATGTAATCTGGTTCAGCGCAGATGTAAATCATGACCATATTTTAAAAATAAATGAAAATAGTTCTAGCTCAGGAGCGGCACCGTTTTCATTCGATAGCGGCACGTACACCTATACCCAGAACACGAAACCAATAAAATTTAACAATACTGGGAATTTTGCATATTCAGATCCTAATGCGGACTCCGAAAGTAAAGGATTTGTCATGAGGGGAAATATTAGAGTGATAGATCAGACCTCAGGCTCATCGTCAGCTTCATCTTCTACTAATGGTACCAATCCGGATACCATAGGCGCATTCATGATACCAAAAAGATCGATGGACAAATATATCTCAGATTTTAAGAGCCATGGATTTAATATTGACAGCACCCATGAGTTTGCCAGTCTTCGTGGAGGACAAAAGGGAACCGGTTCTCAGCAGATTCTGGTAGTTTGGACTAGCTCTGGCATGGACTTGACCAAAGTGTTGTCTGGCCTAAAGAATATTACTACTACTCTTCCGTATAGCTAGCAAACACGAGTACACTAGTTCAGAACATGGACTTTTTTCAATAACCTCATCAAGCATAAACACCAAAATCATAGATTTTTCTCTTTTTTTCATCTAGGTTTCTTGATGTACTAATAATATTAAATTCTCATGGCAGAGAATCATCGGTTAGATTAAATACGTTTATGAATACCATGACGATGTTTAAATCATGAAGGACCAAATTGATTTTCTAAAAGAAGGTAAAATAATACTAATAACATTTTCAGTAATCTCTCTGACAGTACTGATCTGTACATCTCCGGTATTGCAGTCACAATTGATTTCTTCTTCATCTGCTACTACTGGACCAGCATTTGCATTAGGTCCAAGTGACGCTGTTGGTATTAATAGCAGTATTTCCTCGAACAATTCGACCCAAGCCAACAGTACCTCATCACTGACAGGTGCCGCAGCAGCCTCAAATTCAAAGACGCTTCAATACATCGCAAATGCACGACAATTACTAAACCAAACACTTGATGCTTATCAAAAACACAACTTTACCGGTGCCTTAGATCTTGCAACTAAAGCTTATTTGGACAATTTTGAGTTTGTTGAGACACCTATCCAGCAGCACGACAAAGCATTGAAGCAAAATACCGAGCTCATGATGAGGGGAGATTTGAGAGCGCAAATCAGACATCAGGCCCCAATAAACGACATCAAAACACTTATTGGCAAAATAAATATTAATTTGGACAAGGCTGAAAAATTGTTTTCTAGCCTATAGTTTTGGTTAGATATTCGAGTTTCCTAATTCATATCTGAGGATAGGTTTGTCATTTCGATACGCTGATAGCGAGTGATGCAAAGATGGCTAATCTCTAAACATCCAGCTGCACACACAAGCAAAATAGCTACTGTTAGAGCTTCTTAATGGGTGCTTATTCATTGTTACTAGTTTGTGGCCAGTTTTAGGTAAGTAATATAAAATGAGTTATCGATCAATAGAAAAGGTATGATAGATTTGAATTGTAATTGCGGCAGATCAGATTCATGACTACACTTCTGATCTTACTATCATAGTGGTTGTGGACTTTACGATTTGCAGGGCTTTAATTTTACTATTTACCTGGTTCAGTCTTTGTACAGTTTGGGCTTCAATCTCTACAACGATATCATAAATACCGGAGAGCTTGAAACATTTTGTTACATATTCAATGTTCGTAAGCTGTTCTGATGCTAAATTAGTGTAACCAAAGCAGGTCTCAATAAAAATGAAAGACTTTCTCACTTTAATAAATATCCTGCGCGTTTATTAGATTTAAATAACAACGTGATCCTCGAGTTTGATTCTCGTGGAGTGGAATCGATCCTGAGAAACAGAGATGAAATTAAATGTAGTTGTGAATGGATTGATGCATAAGATAATCAATGGCTATCGGTGAATTATTGTATGAGGAAAGCGGCAAACAAACAGGTATCAGAGTGCTCGAGAGTCTAAATTCTCTGCCTATTGCTGAAATTTCAGGACTCGGCAGCTTAAAATTTGAAGGAGTTGCAATAAATACAGTTTGGACAATGCACGTGAGATTAGCAGATGAAGGAATTAGCTTTGTAAAAGAGAATGGGATAATGTACGGAGAAAATACCGAAGTAGCATCATATATAATAGAAGGAATAACGAGACCGAATAAATCTGGAGGATCTAGTAGTAGGGGAACATCTAAAATCTTGACTACTGGACAGGATCTGTTACTGGTGTCTCCAAGAGCAATGATAAAAAATTACCTTTGCTGACAAATAAAATATTGGTGTATGAGTTGGATCAAGATGAGGGAGGGGATTATTCACTTAAGACATGGGAATGGAAGTAGATTCATCGTGCTGTTTTCTTATATTGATGCAAAATTACGGATGCATAAGATCAAACTCTACGACATGTCTAACTAAAAGGCGGAATAAAACGAAACCATTTTTATTGAAATATTAATATAAAACAAATACAACTGATATTTATAAAAAGACCTTCACAAATAAAGCAGCGTCACATATCCTCCAAATATGACAAATATGATAGATGCATAATTTGTTAGATTATTTGGCATTCCAGCAGTGATAGTTTCTAACTTGTGTAATTATATTTTACTAAGTCATTGAAAACAAACTTAATCCAGTCCTGAAACATAGAGCTCGGAAATAATAAGTCACAATGACATTATCAAATAGGTATTCTCTAAAAAGAGAATTGAGAATTCGATTAAATACTGGTAGTATATGACTATATCAGGAAAAATGAAACTAAACTCATTAAACTCAGCTAAGTTAAGGCAGACAATCTCTATCTCGATCATTATAGTAGCACTGATGATCTCTTCTATTAGTGTGCTATCGCCCCAAGTATCGGCTCAGACTTCGTCTGCAGGCTCGATGAATGTGACCTCTGGAAACTCTAGTGTTGTCAGTAACAGTACTGTTCAAACTATGGCAGAGTCAGGCAACAAAAAGACATTCTACATGATTTCACAAGAATTGGACAGTGTTAATGAAACAAAACTTGGTATTCCTGGCGATGTATTTGTTCCTTCCACATTGGCAGTAAATCAGGGTGATACCGTAATTATACACTTTTATAATGTTGATGCAAGCGATTACCACACCTTCACCATGGGAGCACCCTATAACATTGATGCAGAT
>JARBAU010000270.1 GCA_029237525.1 Nitrososphaerales archaeon | reverse complement strand
TGATGAATTTACAGGATTGTCATGTTTCATTTTATGAACGATATTACAAGCAAAATTTCTACGACAGGATGCTAGAGGGAGGCAAAGCTGGCCCTCCACCAGAATAGGGGCCTAGTAAATCCGTCCTAAAACTAGGTTGGGAATTCATTTTTAATTGGATTGATTTCATGTTAACTCGATTTCTGGGCTTGACTGAAAAATGGTTAAGTAACCCAATACTATTACTGATGATTTAGTATAGGAGACTAGCATTTAATGACCGATGAAATCAGACCTGAAGACGACATAAGAAAATGGCAGAAGAAAATCGAAATGATAGGTATCGACATAAAGAGTCTGGAACAAGATGTTCAAACAGGGAGGCTAAAATTGAAAACAAAGTTCATAAACCAGCATTTCATTAATGAGTTGGATAAAAACGGATTACTCCTTATCGGCATAACTGGAACCTTTACTGGTAAGCTCTTAGTAACCCTTGAACCCAAAGTCTGAACATTAAGTTGGTCTGTGGTATTAGTTTCATTGTTACAAAGATTGAGAAGCTTCGATTCGAAAAAGAGTAGGTCATAACAACAGCGGATCCAATCTTATTAGTTAAAGGGCGTTAACCAGTCTTTTCATTTTGCTAAAGTTTATTTCGAATCCGAATCGCTTTTCTTCCATTTTCATATTAATGTACATACTCATTATCAAGTTCAAATGTCTAACCATGTTCAGCTTATTTTCCATTTTCAATCTTACAATTCTATATACATCGTCATAGTATGAGAATTTTCTTAGTACCTTTTTTCTATATTCATCAAAACTAGGCACGCTTTTATCTTCCAAAGTCTCAAGAAATAGATCACAGCACAAAAGAGAGGGTATTATCCCTTCCCCTAGCATAGGGAAAACACATCCGATAGATTCCCCTACCCCAACTATGTTGCGAGAGCTAAATGGTTCCATACGTTTGGGAGGAGCTAAACGTATCGGTCTACCTATTTTCTTAACAATCTTTGATTTTGGATTATTTTGGAAAAAATCCTGAATTCCGAGATATTTTCTATCAATATCACCGGCTCCAATGTATGCCTTTTCCTTATCAAGAGGAAAATACCAAAAGTAGCCTCTTGCCCCCTTGTAACCTATAACATAAAATTCTTCTGGTGCTTCAATATTCTCAACAAGATACTCGTATGCTGGTATTACGAAATCTTCATGGGATTTTGGTAGCAGCGTGCGATGGAAACCAGTACAGTCGATCACGACATCATACTTGAATGAAGGAAATGTGCTACGCAAACATTGTGTTCCGTATTCAATTTTAGCCCCTGCTAACATATCTTGCTCCCACCTGCGCTTGTCATAGGTCACTAGGCCCCTCAGGTCAAGATACTCAGTCAAGTTATTTGGTAGATCCATTTTAAGGACCTTGCCAATGTGGAGCACGTAATTATCAAAATTCAAACCTGCCTTTGATGAAAACCTTGAAAGCATATGATAAGATGCTCCCCAAGCACATACTGGCCAATGATTCTCCTTTTTGCTAGCTTCAAATATAGTCACATCGTGGCCAATACCACTAAGCAGGCAACCCAGATAGCTACCAGCCACTCCTGCTCCGGCAATGGCTATCTTCAATATATTCTCAGTAACTACAAATAATAACTTATAATTCTTGTCAAAAATTGCACGGCATAGTTTGCACCTGACTACAACAATTCAAATGCAATTTTGAACAGTATTCTACTAGGTAGTAAATCCCAGTTCTTATCGTAGTAAACAAGTATTAACAACTGATTTAATACATATTTTGTCAGACTGAAATCGCTGTGAAAGTTCTTCCCAGGTCCAATCTCAAGGGCAACTGTAGTACGATTTTTCTGGTGTTAATTTACAGTAGAATGATTACTTCTACCATTACTTACTTTCAACTAATAACCCAATTACATATTTATGTTGAATAGACACGAATTTGAAATTTAGTACAAATAATAGTTTCACATAAATACCTTATTTTCTAGCCTCTTTCTGAATGAAACGAACTATAATGACGTACACCATAGCAACAATAGTGTCATTGGCGGCAATAGGAGGGCTAATATTTCAACCATCATATCAAATGGCACATGCACAGACAGTACCACCAACCGGACCTGTTACAACCAATCCAGTTTGCGGAGAGAAAGTCAGCGGAGTTGTAACCTTAACCTCAAATCTCGAATGCAATGGAGACGGCATAATCGTAGGTGCTGATAATACAGTAATTAACTTAAACGGATTCTCGATTAAGAACACTGCCGGTGGAACATCAAATAACAAGGTCGGAATAATGGTACCAATGTATGATAATGTGATGATCAATGGACCTGGAACTGTCAGCAACTTCCAAGCAGGAGTATTGGCTACAGGGGCTAGTCACTTAGGCGTATCTACAGGCGTAATTTTGCTAGGCAATGAAATAGGCGTATTTATGACAGGTGCAGATCACGCCCAATTAGCAGCCGACATGTTCATGAATAACAACATCGGATTTGCTACTCATTCCATATCTGACCTTTCCTTAAAGAATGGCCTATTCACAAACAATAAGCTTGCAGGTATAACTACGGTGAACACACATGGAACAACATTAGATACAAACACTGTACAAGGAAGCGACAACGGTATATTCTTAGATTCGCAAAGCGACAACAATAAAGTACTAGATAACAATTTGCACGGTAACAAGATAGACATTAATAATGCAAATGGATTACCCGCAAATATCAATAGTAACCAATTCTCTGGAAATAACTGTGACGTGAGCAACCCCTCTGGCATATGCATAGGCAAGTAAAAGACAATAATGGGAACGACTTCTAACCCAACTTCTTTTTATTCTTAATATTTATTAATTATAGTTTGTTAGGCAAGTTTTAAGATTATTAATTTAGATCTTTTATCCGATTTTTATATTAAATGAGATCGTCGTATACAGACATCCAGAAGTAAGTTCATTCAGAGTAAAAACACAACGGCGGCATTTTAATTAAACGCGTGTTTCATATACTAGCTCATATTATTACAAGACACAAACTTGGATTATCATTGATCCATCATATGCGGTTTTTGCCGTATATAATCCCCCAAGCACTACATTTGTAACTGTACTTTTGCCTAGAATAGAAGATAGAAATAAATAAATTTAATGCTAATTCTCTTTCAACATGATGAATAGTAAACAACAGACCTCTTATCGATTATTACCTGTAGTAGCCATTCTAAGTATTCTAATTGGCTCAGCGATTATTGTACATAACGAAGGTTTTTTTAATAGAGCTTTTGCACAACAATCAAATAATCCAACCGGCAGTCAAGCCCAGAGTCAATCGCCTGAAGACGTTGTTAAGTCTCTTATGTCTCCGAAATCTCTTATGGAGTCAGTAATTAATCAAACCCGTAACACTAATGCTACCAATTTTGCTGCTAAACAAATACTTTCCAAAGTGAATGAAACCAATAGTACGGGTAGTATGAATGGTATGAAAATGAATAGTACGGGTAGTATGAATGGTATGAAAATGAATAGTACGGGTAGTATGAACTCAGTCATACAAAAGTTACAAAACACGAATGCGACAAACTTTGCCACTCACGCCCTTATTGAAGCGCTCAAGAGCTAGATATTAAGTGATTAGCACCAGCATCGAGTAACTGAAGTTAGCCCAAAATCGAGTTGATAGGTCATGTCCAACAGCACTATTAAAAATTCTGATATTGCTGAAGTAAAAATCGCTATTTATTCGCTATTTATTGGGAATTAGACCTCAATGAAATGTGTGTCGAATAATATACAAAAAACTATACAGGATATTTCGGCAACGTGTTCAACTGCTATTCAAATGGGCGTCTTTGATCCTGTACCTGGCATACTTGTCATCGGGGGAATATCTTGCGGGATGAGGGGAAAAAGTAGCTGAGTTGCACTTTGGACACTCATACTTCATTGTGTAATTTCCACAGGACTGACATCTTCTCAGAAGAAACTTCATGTTAGAAATTAGCCAGAGGAATGCGTCTTTTTGGATTCTAAGCGAATGAAATTGAAAGCTCCGTGATGCTTGACGATTGAAGAGCGGACTTTCTCTACTGTGTTATTCATTAACTTCTCTGCGGACTTAAAATTTTCTGTTGTAATTACTATTCTGTAACGCGGAGCAGCGATGTAAGAAATTGCAACATGTGAGTTATTTTTGCTACTTTCCATAGATGAAAGTACTGATTTGATCACATCTATCCCGTCAGGCTTTTTTATTGAAATCTCAAGTATTCCTCGTATTTCTACATGGGGAATCTGGATCTTCTTGCTTTCCTCTTCGATTGCCTTCGCAATCTCTGCAGAAAGTTCTAAATTCTGCACAGGTTCTATTCCCTTTCTAGCAGTAGCTTCAAAAAGATCATATACATAATCGTATTTCTGCAATATCTTTTCTTCAAGTTCCTTCATCTGCGCATCTGTAAGGTTGTTCTTGGTCTTTATGATCTCCATGAAAGCAGAAGCTTTTTCGCTCTTTTTTACTTCGATTACTTTTGATTTCCGTTCCTCACCAGAAACTTGTTTTAGAGAGAGGTCGACCTCAGCTCTAGCTTTATCCACCCTTATAACCTTCAGAACTAATTTTTGTTTAGGCTTTACATATCGTTCTATATTTCGAATCCATCCCGTTGCGATTTCTGAAATATGAAGAAAACCAGTCATCCCTTTATATTCATCTAAACTAACATAAGCGCCATGTCCAGTAACTTGTTTAACGGACACAATGACAATATCGCCCTCTTCAGGCAGTTGTCGTAACTCGGCAGTAACCATTTATGGGGTAAACCGAACAACTCGCATACTTTAACGTTACCATCCTTTCAGTTTGCCTTGCTACCCTCGTGAGTGCGCAACAGTTCAGTGTGAGATCAAATTACCGAGGTAGTATTATTCTTTGGATAGAGCTATAGTTTACTTAAACGGGATAAGGTCGACATAAGTATCAAACAATGTCATGAATAGATCAAGATTCACTTTTATACATGCTAAAATTATTGGTTAATGCATTCATGGGAACTGATCGCAAAGCAAGCGATAAAGGATTAATAGTTGTCTACACAGGAAATGGCAAAGGTAAGACCACGGCCGCATTAGGCATTGCCTTGCGATCGGTGGGGCACGGTTATAAAGTTTGGATGATTCAATTCATAAAGGGTGAATGGTATTACGGCGAACTTACCAGCTCAAGGAGATTGGAACCAGAATTTGAATTGGTGGCAGCAGGCAAGGGATTTGTAGGCATATTAGATGACGACCACTCTCTTGTAGAACATCAAATGGCAGCCAAAAATGCTGTCATATTAGCAAAAAATAAAATAACTTCCGGAGAATATGATGTAATCATACTAGATGAGATTAATTATGCGATAAAACTCAATTTGATATCGATTGAAGATGTAATTGGCATATTGAATTCTAATACTTTGCAGACCACTATTGTTCTTACAGGTAACTACGCTCCCCCGGAAATTATAGATATGGCAGATTTAGTAACCGAAATGAGAGAAATTAAACACCCTTACCGTTCAGGTCAGAAGGCAAAAAAAGGCATAGATTATTAGTAGTTGAGTTATGTGTAGCTTCATCCTTATTTTAGGCATTCTTAAACTGTCGATTAAAACTGCAGACGAATGATTCATAATTGGCTTTAGATGTCCGATTTAGTTCAATTAAATGGAAGCACATCGTGAATCTCAACTTGCTTAAATGCGAATATATGGTTAAGGTTTGCCTATAAGTCTAAAGCACGATACTCGGGGAAAACAATAATGTAGACGCGACAATTCAATGCAATGGACCATGATATACTTTAAAGTGGTCTAATATTATATTCAACTTAATACAATTTTTTGAGCGAAAATTAAGATTCTTCAAATATATATACAAGCAAAATTTTTAGTAATAGACGTGTTGAACTTTGAGAAATTGTGCCAACAGGTATTTGCCTTGCATGATGATATTCGATATGCAGGGATCATAGATGATTTCGGAGCTCTCATTGCTGGCGGTATGCGCAAAGGGATTGATTCGATTACTGCAGAGGATAATGATGAATTGTATTTAGTTCAAACTGCTCTCAGAAAGTCAATGAGGCAAAGATTTGACAATACGATGGGCAGGGCCAGGTTTGCGTACGTGGAACGTGAGAAAATTTCCATGCTGACATTTTATATGGAGAAAAATACTCTATTGTTGTCAATAGAGCCAAATGTAGAATCCCACACTGTAATCGATATTGCCAAAGACGTGCAAGAGTTGATAATCGCAGACAATAAGACCAAGGCTTGAATCGTTGTGCAAACATGATTTGGGAAAGTTGGCACACTACTCGGAGATCACTCCTGGTGACCAGTTTCTCTGCCAGCTAAACTTTTATCAAACCTCTATTCATCTTTTAATCGAAATTGATTACCGTAGTTCGGTTTCGTGAACATTATATTCATAATAGCAAGAACATTAGATAGAAAGTATTAAGATCGGCAAATTTTAGAGTTTATGATCCTTTTTTCTATTAGTTCTTTATTCTTGTTTCTTAAGCGGCTTTTTGAGGTTTTCAATGTTTCTAACAAAATCTCGCAATCTAATTCCTTCGAATCGTACACTCTAGCTTATCTTGATAGTCTTGATCTCTGAAACAGCACGAAAATTCTACCTTATATGATCAAAATTGAAGTAGAAACGTATTTATTTAAAAATCAACTTTTCTTACCAGTTGTGGGTTTGTTATGGTAATTAACACTAAACTACTTAACGCTAGAAAAAAAATCTCAGATTCGAGACCAAGGTTTGTAAGACAGGAAAGTTGGAGATATGATCGACTGTCGGAAAGTTGGCGAAGACCCAAAGGCAAGGATAATAAAATGAGGCTTCAGGTGTCAGGTGTACCTCCACTTGTAAAGATAGGATATAGAGGCCCAAGGGTTAGCAGAGGACTCCATCCTTCTGGTTATACAGATAATTTAGTATTCAATGTAAATGATTTAGCAAAATTAGACTCGAAGATGGATGCGGCAAGAATAGCACATGCAGTGGGAAAAAGAAAGAGAATAGAAATAATTGCTAAGGCATCAGAATTGGGTATAAAGTTATTAAATGCTGGAAAAGAATTTCATAAAGACGAAAGTACTCATAAGGCTAAATTGGCGGCAAGAAACAAATCGAAAGGATGAGACATTATGGTAATTAATATAAGAAAGAAGAGAGAACTGGCGGCAAGGATTCTTGGTGTTGGAATCAATCGAGTCAAGTTTGAACCAGACAAACTAGACGATGTAGCTGACTCAATCACTAGGGAAAATATAAGAAGTTTGATCAAGAAAGGAGTAATTTGGACCGGCAAATCTGCAGGTACTTCACGGTCTAGAGCAAAGGCCAAACATTTGATTCGAAAAAAACACGGTCTAGGCCCCGGCTCGAAGAAAGGGAAGAGAACTACAAGGGTCGGAAAGAAGAAGATCTACATTCAAAAGGTAAGATCGTTGAGATATCATTTGAAAGTACTAAAAGATAGAAACGATATAAATAGAGAGACATTTTGGATGCTTTACAAGAAGGTAAATGGCGGACAAGTACGGTCGTTAGCGCATCTAAGGGATCTGGTTAAGGAAACCAAACTTCACTAGCCAGCAATACAATTTCATCGTTTATATAAACTAATAATTATCGATTGAAGTATTCAATCATAATGTACCCTGCTTTTCATTCTAAGCAATGTAATGCCACAATTCTCACAAAGAATACCTCAATCATAGTCAATATAACAAATATACGAATATTCTATTAATCTGATATTAGAAAACCATTTAGAATAATGGTTATAGATATTGCTCCACTGGCTACCACTGCAACATCTATAGGATTTGGTGGTATTACTGGCTTTTTGATAGGATATGCTATTAAGAAAGTAATGAAGATTATGTTAGTTGTGCTAGGTCTGCTGTTTGTTGCGGTCATTGCCTTGGAATATCAAAAGCTGATCAGTGTAAATTGGAATAAGATCCAAACAGGTCTGTCCAGTACATTGGGGAACGTAACCAATGGCCAAATACCTGGGACTCATGAGAATATAGCAGCCACAATGTCGAATATAGGCATTCCATTAACTGGAAGCCTTACAGCCGGCTTCGTGCTAGGTTTTTTGAGAGGATAATAATATGTCGTAAAGTGATTACTTGCTCGCTCAACGTCAAGGTCTGCAGTCATGCCCAGTTGCCATTGAAGGCAGACTCAGAATTTGAGTTTCTCTAGTCGAAATCTCTAGGCTGAATAAATTTCAAGCAGTACATAGCGAACTGCCATAGTGGATGTCCGTATCGAAGTTACAGAATTTCTGACGCATCTATTAATCCTATAGTACCCTATTGGGGATAGATTCAAAGCACAAAACCTCGATAGAACATATTGATGATCTCGGATTAAGTATAATGAAGTATTACACGGGTATTAATTCTAACCAAATTAAAGGCAGTCCCGAAATCAACCGCTTTTCATTTGACATTGAATATTCTAGCATATTAAAATTGAATAACTAATGCCTAGTTTTCTTTCTTAGAATAATACAGTTGAGTGCAACTCGTCTGGGATACTCATGACTCTGCTGTCAGGTATGATTTTATCTAAACCTGAAATGGAAATGGACATATTGCTGCTTTTCCAATGTCAGAGGATGACATAATGGCAAATACCAAACTTGAAACCTAAAAATGGTATTTGTATATATGTCTAAAATATTAGAAGGCCGATTTCACTTAATAATGGAAAGTAGGAACATTATCTATATCCTAACTTTGGTGCTGTCCACATTAATTCTTTCTAGCCTGTGGGACTCCGGCATTCTGAACTGGCTTCCCAGAAAATTAGCTCTAGCTGCCAATGGCAAGGATGCAAGTACCATTTCAAAGGCAACACAACTGTCCACAAAGGAGATAAAAGACGGCGTGTACAATTGGATAAGTGGAAGTAATGGGGCATCCAATCCCCCTCTAAGAGTTATTCTAAATGTTAATAACACTATAAAAATCAAAAACCCTACCGATACAAAGCATGAACTAATAATAGACTCCGGAACCGATGTGTTGCCATCAAGTGGTGACATAAATCCCAATAGCTCTGGCCAGCTGAGTTTCACTCCGAATGCTATAGGCACGTTTACCTACCATTGCGCATATCATCCATATACAATGAAGGGAATAGTCCAGGTGGTTACTGGTAAATAATTTATGTTTTTAAAGTGTTCTAGGAACAAGCCCAATTATTAGTTGATAACGTAATTCCAGTATTTACTCTCCTAATAATCAGCTACTAATGATCAGTCTCTATGTGATAATAACCTGTAAGATTCATTCAAATAATGTACAACCAGAGTTCAAATCTGGATCGCAGTACTGGTACACTTAGCAAGGATGGTCAGTCTTGAACTTTCATTGTGACTGTTGTATCTGCAAATTTTCCAAATTAGCATAATGCCGGTTAATTTATCCTCGTTCAGAATTTATTCAGGTTACAGCTGCATGATTCAACAGAATATGACTTCACTGCAGTCTAAATCAGAAGATGAATAATATGCAATGTTACTTCGAACCATAACATAAATTAACAAAACAGCATGGATATGAAAATGCGATGATAAACTTTTTTCAAGTGATCGCCTTGGAATTGAGGTACCCAACAAAAGTAATGGGATAATAAATAGATAAAGGTCTCACTTAGCTTCATTAGCCGTAGCATTGACAGTTGAATGAGCTATACGAGCAAATGTGACCGTTTCCACAAAGTTAAAGTCTTTTACTCCATTCGGCTTAACGTTTTCAGAGGGATTGCTAAGGAATTTTATCGTTTTTCCAAGTAGGGAATTGGTGTCATCATAATATGATGCAGTTAATTTTATATCTTGCACATCTTTTGTGGAATTATTTCTCACTTTACCTGTGACGTCTATTGCACCCGTAGGACCTTTATTTATTTTCAAGTCTTCGATCTTTAGGAATATTTTTGATGGCTTACCTGTAGCAGCGTTAACTACATAATCTCCTACGAAATTTTGCGCTAACAAAAAGCTTGCTACAAAGCTTGTAACAATGATGGGTATGAGAGGAACTTTTCGCGTACTTTTTTGCAATTTAGATATTTTTGAATTAATCAATTCCGTTCTTGCATATAAACATCCTAGTAATATATATCTTATATACGACACATTTCATAATAGTAATATTATCAATATGATAAAATAATTATTGAAAAACCTAATCGGGGAATCACTTTTTGTAGGTATTTGTAGCAAACATTGAAGGTATCACATTTGACACCTTGAATCGCATGTCTGATCTGGCTTGCCCGTTGACTTGGTTCTGTACACCATTTCTTACATGAATTAGAGGTACAAGAAAGACCCATAAGTATCTTCATATGTCAACGTCTATTTGGTCCTTGCAACTTTGCGTTTACAAAATCTCCTCACCGGACAAATTCAATGGAAGAAATTTGAGATATCAGATTAAGGCGTTAGTGTATACTTATAATATAGAAATACTTTATAAAAAGACATATGAGCGCTCCTGAAGATAGTGGAATAGAGCCATTCGATTGGTATAATAGATTTTTCGGCAAAGGGAGGAGAGGATTCGGTTTTAGCGACTTTTTCAAAGGCTTCGACGAGATGAGAAGGGAAATGGAAAATGAATTTGAACACAGATTTAGGGATATAGAAACTAAGGCACCTAAGGATTTGGTGAGGGAGTATGAAACCCCTGAAGGAAGCAAAGTAAGAGAATATGGCCCATTCGTATATGGTTATTCAATGACTATTGGACCTGATGGCAAGCCTAAAGTGAGAGAATTTGGAAATGTTAAATCTCCAATGTCCGCAACCGGGAGAAAGAGCATATTCTCAGGATCAATGATATCTTCGGAGAGAGAACCACTTGCAGATATCACCTCAACAAGCACTGAAATCAAAGTGATAGTTGAAATGCCAGGTGTTAGCAAGGAAAACATTAAAGTCAATGCTTATGACAGTTCTGTCGAGATCATAACAACTGGGACAGATCGAAAGTACCATGAACTTATCGAAATACCTCCAGAAGCTGACATCGAAACTGCTAAGTCAGTATACAAGAATGGTATACTTGAAATAACATTCAAGAAAAGGGAAAACTCTAAGCCTAAAGGAAGACAGATAAATATAGAATAAAACAGGGTAGCATTACAAATCCAAGTATATAACGTAAACTGAAGCTAATACCAAATAGCATTCTTTACTTTAGTTCACTGTACATTTTGGTGTTCCAAATGTGATACGGTGTTAAATTCCCTTAGATACAAACCTATGAATAGTTTCCATCTTTCTTCCACGCCAATACGAGAATTTTCACATAATTTTTCTATCGACAGGCTTAGTATAAAATATGCATGGTAGGCCGGTCTATGGATCCCATTCAAAGATGGATTGGTGCAATTGCATCTTGTTCAAACTTAAGGCCGGAAACGTATAACAATAAACAGGCTTGAATCTACATTTCTTTAAAGTATTAATAATGTAGCCGCTTAGTAATTGTGGATGCTTGATAACCATTATGGTTCGCGAGCTTCTAAATCCTACTTCGACATCATAACCTCTCCTTGTGACGCTCAATATGAGAGAAGATATATCACAGTTGGACCTTCCAGCAGTAACAACAGTTGGCATTAGTACTCTTATTTAGAATAGAGATTGGTCTCGAGATCCTGTACAGACAGAATTGGGAGAGAACAAGCAGAATCTTTACACACTAGGGCGTACTCCCGTGCATTGGAGATTCCAGTCAGATCCCTTCCTTTAAAAAACTCATATTTCTGTAACAGTTGTAGTTGTCTTTTATCATTTATTATGGCTGAGATCTGGTTAGGAATAAAATGCTTATTTAGCCAACTTGTTAACTGCGGGAGATTCTTGTGATTATCATTTTGCTGCACGACCAGAATCTCTGTGCATTTCTTTATTGAAAGATAGATCGCAATTAGCATGTGACCAAATCCGAACGGGTTTTCAGATGCCATGCGTGCCGCAGATTTCATGATGGATTCTGCTTTATCCAGATACTCATAATTATTTGTCAAATAAAACAGTCTAAGTAAATTAGAAGCTGCTATCGAGCTGCCACTAGGTATGGCCAAATCATAAAATGACTTAGTCCTAACAATTAATTTTTCATGATCATCAGAAGTGAAAAAAAGATTACTTTCTTTGTCGTCCCAAAAATGTTTGATCATAAAATTTGCGTAAAGAATAGCTCTATCAAGAAATCTAGGTTGAGAGTCTATTTCAAATACATCTAATAGTGCGTTAGTATAGAATGCGTAATCATCTAGATAAGCATTTAACTTTGAGATACCATTTTTATGTAGTCTATATAATCTTCCATCCTCATTACTTTGTAGATTCATTTCAATGAAGTCAATCGTATTTGTTGCGTGTGCTAGATACTTGGGATCACCAGTAACTCGGTATCCTTTGGCAAACGCAGATATCATTAATCCATTCCAAGATGTTAGGATTTTATCATCCAATCCAGGTGCTACACGCTTACTTCTGAAATTGAATAATTTTAGCGATGACTCCTCGATAATATTTCCTACATCCTCTACTGATCTACCATATTTCTTGGCTAGTGTCTTCACTGTTTCTCTTATATACAATATATTTTTTCCATCAAAATTGCCATAAGTTGTGACCCCATAATAGTCACAAAAGATTTCTGACACAGTATGGTCGCCTAGTAAATCAAATACCTCCTGTCTGGTCCAGACATAATATTTACCCTCTTCACCATCAGAATCAGCATCCTGTGCAGAGTAAAATCCACCAGCAGGAGACATCATCTCTCTTATTATATAATCAAGGGTTTTTCTAACTAAATGCAAATAATGTTCCTCCTGAGTCAGTTGATATAATTCTGCATACAGCTGAACGAGGAGCGAGTTATCATAAAGCATTTTTTCAAAATGTGGGATAAGCCATCTTTGGTCAGTAGAATACCTGGCAAACCCTCCTCCCAAATGATCATGAATCCCACCAGCTGCCATTTTTTCTGCAGAAAATATTACAAAGTCCTTAAAACGATTCATTCCCGATATTTCGTGATAGCGTAACAAGAACAACAGATTGGATGTATTTGGGAATTTGGGGGCTTGACCAAAGCCACCGTATACATTATCAGCCATACGGAGCAGGCCAATTGCTGCTTCATCGAGGATAGAACGTTCTAAATTGTCTTTGTTTCCTAAAACTGGAACATCTGCTGCTATATGCACCAATGCCTGCATAAGTTCTGAGGTTGCGGAGATTATCTCTTGTCTTTTATTCACATATGCATCTTTCAATTGTTTCAATATCGTGGCAAAACCAGGCATACCATTTCTACTCTGGCCTGGGAAGTAAGTACCAATATAGAAAGGTCTTTGGTCAGGAGTAAGAAAGACCGACAATGGCCAACCTCCAGTTCCATTCGCAAGTTGACAGACTTTTTGATATATGTCGTCTATATCTGGTCTTTCTTCTCGATCTACCTTAATGTTAACAAAGTTATCATTCATGAAACTCGCGATATCATCACTCTCAAACGACTCGTGTGCCATTACGTGACACCAATGACACGCGCTATAGCCTATGCTCAGAAATATTGGTTTGTCTTCAATCGTTGCTTTTTGAAGGGCATCCTTTCCCCATGGATACCAATCTACAGGATTATATGCATGTTGAAGCAGATAGGGGCTACTTTCGTTTATGAGCCTATTGGTGGATCGTCGGACATTGTTGCTGAAGTTATCCATCAGGATTGATAGTTCGTAATCGTATTTATAACTACGGAATATCAAAAAAAATGCAAAGCAACCAGACGATATCCGAAACTATGATCAGATTCGATTAACTTAAATTGAATAGCCCTTGAAAATTATTTATACGTAGAGTTCCTGAAATCAGATCTTGATAAAGACAACTATATCATTCACATCCAAAATAAGAATTTTCGTAGTAGATCGAACAGTCATAATTGTAAAGTGATCACATCTGGGCAATATTAGAAGGAGTAGGGGATATAGTTTTGAACATACGCTAGTTCAGAGACTTGATAAAGGCGAGTGGCATGCAAGACGTTTAGGAGGATCTAGTACGGGTCTTCCAGACATCATTGCTGTTAATAATAAAGAAGCCACTTTGCTTTCTATTGAAGCGAAAGCTGGTACAAGCGATATTCTCTACGTGCCGCAGGATCAGATCCAACGCTGCGTCTATATTCGTGATATGTTCAAATACTATTCTAAAAGGCACGTTATTTTTGCATTCAAATTTATGCGAAAAAAGCGGGTAAGGAGAAGAAATTTTACAGTATATGAAAATCGAAAACTAATCGAATACTACAAAATAGGTGACATATTTGGTGATACGAAGCACATACCGATTCTAAAGTGCAATTATGATGGCAGCACTTATGCATTACTCGGTGATAAATGTGAACGACTCAATCTTCCAAATTATATCATGCCATTTCATAGAATCGTTAAGGTCATTGCCAAAAAAGAGTTCTAGCTGAACTGTTGCCTTTTTCCCTTAGAGATCATATCTAGAATGAATTTTTTATCATACGAAAAACAGGAATAGCATTTGAAGGTTGAGATAGATATCAGCTTTTCGCCAATTTAGACAACAGAGAGAGCAAGCAATTCGGCAAAATGTAACCATAGATTAATTAGTCATTGACAATCGAAGGTAAAACTGCATTCTATGGTCGACAAGATTGAAGAGGTATGCCCGGTTTGTTATAAATTTCTCAATTCTATATACGATCGCAAGAAGATGAGGAGCGTGAAAACAATTAGCACACGAGGAGATTCGAGCAACGAATTCTATCAGTGCAAGAGTATATACCACAAGAAGTTAACAGATCGATCTAGTTCCTCCTTCTAAATCGATTACAAAATTACCTGTTTCTGCTGATGTTACTGGTGCGACTTATTCTATTTGCTGTTAAATGGTAGCTGCAGGATTATCAAAATTGTCATAATTCGTAGCTACTGAAATATAACGAGGTACTCGTCTAATATCAATCCATGTGCAATTGTTCCCAACGAGTCGTTCTTCGCTAAAATATTAAGATCATGCATCCAGTCTGGCACCAGTAAACATTAATGTTAATAATACTGGCATTAGTAATATTTCACACGGAGCTTGTTTTCTTTTCTTTTCCTTTTTTCATAAGAACAAACAATATGACAAGTATGACTGCAATTAGTATATAATTGACTGGAGGACTTATAGCCCTAGTGATTAAACCCAGTTGAGGTATTACGTAGACTACTTTTCCAATATAGTTATCATGCATTATTGGATAGTCGATGCCAGGTATTGAATCCGGGTTTGCATCCCCTTTGGTTACAATCACCTTGTTACCTAGTGAATCTATCCCTATTGCCCTTACTCTGTGTACTATAGTTTCCGGTTCTTGTCCTTTATCAGGAACGGGTTCCTTAAACACAATAATGTCTCCTATCTTTAAAGAATTATATGGAATATTGTGATTTATCACAACAAAATCGCCAACTTTTAATTTTGGCACCATACTTTCACTTGCCACTACATAAAATGGATTGATAACACCGAATGCAATTTGAATACCCACCCATATAATTACTACGGCAATTACAATGACGGCGACGTATTTAATTTCATTAGGGATTTTGCTGATGCCTTGCAACTTCAGACCTTAGAATAAAATTGCTTGGAATATAAGTGTAAGAGTGAAAATCTGAGATAAATTTATATACAATTAGAATATTTTTGGCTCTAAAATCTTGATCAGAATACACAGCCCAAAGTTTTTTAGGCGCACTTGCGAATGGAAAATGCTTTTTAAATTACCTGTAAGTAAACACGACGAACAATTTCAGAGAAAAAACTCAATCATAAAGTAAGTATAATCTGGAATATGTACCCCACCATAACGAGCAATTAAGACTAAAATTCAATCACAATTAAAAACTAAGTATTACTTGTTACAATCTAGAACCCAAGAAAATTAAGCTTTTATATCGAACCAAATCTACCATTAGTGAATGTCCAACAAACCACGCTTACCTCATGCCATTGATGATATGTATGAAGAATCAAAAAATAGAATAAGTTCAGAACGCGAAACCATGATTCAAAACATCATAGACGAACTGGCAAATGCAAAGAAAAGGACATTATCCAGAGCCTGATTCAACAAGTCAAAAATCCTACTGACTCCACCAAATTTGATACCACCTCACCTATACACTAAACTTGGCTGCGTCATTAGAAATAACTGATTATTAGGTTTTATGTAGTACTAATAACTCTAATGTTACGATCTTTAAAACGATTATAAATGCTTTAATTGTCCCCTGGATTGACTATGACAATTGGCAGTAATGATGTTCCAATCACTTCAGATCAAATGTATAGGATCGAAGAAAAGGGGCATGAATTACTCGGAATGCAAAGGGTATACATGATGGAAAATGCAGGGCACGGGATCGCAGATTTAATTGTGTCCGAATTTAAAAATAGGTTGACCGATAAAACAAAAATTGTAGCAGTTTGCGGCACTGGTAATAATGGTGGTGACTGTTTTGTAGGAATAAGACACCTAGCAGCATGCACTGATTCAATTTACACGATAATCTTGCTGGGCCATCATTCGAATTTACGAAGTGAGGAAGCTAGAATAAATTGGAACATTATTAGTAGAATGAGCTCACTTAGAGTGATTGAAATTAACAAATTTACTGAGAGCATCAAGGAAACCATTAGCAAGGCTGATATTATTTTGGATGGTATTTTCGGAACAGGGATCAAAGGAGAAATAAAGGATCCACAAGCTTCAGCCATCGACCTCATTAATTCATCTAGGGCCTATACTATTGCTGTAGATATTCCATCCGGATTGGATCCAACGTCTGGCAAGGCTGATAAAAAATGCATAAAAGCAGACATAACCATCACATTTCATAGACTCAAAAAAGGTCTTATTGATAACGAAATGTACACAGGAAAAGTCTATGTTGAACATATAGGAATTCCGAGGGAGGCCGAGATTGGAATTGTCTAGAGATAATTATGCAGACAACTCGAAGCTTCAAATTTTACAAATCCCGGTCGGAGCAATGGCAAATTTTACATACATATTGGCTGATCGAGAAACTAGCAAAGCATGCATTATTGATCCTTCTTGGGATCTTGAAAAAATATTAGAAATATTAAAGAAGAATAAATTGTGTTTAGAATTCATCATAAACACCCATACTCATTTTGATCACGTTCTAGGTAATGAACAGCTTGCGGCAATTACTAATGCAAAAATTATTCAGCATGAAAACTCAAATCTACATAGGGACAAAAGTGTGAGAGATGGGGATATCATTTACTTAGGAAACATTTCGTTAAAGATATTGTACACGCCGGGCCATTCGGATGATAGTATCTGTGTCATAGTTGATGACAGATTTGTTTTCACGGGTGACACAATTTTTGTAGGGAACTGCGGAAGAGTCGATCTGCCGGGCGGCGATTCAAGAAAGTTGTATCATAGTTTATTCAATATAATTTCAAATCTGGATGACTCTTTAATAATATATCCTGGGCACAACTACGGACATTCTCCCACTTCCACTATAAAGGAACAGAAGGATACAAGTCAGATTTTGGTTCCCAGAACCGAAAACGAATTTGTGAGTTTTATGTCCGGTGACGAATAAAACTTGTACGGTGAGTAGATGTATTCAGACATACAATGTCTAAATCATAGAGAGTCATCTATCCGAAAGTTTCACTGTGCTAATCCTGTGTTTATTTGTGTCATATCCTACACTGAAACTTGTACCGTACCAGGAATAACTATCGCGGGAGCAAGTCCGGACTTGATGAAATATACTTCAGCAGCCGATTCTGAATTGCTCTATTACGGACGATGTAGATGCATAGATGGGCCTCCAATAACACCTGACGGAAAGCCTACTCCTGCAATAATCAGTCGTAGTGCCATAGTAGCGAACGAAATCCCATTTTTCATAGTTGATGCAGGGTCTATGATAAAACCCCTAGTTCCCTACATATCGTTTAATCTAGAACACGGCAAAAATATTGCGCTAGGTTCAGCAGTCGATCTCAATGAAGTCAAGAAAGGATTCGATTACGGAATTTTACTTGGGAATCACCTTTCAAAGATGTCAGATTTGGTGATCTTGGGAGAAAGTATCCCAGGAGGTACTACCACAGCATTAGGTGTTCTGAGGGCATTAGGCGTTAGTTCTGAACTTAAAGTAAGTAGCACCATGCCCAATAATCCTCACGATTTGAAGGACAGGATAATAACTCAAGGTTTTACTAACGCCGGCATACGAAGTGGAGATCTGAAGAATGCACCATTCAAGGCAGTATCGGCAATGGGAGATCCGATGCTACCTGCAGTTTCTGGAATTGCGGCCGGAGTTATTGATAGTGGGGGCAAAGTCATGCTAGCAGGCGGGACTCAGATGACTGCAGTTTTAGCAATCCTCGAGTCTATGAAAAGACCACTTGACAACTTATGCATAGGAACTACTACATATGTTGCTAATGATCGAACTTCCGACCTCGTTGCTATCGCTGAATCACTATCTGTGAATGTCGTTCCAATATTTGCTTTGAATTTACACATGGAAAAATCTTGTATAGATGGATTACGAGCCTTCTCTAGGGGCTATGTAAAGGATGGAGTAGGAGCAGGAGGTGTTTCAATTGGTTCCATCTTAAAATCGTCGGGTCGGATTAATGGTCAGGACCTATTAGTATCTACTGAAAATGAATATAATAGGATACTTTTGAACCATGCCAAGTAAGATTGCTTCCAAGTGTACAGATTGTGCCCTACATTAGAAGTTATACACTTCGTGAGAAATTAATCGCATTCTTCAGCGTCCATCTCAAACAAAAATATGATGAAATCAGTATCCATCCCTAACCAACACTTTCAATCGAAATTTGTACAATACCTATTGATCGCTCATTTCGGAAAATACCGTAGCCTTCGAAATTTCATGTAAGCGCATTGCCAAAGTCCTCTCAAAAATGTGTTTATCAAGAACCCCTTTTTCATGAAGCATATCTATCAAGGTGTTTATTCTAGCACTAATCTCCTCCAATTCGGTGAGTTCCTTCGATGTGTTCTCCTCAGAACGAAATGGATGTTTGTTGCTATCAGCAACGTCTTTTTCTGGCACGAATACTTAATCGAATAGCAGGTGTTTATGCTTTTGCACGAGATTATGCATTGAAATGCCGTGTAGTGCCATGAATAATCAATGATTATTTCTCCCTTAGTCTTTCATAGGTTATAACATAATCCTCTCGGATAATTACCGATTGTGAAGGATGACTTATGCGTAGTGAAACATAGGGCTAGATCAGAAAAGCATCTGAATCATTTATTAAACACAATTAGCCATACCCATACTGGATACGATTGCTATAAACAATTCATTTCTTCTCATATTTCTGATAGAAACATATCAATTCTCGTAAAGATCATTTATTATACGTGACAATATTATGCGACATATTTTTATTTCAAAATGATCCCTAATATTTTCGAATGAACAGTCATTCGGATAAGCTCTTTTCGATCACAACGATTAGATCAAGATTGATAATCTTAACTCTAATTCTAATGTTAACACTGACAATTTCATCTTTTGTAGTAAACTTCTCAGCCGCACATCTCAGTCCTGAACAACAATATCAAACAATCTATAGAATACAGCAACTGACAAAGCAAGGATTGCCAGTTTCTCTTATGAGTAACTTTACTGAAAAACAAAAAATAGATGCTCTGGATGATCAGACCAATTTTCAATCCAAATCATACAATAATTCAGATACAGGATTTGAGGCTAAAAATTTGAATAACTGGATAACAATCAATCACGATATCCATAGTACAAGATATAGTAACCAGACAACAATTAACAAGGAGAATGTGAATCAATTGAAGGTTAAGTGGATATTGTTCAACAACGTTGCTATACAAGACCCGCCTATAATTATCGGTGACAAAGGATTCGTTCAGGATGACTCCGGCACAATTATAGCATTTGAAACCTCGAATGGGAACGTTATTTGGAGATCTGAAATCGGTAGTGGACCAACAATGGGCTTGACCTTTAATAATGGTACGCTATATGCAGCAACTGGATATCACAGCACTGTGGTAGCCATTGACCCGACAAATGGTGGAATTATCTGGAAATCGGAAATTCTCGGCGATCCTAAAACTGGCTATAACGTCCCTACTTACCCGATAGTGTGGAAGGATTATGTGGTAGTAGGTTCAGCAGGTGGTGGTGATGTATCTACTGGTTTGGGAACTGTGAGAGGAAACATTACGGCTCTTAATAGCACTAACGGTAAGATCATTTGGAATCTGAAGACCACTACAGGTAATTGGGTGGCTCCACATGATTCACCTAATTATAATTCAGGTGCAAACGATTGGTCTGGCGGATCTCTAGATGCTTCAACCGGTATTTTATATATGCCGTTAGGTAGTGCGTCACCAAACTTTAACGCAACTACAAGACAAGATGGCGACCTCTATTCAAACCACATGATCGCAATAAACATCACCAACGGCAAAATAATTTGGGCGACACCCTTTATAGCTCGGGGAACAGTTCTGAAAGTAACTGTGCCTGATACTCATGATTGGGATACATCCTGGGGTAGTAGTATAAATGAAGTAACACTTGATAATGGTACGCGAGAAAAAATTGTAATAGGCCATGACAAAATGGGTAATATTGCTGCAATGGACTCCGCCACTGGAAAGGTTCGATGGTGGAAGACATTGGGAAGGCAATATAATACTGATTCGATCCCAAAGCCGAACGGCAGTGGTGAAATCTGGTCTTATGGAATTTTCAACTATCATGCCGTAGACGACAACAATACCATTTATGTAGCCGCTACAAACAGAGGTTTGAATTATTTCACTGATGGTGGAATATCAGGACACAGGGTGTCTCCACCTCACACGATTGAACTTGGATTACGTAATGGAACAATAGCTGCATTGGATCTAAGGACGGGGAAAATTAAGTGGCAATTAT
This sequence comes from Nitrososphaerales archaeon, assembly GCA_029237525.1. Classification (GTDB taxonomy): domain Archaea; phylum Thermoproteota; class Nitrososphaeria; order Nitrososphaerales; family Nitrososphaeraceae; genus JARBAU01. The sequence continues at coordinate 9,999 of JARBAU010000270.1, read as the reverse complement.
CAACACAATATCCACCAAGAATTTCACCATTGGTTACTAGGGATCTACTTTTTGCTGGGTCCATTCACTTTCTAGAGAAGACAAGCCCGAGCGGTCACATATCTACTACAAAGTATAGTGTGATTTTAGCATTGGACAAAAAAAATGGTCAAAAGTTATGGGAAAGCGACATAAAGGCAGAAGTAGGCCAAGTCGGCCCATCCATAGCTAACGGAATGCTGTTCATACCAACTGACAAGATACAATCAAATTTGAAGAATGGTCCTCGACACGGAGGCTCTATAATTGCGTTCCAGCCATAAAATCATTTTTTGAGATCAATATGCTGAATTGAGTAAGTAGAGTCACTTACACGGAAAACCATTATCAATAAATAAGTAAGTAATTATTGATCGATCTAGATTGTAGATTACGGTTATATTATCAATCTATACAATATATGATTCGGAATTGTTACTATAGCTTAGCAAATGATTGTTTCGCTCAAAAACGAGTCCAATCAGTTCGATATCCTCGATTCAAAACTCGAGGTGTACTTGGAGTAAGATAATAATGATTAGAGATACCATTTACACGATTTTATGATTATATCACATGTCATTGTATATCGCTAATCAAATGCCAGTCAAATTATAAATCAAGTTATATATATCACTCAAATAAGGCGCCGGGAGAGGGATTTGAACCCTCGAGACCTTCACAGATCACAAGCTTTCAATTTATTTTTCCAGGCTTGCGCCCTCCCAGGCTAGGCGACCCCGGCAGACATACATTTCGTAGTAAATTCTATATATTAACTATTAAACAAGATTTCGTAATTATAATTCGCTCGAATCGCAGGAGTTCATTTAAAAGATTGTCAACATTCTAATATCTCACACGGTTTCGCGAATTCTATTATCTAAACTTATTATCATTTCTCCCGAAAGCAGGTCATATTTTTTCATACTATTGTGACCGGTCTGAAGTTGGTGATCAACCCAATCGGAGTGGAAAATAAACCTTTGTCGACAATCTACACATATTCGTAGTATTTTGAGATCTTCTGGATGCATGATCTTGATAGTCATATAACATGAGCTATCAAATATATGGAATAGGGAAGTAGTTAATATTCGTTTTATTCGAATTTTTATTATTAAGTATTCAATATAACGTTGAAGAAGTATTTTGGTAACATCCTAGTACACTAATAAATTATACCCTCTAATTGTTATTCTATTACTGTCTTATGGTTCCAAATCTGTTCTAGACTGGAACTTTATACCAAGAATTCGTCTGCCAAGTCTCCAAATACTCTCCAAACGAACGGTCTAGATTTCCAATAAATCTTTAAATCAAGTACGACAATCTTTCCGAATGTCTATTTATTAAGTGAATAACATTTTTTAGGTAAAAATGGGAATACATATTGATTGAAGATTTCACTCAATTAAATATTCGATAGTTCAAACTACATAAACTCTGGAATCATAGACATATTTGTTCCAGAAAAATAGGCGAGATCATTTTGTGAAAGATGCAAAAATACTATAATCTAAAATATTGTCGCATATATGGGAACGCTAATATACTTCAGGTTTTCAAGTATCAGATCTGTACCTATTCGCTGCTTATACATCCAAGTGCAAAACATGTTAGATTACAATTTCGGTTGAACAATCCATAATTTCACAATATATGAAGCTAAGACAGAATAGTAGATGGCATGCTGCACGTCACCGAGACGCTAAATGGAAATGCAACATTGTAAAGTAGGATTCAGAATCGATGGTTCAATTTCACTTCATCGGATAGAAATATTATCAAAAGATAATTATGCTTTAGTATTGGTGGACATACCACTAGCTACAACACCTGCGTTTGAGCGCCAGGCCTTCGGATAAGTCCCGGGTTTCATAATAATTCGTCGCATGTGAAATGCAATTCCCTTCACGCTTTCCTTGATATCTTCACTTGACATTGCGGCTTCTGCGAGTCCGACTATTTCCCCTTTTATGGTATAAATACCTACAAGCTCACGTTCTTTAAGACCCTTAGTAGCAGCTAGAACACCTGGAATTGCAAGCTGGGCGCCATGACACAGGGCATCGATGGCTGTATCCCGAATTATAACAGCTGGAATTAAATCAAGACATTGTTCTACTGGTCGAATAATCCCCCTAAGCTTATCTTCATCGTTTTTCTCCCTGTAAACCTGAATCGCATCAGAGAGGTCATGTAATTTTGTGAAATTATCCTTATTTTCTGAAAAATTACTGACCCTAGTTCTGCGCAGCTCTATCATAGTGGCACCCGGACTCAATACTTCGCCGATGTCATAAATTATTTTTCGAATATAAGTACCCGCTTGACAAACAATTCTTAGTAGTACGAGTCGATCGAACTGTTCAACAACCTCTAATTCGTAAATTGTTCTAACACGAGTTGACCGTCTGACAGAAGACCGCTGAGGAGGTCTCTGATAGATCTCCCCAACAAACTCCTTCATAATATTGTTCAATTTGTGCTCTTGAACATGCGCATGCAAGCGCGCAATAGCATAGTATTCCTTTGGGCCTATAAGTAGTACAGATAACGCTTTTGTTCCCTCGCCTAAACCGATTGGTAAAAGACCAGTAGTACCGGGATCTAATGTGCCACTATGGCCTGCTTTTTCAATATATAGCAACTTCTTTACCCAAGCAATAACCTCATGGCTCGTAGGACCAGAAGGCTTATCTAGCAATATTACCCCATATTGGAGTAGCTCATTCACTGGTCTTTTGTCAGGATAATAGCCATTCTTTTCGCTAGTAGTATCGTCATCAAACCTCTCCAGATTATTAAGTTGCGTGAACGGAAAGTTGTATTCTGTCAAGGCCACTAACCCTAACTCTCGCTAACGGATATATCAATGTAGATTTTATCACTGCCCGACAAGAAATCACCATTTGCATTTGTGTGAAGTAAGAGTGAACAAAAGATAGAACACAACTTTGTTGTGATCGGACGCTAAAACGTACAACCAACAGGCAACATACGCATTTTCGTCAATAATTCTATTAAACATATACATGTTAGTGAAATTTCAAATAAAGTTAGGTCAGTCTCCCTACAGCACTTGCATGGAAATTTACCTGCCTCTAATACCCTTAAGTTAATGCCAAAAATGACCACCATCTTGTAGAATTTTACTCTAACAAACAGTCATGTCTCCAAGTAAAGAATTGTCGTGGGAAAATAATCTTTGACCGTACAACATACAGCATTGTACCATCCCTAATGTCAGTAACTAGAATGGTACAGGATAGAAAAGTGGTACTCATTAGTATATCAATAAAAATTGAATAAAATTCGAAGTTAATTCAATACGATATCAAAATTGAGCAGTTTAATCAATTTGGTAGCCGCTCGGAGTACTCAAAAGCGAGACACTGTTTGACCTGTGATGTCCCGGTGGGAAGTATCTGGGCCTGACAACCCCCATTAAAGCATTATATTAATTTATCAAAAAAATTATGGAAGTAACGGAGGCAATTTTAGATCTGGGAATCCGGGGATTTTTGGTAGCTGTGGCATGGGACCCAGGCCGAATGGCAGTTGAGGTCGAGATGAAGAGTCTTGAGAAATTGATGATGCTTGGGCAGTAGGACGCTGTTCTAGGTGAACTGAGAGGTCCATGGTCGTGCCACTTCTCTCTACAGTTAACTTTACATCATCACCTATTTTCTTGTGCTGCTCTATATAGTTTATAATATCGTCGATTTGTCGAACAGGCTGATTATCAATTGCAGTTATGATATCACCAATATTTGTGATAGCTCCATTGTCATCTTGGATCATACCTTTCAAGCCAGCCTTCGCAGCTGGTCCGCCATCTTGTACAGAAGTTACAAAGACTCCTTTAGAATTAGGTGATAAGCCCATATTTCTTATCAGGTTAGTGGGGATCTTGCCACCTGCTAACCCCAACCATGGATGTTCGTACGTACCAGTCTTTATCAACATTGGTAATTCGCGAATTATGCTTTCTGATGGAATGGCAAAACCTACTCCTGAATAAGCTCCAGTACTAGAGAATATTGCAGTGTTCATCCCTATTACCTGTCCCTTCATGTTAAGTAGTGGCCCGCCGGAATTTCCGGGATTAATTGCAGCGTCGGTTTGAATAGTATTCGGAATAGCATAACTAGTCTGGCTATCAGGTAGCAGTCTGCCAATCTGACTGACTATACCGGTAGTCATACTTGCACTTAAACCAAATGGATTTCCAATGGCTATAAGCTGCTCTCCAACCTGTACGCCAGAAGAATTTACTATAGGTAAGGGCAATAGCTTTTCGTCTGAAAAGTTATCTGTTATTTGTAATACAGCAAGATCGCCAGATGGATCTCTTCCAACGACCTTCGCAGAATAGGTATTCCCATCAACGAAAGTGATATCAGCCTTAGGTGCCCCGTCCACTACATGATTATTGGTTAGAATATGACCTTGTTTATCAAGTACAAATCCGGATCCTAAGGCAGTATTTCGTCCCGTCGAAGGTACACCATTTATTATTACGAGTTGATTAGGATCGCTTCTGGTAGTTGTTACTTGTACCACGGAATTCTCAACCCGTTTAAAGATATCTACTAAAGCTGAAGGAGATTGTTGTAGTACGGCTTTATTTATTTGACCGTCCGTTTGATTTTCGCTAGCTTGTGTCTGTGCTTCCGCTTCTTTATAATGCGATATCAATACAACCGTTGCAATTCCTGATATCACCAAAAGAGTGAGGATCATAACTGTTTGCGTATTTCGGTTCATCATTAAGTATAATGTCATCCAAATATATATGTCTTGACATTTATATCAGTAACTATGTAAAAAAATGTCAATCTATTCCCATACTCACATACGATAAACGAGAACCAGAATACAAGTTGACTAGGCGAATCATTTTTAAATTAATTGTATCTGAAGGTAAGATTTGTAATCCGAAAATTCAGGGTCTGGATTTAGATTTATTAAAATGATAATTTTTAATTCACAAAGAAAGGCGACTATGTGCATATTTGGAATGATCAATGTATCAGATTATGATCTATAGTAGTCCACATGCTCACGATATTTCTTCGGAAATTTGCTGGCCTTTGTATTAGCCAAACTTCCGAACGCTCAAATATCACTCCGAATGGAATAATTGTCTAAAATTACCTTAAAATAAATTTGATCTTCGGGATTACACCTAAACTAATAAAGAAAAAGTTGAGTAAAAATGACCCAGAAAATGATATTAATACTAACGATAAGATTTCTGCTTCCTACGCCTGGCTCCAGGGCCGCCAAATTTCTTTGATTCAGTTTGTCTCGGGTCACCAGCTAAGAAATGCCTATCATAATTGATTATTTTTTTGCGGATTTCCTCCCTAATGCTCTTTGATAAGGGATGATCCTTAGGATCCTTACCTCCTTTGGCTTCACCAGTAATCGCCCTAGATATAGCGACTGCGCTAGCAAACGCCTGACCCATGAACCCTCCACCTTGCACCTTTACACTGATATCAAATTTGTTCCTTAGATCTCCTATTAAATTTAGGGGTACGAGTACTACTTCTCTTGCAACTTCTGGTTCCACCAGTTCTGCTGGAATATTGTTTATCCTTACACGGCCGCTCCCCTTTGAAATAGTTGCCGTGGCGCGACAAGATTTTCTTTGCCCAGGATAAAGATCTGTTTTATGCATTACTTTGTCCCCCTTTCCATCCGATTTGTTTTGCTACTTCACCCATTGTAACATAGTAAGATGAGGATTTCGTAATCTTACAGTCATCATAATTTTCAAAATTGGACTTTTTCAATTTTTCTGGAATGCCATTGTACACTCTTAATTTTTTCAGTGCTACTTTCCCTTTTGGTTTTCGTTTGGGTAACATTCCTCTAACCATTCTAGTTAATATTGTATCTGGTCTTCTAGGATGAAATGGGCCATGAATTGGATTTGTTGCAGAGGAGACTTCAAGATTTTTTTTGTAAGCTTGAATGGTAGCAAACTTGTTTCCGGTTAACATAGCTTTATCTGCATTTACAATAGAAACCATTTTGCCTTGTAGTAATATTTTTGACGCCCGAGAACAGATCCTACCCGCGATACAGTTCGCGGCATCAATGTTCACGAAATGATTTGCGGTACTTGGCTCTGATTCTTTTTCAGCCAATTAATCTGACCCCTCTGCCTTCGGGAAAGGATTCGGTTAGATCTGACATCGTAAGGATCTTACCGCCAGAATCAGTTAGCTTTTTAGCAGCCTTCTGAGACATGGAAAAAGCGCATATAGTGAGTTTATGATCAATTCTCCCAGATCCAATAATCTTGCCAGGAACGACAATAGTTTCGCCTTCCTTGGTAACACGTGCTAACTTACTGATGTTAATCTCACTCTTATTTGCTCTCGGACTAGCAAGTTCACTCTCCAGACGCTTCCAGATTGGTGCCTTGCCAGCTTTGAAAGCTTTGCGAAGAATCCACACAGTCTCATTTGATAAGCTTTTAGTAATCATAAGTGACCAAGTCGTCAATCGTCTTTAATCATAAATAAATGTATTCAAAGTCTCTTGGAGATATCCAAGGATCGGACAACCTCATCAAACTTTCTTATCTTTGAATCCAACTTCTCTATCGCAGCTTGAATTGTTTCTTGGGCAGTTAACGCCCCATTCGTCTCCACTGTCAAGATAGATTCACTTTCATCCTTCCCATCCGTGACGACCGATGCCGAGGTAGGCTGCCACTTTGCATGTTCCTTTCCAAAGCCTAATCTTGCATACGCTTCAAACTTGAGCTTCTGAGCAGGAGCAAGAACAATAATTGGAATTTCCGTGCTTAGAGGCTTAACCAACTCATCCTCAGATATAAGGTCACCAGACGTAACTACTTTGGTCTTATCGCTGGCTTCTGAATCCATCGAGAGTAACACCCGGCATTTGGAGCATCCTAAAGTACTATTACAATCACAATTCGCAGGCAGCACAAATCTATGCAAGTCGGTTCGTAGAGGGATAAGCCCCAGTCTGTGAGCTACGGCTTCGTCATGCATCACCGAAGAGTTTTCAAGAATCACAACATCATCAATGGCTAAAGTAGGAACTTCGTTTATAGATATTCTTCTTATAGCATTTACATACTGTCTGGGCGCATTTGTGAATTTTAGAACAATCCTTTCGTTTTGATTTTCAAGTATTTCGATAGAAGCGGAAGTCAAACTTTAATACTAGTATGTAATACGTATTAAATATCTACCGATAATTAAGTAGATTACAAAGAAACTTTGCAATTATGCCAAATAGTTAATGTTCGTTAATTGATATTAAGGCTTGGTTTGACAGGTTTGCAAATAAATAGCGACTCCAACGAGTGCACAAACATTTTAGATAATGTTACTCCGAAAACAGCCGAGCTGACTCAATTTATAAAAATCTAATCTATTGACATGTTTCTATATTATCATATAATAACAACATTCGGATACTTTCATAATACTCAGATTATATTCATCTTCTCGGAATATGGAATTTTATGTTATAACATTTTTTATATTTCCTCCGACGTGGAGAGCCTTATAATGTATGTGAAAACGATGGGAACAGCGGTTTTATTTGTGGGCATTCTCGTTGGCCTAATGGCATTATTGACGACTAGCGCAGTTAGTAATGTACTGGCTCAACCTTGGTATCCACGTACAGAAAACTACACAAAAACTAATCCTGCAGTGCCATACAGTTGCTTTAAGCATGAAGGTGTAACCCCGGAGACACCTAACGGAGACAAAACAAAGCCCTTGATACTAAGCAAGGAAGGAAACCTCACACCGTGTGATATAAGTGAAGGAGACAATGCCTGGATGTTGGCTGCTTCTGCACTCGTATTGATTATGACTCCAGGTGGACTAGCAATATTCTATTCTGGTCTCTCTCGGCAAAAAAATGCTGTAAACACACTTCATATGGTGTTCATTGCCACTGGAGTGATCGGAATTCAATGGGTCTTATGGGGATATAGTTTAGCTTTCGGGCCCGATGCAATGGGTAACGGCTTCATAGGAAATTTTGCTTGGGTTGGTTTGCAAAACGTGTTGCACGATGTACCATCGGATGTATATGGCGGACTTGCAGGACCGACCATACCTCATCAAACTTACATGATATTCCAAATGATGTTCGCTATTATTACTCCTGCACTTATCGTTGCTGCGCTTGCTGAAAGGATGAAATGGAGTGCATTTTTGGTCTTTATTGTACTCTGGGCCACATTCGTGTACGATTTCGCAGCGCACTGGACATGGTCACTTGGATCTGGTGGCACGCACGTAGGATGGAGTGGCGCACTTCCCTCATTGGACTTTGCCGGAGGAACAGTGATTCATATTACTTCAGGCTGGTCTGGACTTGTAATAGCAATTATGTTAGGTAGAAGGCTTGGGTATGGAAAAATTCCAATGGAGCCTCACAACTTGACACTAATAGTCTTGGGTGCAGCTTTGCTATGGTTTGGATGGTTCGGATTCAATGCTGGTTCAGCAGCATGGGCAGGAACAAATGCTACAAGTGCATTCGTCGCAACACAGATAGCGACCGCTATGGCCGCAGTGACATGGATGTTAATTTCTTGGGCCCACACGGGCAGAGCGTCAACTGTGGGTGCGGCATCTGGAGCAGTGGCGGGCTTGGTAGCTATTACTCCTGCATCAGGTTATGTAGGACCTATGGCATCCATCGTTATTGGAATTGTTGCATCCATCGTTTGTTACGCCGCGGTCATGTTTAAGAACAAACGCAAATGGGATGACGCACTTGATACATGGGGAGTACATGGAATGGGAGGTCTAGTTGGGGCTTTACTTACTGGAATCTTTGCCCAAAAGATGTATACACCGATCGCCAACGGCTTAGCATTTGGAAATCCCCAACAGTTTTTGAATAATGCAATAGGTGCGTTTGCAGCTCTCGCCTGGGCTATGGGCATCACTGCAGTCATAATCAAAGTCATGGACGTCGTATGGCCTGGCGGTATAAGAGTTACTCCAAAGGAGGAGGAAATAGGATTAGATTTGACTCAACATGGAGAAAGAGCTTACGTTACGGAGTGATTCTCCTAATACTTTTTTGATCAAGTTAGCCTGATTTTCTGAGCGTTATAAATAGGACAAGATTCTGCGTATATATTTTTATTTTAGATTGAAATTTAATTAGTTGGTGCCAGAAACTAAGTTTAGTGTAGTTCGACTTATTATTGGAAATAATAAATTCGAAATATTGGTTAGGCCCGATCCAGCCCTTGAGTTTAAGCTAGGCAAAAAACATGATCTTTCTAGTGTCCTAGTTTCTGATGAAATCTATACTGATGCAAACAAAGGCTCTAGAGCGGGTAACGATAAGCTTTCAAAATATTTCAAAACTACAGATACAATGGAAATAGCTAGACAAATACTTCTTCGTGGAGAACACAGTCTTACAACTGAGCAGCGCAGAAGAATGACAGACGAAAAGAAAAAACAGATTGTTCAGTATATTAATAAGAATTTTGTTGATCCAAGGACTCATTTACCACATCCTATTCTTCGAATATCTAGTGCTATGAGCGAAGTAAGAATTGTAATCGATCCAAACAAGAGAGCTGAAGACCAAGTAAAGGGCGTAGTTGATGCCATAAGAAAGATCTTGCCTCTTAGATCTGAAAATGTTACTTTGACGATTACAATTCCCTCCGCTTGTGCAGTCCAGTCATATACCGCACTAAAAAATACCGGCAGTCTTAAAGGGGAGCAATGGCTTGCTGACGGTTCGCTTAGGATACTTGTAGAAACCAATGCTGGGATGAAAGGGGAGATATTAGATAGGATAGGATCTATAACCAAAGGGACTGCATTGATATCTGAACAATAGCGAAGGTGCTACCCATGCACTTAACATATAAGTCCCATCCTGGTAGACCAAATGTAGAGAATGGAAAGATTCATTTTACATCAACCTAACGAT
>JARBAU010000269.1 GCA_029237525.1 Nitrososphaerales archaeon | reverse complement strand
TAACACTGGTGGCGGTACCAATAAACCATCTGACTTTACAATTAATGTTGATGGTAATAATCCATCTCCACGATCATTTTCCGGAAGTTCAGCTGGTTCTACTGTTACGATACAGCCTGGAAGATATCAAATCTCGGAAACAGGTCCAACATCCTCTGATTATGTACCAGGTAGATACACACCAAGCTATTCTCCAGATTGCGGCGGGAACATTAGGGCAGGTGAAACGAATAATTGTACCATAGTAAACAAGTACAATCCAGTCATTCCTGGTATCTTATCAAAATTAGTTGTAACAAAGAAAGTAATCAATGATGGTGGCGGTACCAAAAGACCATCAGATTTTACCATCACAGTACATGGAAATAATCCCTCGCCCAGTTCCTTCTATGGAAGATCTTCAGGAACAAATGTGGAACTGAGACCTGGCAAATATAGTGTTACGGAAACAGGGCCGACTTCACGGTACTCTACTGACTATTCAAGAGATTGTTCAGGAAATGTTAATCCCAACTCTGTTAGAAAATGTACCATTACAAATGTATATCAAGAGCCAGGACCCACATCCAAATTAATAGTTATCAAAGACGTGGATAACAATAACATACAAGGCTCTTTAAACAAAAGACCCTCAGATTTTACCATCACAGTACATGGAAATAATCCTTCTCCAAGATCGTTTGCAGGCAGATCAGATAGTGGCATATCAGTTTCAATATATCCAGGCAGTTATAGTGTTACAGAAAAAACCCAATCTGGATATACTGTAGATTATTCGAATGATTGCAACGGCAATATTAAATCAGGACAAACAAAAGTGTGCATTATTTCAAACGAAGGTACATCACAATCATTGCCTATTGTAGTTACTCAACCAATAATAACAAACATTTCCGGTTTCTATTCTCCATACGGCGTCACAACAGATATGAGCAACGGAAAAGTCTATGTGACCAACTTCGGTAGATTCAACACAACTGGCTCCGTTTCAGTCATAAACAGCTCGACTAACACTATAGTGAGATCTCTTGCAGTAGGAAGCAATCCTCAAGCAATAGCGTACAATTCTGCCAATGGTCTTGTATATGTTGCTAATCTCTTATCGGACACTCTGTCGGTAATTAATGGAACTAATAATCAAGTAGTAAATGCTATTGCGGTTGGCAAGTCACCAGGTAACAGTCCTAGTGGCATAGGCATAAATTCGATAAATAATACGATATACGCAGTTAACACGGGAGCTAACACAATTTCAATAATTAATGGTACAGACAATCTAGTCAAAGGCTATTTGAAGGGTTTCTTTAATCCCTCAGCAGTGACTTTTAATTCGGATAATGATGCAATATACATCGCTAACAAAGGAACAAATTCCATATCGATAATGAATGCCACGAACTATAGCTTGATAAAGACATTATCATCGGGCGGGATAATGCCTTCAGCGTTAGTATATAATTCGGCTAATGGACTAGTCTACATTAGCAATACTGGTTCAAACACTGTATCTGTCCTCAATACCACAACCAATAGTATAACTGGAACAATCCCTGTAGGCGCAGCACCTATTGGCGTGGCATATAATCAAGAAAATGGAAAAGTATACGTCGCTAATTCTGTATCCGGAACTATCTCTGTGATAAATGGCTCCTCCAATTCCGTCACAAATACAATCCCCGTTGGAAAAACACCGATTGGATTAAGCTATAATCCGATAAATAATAGCATCTATGTTGCAAATTCAGATTCTAATACTGTTACAATGATCAAAGAGGGTGGGCGCTAATTAGATTAAGGTCCCTTTGATTTCACATCGGATTATTAGCTGGATTTCAGGCCAACGGAAAGAACCCTTCAAGCCGCAGATTGGATGACTTCGTTAGTCCTGTAAAAATCTAAAAATGACACGCAAACTTGTCGTGTATGGTCTGATATGTCAGCATTATATAAAAATAATCTCGATTTCTCACGTAAATTATGCAACTGTCTAACCGATATTCTAATTAATATAGTGAAAGCAATGGATCTTTCCGATGCTACTGAAGTCTTGGGGGTTAAATATGCTGCTGTCTTAAAATTCCCTTATTTCATATAGTTATATAATACCTTCAATTACCATCAGCAAATTCGATTACCGTAAATCAAAAAATTGAGTATATATAGATTCGAGATCCGGAATCAGAACACTTTTAGTCACGGAAATTCTAATTTATAATTGGAGATACATTGCCCACTAATGTCAAATCTGGCGATATTGCCCTTAATTCGTCATCAGAAAAAAGCCATAACAGTTCTACAAAAAAGCTTGATTTAGATGGTGAGTTTTTTAAGGTTATATCTGATCCCTCAAATACTGAAGAAACCTTGTTGGATTTAGCTAAATCTCCACGCAGGGAAATCTTATATCTTGTACCAAACGATAGGGCTTTGGTTAGAGTACACAAAATAGGTCTAATTAATCTATTAATTCAGGCCTCGCGACAGAGGAATGCAAAAATAAGGATCATCTGTCCTCTATCCGATCTAAATTCAGACATTGTCAAAAACATTATGATTCAAGCACCTGAAATAAAAATTATTCCAGGCAAAAGTACGTCTTCAGGCATATTTATAGTAGATAATCTGAAGATGCTAAGAGTAGAGGTTAAGGACCCAAGATCAGATGATTTTTCCGAGGCGATAGGATACGCGCTCTATTCTAATAGTAAGGCAAGTGTCAGTTCGTTCAAGATGTTCTTTGATTTGTTGTGGAATGCCTGTCTGCAAAACGAAGAGCTTGTGAGACTTGATAAAATGAAAGATGAATTCGTAAATATAGCTGCCCACGAATTCAAAACACCAATACAATCAATACTAGGTTATCTTGAACTAGCAAAAGCTGATTCTGAATATAACAATACTGATAAGAAAAGAGGTGGACTAATTGATGCCGCTTATAGAAATGCAGTTAGACTTCATAGATTGACAAAGAATCTCCTGGAAGTGACTCGAATCGAAAGTCATTCGTTGTATTTGTACAAGAAGAGGTTTGATCTAAAAAAGCTAGTTTTAACATTAGTCAATGACTTTCAAAACAATGCTTCTTTATTGCCAGGTGCATACAAAGGTAGTGAAGCCATATATAACAAATTCACCTCAGACTTTTCTAATGTATCGACTGAGGACGTACTATTTGTTATTGCTGATGAGGAGATGATAACCGAAGTTCTGTTAAATCTATTAGATAATGCAGCTAAATTTACAAAGGGAGGAGACATCTCTGTTACAATTTCAAAAGATAATGTGAAGAACCAATTTCTAATCAGTGTAAAGGACACCGGCCTTGGGATTCCCCCAGAGATAAAATCGAGATTGTTTACCAAGTTTGCGAGCAAATCCTCAGGTGGGACTGGTCTAGGGCTATTTATATCTAGGTCCATAGTTGAAGCACACGGTGGCAAAATTTGGTTTGAAGAAAATCCGCATACTAATGGATCTACCTTTTGTTTCGGTATACCTTTACCTGAAAGATATTAATTCTAGGACATTTGATCGAGTTCGATTACAGCATTTGAGTATACTTAGCAATGAAACCGTTTTCTATATTCGATATTTCGAGTCATGGAATCGACACTATTTGGATTTCATATTCCTACACCAATGTTTCTTCAAGATTTGCCCCTAAGCTGAGCCTGCAGTTAACTTGGCATTGAAGAACCACTAAACATAAAGTGCTGAGATTTCATAATGATAAAGCATTCAGAGACGACTACGGTAAACATCAACGAACACGAAAATTCAATGATATTAACTATCTAAGAGACTAGATGTGGAGCAGTGGTCTATTGTACTAATATTTTCCCTACAATATTGTGTTGATCTAGTTTACTTCCCTATCATAGTAGGCAGAACACGCTCGCTTAGCACTAATAAGCCTCTACATTAATTATCCTAATCTGATAATCAAGCAAATAGACTGATTCTAAGCATTACCCTTAAAAGGTTATCGGGAAGTGTTTATTAAATCTCTTACACTCTATTTGACGAAGTGCCGGAAAAGAGTATAATCCGTCCAGTTTCTCCAACGTTTAAAAAGATTAGTACTAGACTCGCTATTGCTTTCGTTTTAGCTTCAGGGATTACCTTTAGCACAACTTCAGCTACTAATGAAAATATGTTAAATGTGATTGATAAATTGAATAATCATAACATTTCCGGTGCTCTACATGGTTATTGGGATAAAAAAAGAATAACTATGATAGGTGAGTCTCTCATAGCATATTTGCCTAGGGATGCAAAGAGATCTGAGAGACTGGTTCATTCTAGTTTCAGATTAAGACAGGATGTATTAAAATCCTTAGAAATTGAAGCTAGGAAAAGAGGGGTAACTATTAGTAGTCTGGTGAATAAAATCTTGGAAAATTATATGACTAGTGAAATCTATTTTGAGGAGCTTGGATTCATGCTCATGAGTAAGGGTTTTCTTAGAAAGACTTTTGACGAGGTGACAGAAAAGCGTGCGGAAGAACTTGGTAAAGATTTAGGGCTAACAGTTGCAAAAGAGTACGTATCTTATTTTTTTCCAGAGGTAAACACGGATAGCCTCCTAAAATTTCTTGAACTATGGTTCAAACGTTTTCAGTCATTTTCCCATAGAGTAGATAATAATAGACACTACTTTACGATCAACCATGAAATTAACACCAATTTTTCAGTAATTTTAAAAGCCATGTTAGAGGGTATAATCGAACCTATCGCGAAGCGGACTGTGTCATTTAGAGAATTGACCCCAAATACCATAGCATTTTCTTTCGAGTTCAGCTAATCATTATATCTGCAATTGTTAGAGATATTGGGTTCGTACGCCAAACGAGTGGAATGCAGGTCTAAAGCCCTACTGCCAGAATATTAAATGCAAATTCATAATCTAATTAATCGGTAATTTTGAATAACTGTTATAATCATATTGACAGGTCAAAAAAGTGTCCTGCAATATCAAGGCTCTAATTCCATCCTAATTCTTCTTACTAAACTCCCGATTTCAATGGGCTTTGTGATAAAGCATCCGACATTCAGACCAGGGAAATCGCGTTTTAATGATTCATAGTAAATTTCATATGCAGTGATAAAGCAGGCGTTTGCATTTTTATCTTTTTTTTGTATTTCTTTAAAAAGTTCAAATCCGCCCATCTTATCCATCTTGATGTCTATTAATAGTAGATCATACTTGCCAGGCACAAAAGCTGCCAATGCTAGCAGTGGATCATTATACGTATCAACCTCAGCAAAGCCACTAGCTTCTAGGCCTTCCTTTAGAGTTAATGTAGTATCGGGCTCATCATCTACAATTAATATCGAATATTTGTTTTTAGCTATAATCATAGTGTCTACAATTATCTTTACTAATACTTTTTGGTTTCTTTAGAAATTATGATTAGAATATGCTTGAGAAAAATACTCTTTGGTAGGATCATTAACAGTTGCTAGTTGTATCGTATTTGAGGAGCTACTGTGCCAAACAATTATCTGATTGTGTGCTACAATGTGTACCATGTCTAACGATGTCATTCTTGTATAACACTGTAGCCGTAAGTCTTATGAATACTGATGATGATATGGTTGACAATGAATGTGCACGTTTTCCCAACAAAGTGGGGATTGAAAAAGAATTCAGTGTTACTGGCGGCTTCTATTGTAGCTATGTTTTTTGTATTGGCTGCTGCATCCTCCATCGGAGTAACAACAGTCAATGCTCAAAAAGGCAGTAACCCCCCCGATCACTATATTGTTCAAAGAACTGCAGCGTCTGGACCTGATCCTCTGCCTGGCCACCAAGGTCACCAACTAGTAATGGCCATTCCACCTCGTGATGACGGAAAGATTTGGACTGGAACCATATCATACGTTGCAAGCTATCCAGTTGAAATGGTTATACTCCACAAATATGATAACGCAAGCGTGAGTGGTAATGAAAGCTCTGTTGGCAAACCATTAACTGCTCCATTTGGCAAAGGACAAGTAGCGATCACGCTTGTCAAGGAGCCAAGCAATACTCCGGTGCCATCGGGTTCACTTAATTTCGCTGGTGATGCAGTTGCATTCCATACCTTAGATGGACACAAGTTCATCGTTACCTATACAGCCGATGCTCGAGCAGAGGATCTATCTAAAGTAACCAAGTAATTAATTCATTAGACCTCTTTTTTTTCAAGAATATTTCTTTTTTTAAATTCAGTGCGCAGTGTAAATTTGTGAAATTATTTGTAAACATAAGAATATTTATTATTCTGATTTTTTAACTACTTTTAGGTATTTCGAAGGCTTTTAATGCTCAAAGTTAGTAAAAGTTAATATTAGTTACAGTTGGTAGAGTGTAGTAACCAGAGCCAAATTATCATACAAGATTCTGTAATAATTGGCAACAAGTTAGAGTTACCGCGACTAGCCAGAGCCATATATTGAAATTCCGCGATGACTTGGTAAAAACCTCTAGGGTAACGTTAAATTAATAATAACCACCTGTAAGCATCATTTGCTATATCTTGCAATTATGTCGGCTGCCTTCCGAGCACCACTCTGATCTGCATTAACATCAGGTCTGCAAGCCGCTGAAGTGATCTTATCTTCAATCAACGATTCTAGCCTAAGTATGTCTTCATATTTGTAACCCATCAATCTTGCATTTTCTTCCTGTTCGAAATGATTTTTAATAGGAATAAAAATACCAGGCGTGCCATATATAATCGACTCATCGATAGTTGATCGTCCGGCTAAAGAAATCACTAAGTCTGAAGCGTAGATATATTCGTGCAAATTTTCAACTGAGCCAAAATTCTTAAAATCATCGTTTGAGTTTTTGAGTGCCAAGGATGGACCCGAAATGACAAATAAATCCGTATCAAGTCTTTTTCTAAGCCTCTGATGCACCGTAATTACCTTGTTAATCAAAAACCTGCCAGAATCAGTGCCACCAATACTCGTAACTATCGTCCTCTTGTTCATTCCCAACCTTTTCCTCAGTTCAGATCGATTCAGAGTGGACACGTTTCTTACTATAGGACCGACATATGAAATATTACCTTGATCTTCTCCATGTTCGGGGACAATAACTCGATCACAGCCTTTTATCATATCTTGCATAGACTTGTTCAACTTCGACTCGAAAATCGATAGAAGACGAGTTTTGATAAATGAAGTCTTAACAATATCAGTAATGAATATGCATTTTCTTTTCTTTTCATTTCCAATTGATATAGATGCAAAGTCCTCATCACTTACCACCAATCCATTATCATCTAACTGGATAAATCCTCTTGCTATGGCTTTACATTTTTTATAATATCTGAGATACTTTAGCAGCCATATTGAAGAATATCTAAGTCTCATTTCGTTGTCAACTGTAAATTTACTAGGATGGTAAGCATTGTATACCTGATATCCATGCCCTGCTACCATGTTAAATGCAGCCAATCCACTAATGATGTGAGGCTTATTAACGTCCAAGTGGCATAACCACTCTAATATCGCGATATCCCTAGTCGCATGCCCTAATCCAATTGGGCTAATAAAAAATGTTGTGATATGTGTTCCAACCTCTACAATTAAGTTATAAGGATCGGATTAAGATTAGAACTATAATAAATGTTACAGTAATCATTCAATCGTAGTTGGTTAGCCAAGTAAATTTCCACAATAACTCTTAACTTTACTGTCTTAACTACAATTAGTAAGCTGTAGCTGCTTTAAAGCTAAAGACTTCTAGACCTACGTATTCTGTTAGTAGGATTGTTGTATAGTAAGAAATTTTTGTAGGTCAGGCAAGTATAAGACATTGATATTTATTGAATTTAAGAGCTGATAATAACATCTCGAAAAAACTTGAAATTCAAAGATAAATTTGTACTAATTACTGGTGCTTCGTCAGGCATAGGGCGCCAAGCCTCAATAGATTTTGCTTTGAATGGTGCCTCAAAGATAATTTTAGTTTCTCGTACTGAACATAAATTGATTGCACTTCAAAAGCAGATCGAACTAACTATATCCAGCGAAGTACGGAAAGTAGAAAATTTGGAAGTAATTCCATATGCTTGCGACGTTTCCAAGAAAGATGATGTATTAGTGATGGCAAGGGACTTGTTAAAGAAATTAGGCAGGATTGACATATTGGTTAACAATGCAGGCTTTGGAACTTTTGGTGCCGTGAAAAGTCAAGAGATAGACGATATCGAGGCTATTATGCGCACTAACTACTTTGGAATGGTTTATTGTACAAAGGCCTTTTTGAATTCCATGGTCTCTAGACATTCAGGTCATATAGTTAACGTAGCTTCTGTAGCTGCCAGCTTTGGAGTTGCGGGTATGGCCGGATACTGTGCTTCAAAATATGCCATTTTAGGTTTTTCAGAATCTCTGCATCATGAATTGAGAAGTACTGGCGTTAATGTAACGGTAGTAAGTCCTATTGGTGTCAAGACTAATTTTTTTGATCACGAGTCATTTCGGGAAAACAAACCAAATTACACCGGTTTCATGCTTGATCCGAAAAGTGTTTCTAGGGCAATTATTTCAGCATCATGTTCACCTAGGATTGAGATAGTAGTGCCGAATTACATTAGGGCAGCCATTTGGATGAAATGTACATTCCCATATATTGTAAATCCAATAGTTGGAACCCTTTTCAGAAGACAGCTGAACAAGTAAGATTACAAGGATGCCTCCATGACCAGTAGTTCTTATAGGTTAAGGGTGATCGGTAGATTTTCAATCAAACTATTTTCGGCGAGAACTTAATTGTTCTTCAATAAATTTTTCGAACTCGGAATGCTTAAAGAGTGCTATATATCTAATATGATCTTTTATGACATTACGTGCATCTTCTCTATCTATTACACAAACGACACCCACCACGGATGGACCTTGTTCCTTTACCGCATCGATTGCTAGTTTAATACTATTACCGGTAGTCATTACGTCTTCTACAATAGCAACAGGATTTTGCAAGTTTCCTTCGATTTTCTTTTGTAAGCCGTGCTCTTTTATGGATTTTCTTACATAGAACCCACTTAGGCCAGTGCGATTAACTTTCATATAATAGTCAAATGCCACGATCACGGAAATTAAAGGAATGGCACCAACTTCCAATCCCCCAATAGACTTGGGGTTAAATTTTGAAACCTCTGAAAGCATGATTTCGCCCAATAAATTTAGTCCTTCTCCGTCAAATAATCCCTTTATATCATAATAGTAATTAGTCGTTTCACCACTTGATAACGCCACATCATGATCAAGAACTTTGATACACCTTTCTTGTATCAACTGCTTCAGCCTTAACTTCTTTTCATCAATCATAGATAATTTTCACACCAAATTCTCATTCGATTTCATATCTGATTCGGTACCAGGATTAATAATCCCTTGTGTGACACGCATTTAAACTTGACAAAAGAATGAGTCGAATAATCTATAACTGCTCCAAATATTTACATAAAATTCGACTATTCTAATCTACTTAATGTTTATAATTCAATGTGGAATTTGCATAGTTTATAATTCATTTAAATGACAACAAATTTACAAAATGAAAATCAGCCGGGACCTGCTCATACAAGACCAATAAAGACTCCACCGATTTATTCATAATCCAATAAAGGTATTGAACAATCTTGCAAAAGAGTACGGTGATATATCCTTTTTTAAGTTAGGTCGTCAACGTGTATATCTAATCGACGATTCCACTTTAATTGAACAAATTCTAATATGTGATTGCAGCAATTTTACGAAAGGAAAAAAAGCTCAAATCGCTAAAGGCCTGCTTGGCGAAGGATTGGTCATAAGTGAGGGCGATTTTCCTCGACGTCAACGAAAGATGATCCAACCAATTTTTCTCCCAAAACAGATAAGAAGGTATGGTGAGATCATGGCAAATATCAGTTCAAGGATATCTAGTAGCTGGTCAAATGGGTCAGTAGTAGACATTCAAAATGAGATGATGCATTTAACATTGCTCATAATATCTAAATCAGTATTAAATTATGATGTGCAATCAGGGGTACAGAATATAGGTAAGGCATTGATCATATGCTGAAATTATTCGAAGCGGCTTCAGAGCCCTCTTGGTCAAGTCCTAAATAAAGTACCGATTCTTCAAAGGGTAAGGGGAGCAGTTAAGGCAAAGAATGAACTAAATTCAATTGTCTATAGACTTATCGCAAATAGAAGAGAAGACGTTAAAAAATGGCAGCAATAGCAAGGTTGACGATTTATCGACCAAACTGCTTGAAGCAAGTGATACTTAAACCCTTGACTACTACGACAACAGTAGTCTAAGAATAATGTCTGATCAACAAGTAAGGGATGAAGTTTTGATCATATTTTTAGCTGCTCATGACACAACAGCAAATGCGTTAAAGTGGACATTTTACCTTCCTTCGCAAAATACAATAATTGAAGCCAAACTACATGAAGAGTTGGACGATCGCTTCGATTTTAAGGCGGTAGGAAATGTGTATGGTAGACAACCAGCGAGTAGAGCTTGATGCTGGAATCACATCGAGACCAAAATATGGAATGAAAATTAAGCTACTTTCGAGATAAAAACCGAACAAATCTTATACGATAATTCGCTGGCAGATATATGCCAGTATTGAATTCGATTAAAGCCATATTGTAAAGTTATTTACCTATCAATCAATTTAGGATTCGAATGGAGTTAGTTGATTTAATAAGCTTGCATGATTAGCATTAAGGAACAATTTTTATTGAAAGATAATAGTGCGTTTGAACAATATAGTACTGGGGGATTTGAATTCATTCACACCAAAAGAGTTTGTTTTATTGTCATTAAGGTCTATTTATCTATTCTCTATAGTTCTACTATCGATTGTCGTTCCAGGATGTCCCCCTGAAGATACTGGATTTGCAATTGTCATTTTGAAGCGTTTTATTTCGAATTGTACGACTAGCTCGATTAGTCAGTGAATGCTAATAAATTGAAGTGCAGCCTTTATCAAATGTACAGTTTTTAACCTCGGCTGAACCTTGTTATTTAATTAATACAATGAGACTCGCTTAAGTTGTTTTCAGATTATCTGACATCTTTGATCTGAGAACCCATTCGTCAAATTTTCTAATCACAGCAACTTGTTCACTTAACATTTTAGCATTGTCACAATTTATAAGACAATTAGTGATTGAATATTGAGATCCCTTCATGGAACCGCTGACCACATTTATCCTAGATTTTCAAACTGAGTCCACAAATTTCGAATCGGACTTTTCTATAGCTACTTCGCTTTTGACTAATTTTCAAAAAATCTGTAATTTCGAAGGTAAGGAGGTATTTGCTCTTGACCCCCCTACTACAACTGCTGGATGGTCGTTTGCCAAGCTATTTATTTCTGGACAATTTGTAGAAAAGATATATGAATGTGATCCTCACGGTGTAGACGAATCCAAAGGGAAAAAGTTGGAAGATAAATTTGTATCATATTTGAATTCGTCTCTAAAAAGACATAATTGTAGGGCCCTAATAAAAATATCCTCAGATATGGTACGATAGATTATAATTTTATGTTAGGTCTCAATTTAATTCCTTATGTCCAGAATTGTCTCTCTCAATTGGCGATATATCTTAGCCAAAGCACTAAAATACCCTTGATCCTTAGTTAAGGATATCATTTTGTACTTTATTCTGTTGATTACAAACTCGCCGATATAATTTCATTATTTACTTAAATTGTACGGAGCTAATTCTTCGAACTTATTTCGACCACATTCAATCTTAACGATTTCGTAGACTTTTTCACATTTTATCTGATCAGTTTGTTTAGATGCGAGTCAAGTATACAAATTGATTCAATTAGTCTAAAGATTATCCTGACAAATTGAAGCTAATGAAGTAAATGAATTATTAATTTATATTATTATTTTGCTATTTAAAGATCAAAAATATATTATGACAGCTATTAAACCCCCGCTGCAGGTTGAAAATCACCTAAAAAAAGAAGCATCGTATGGATGCATTATCTGTGGCTGTCCTGTGTTACAGTATGTTAATATCGTAAAACAAGAAATCGGTGTTTACCTTCCTGAAAACATGGTAGCACTTTGCCCGATTCATACAAAGAAATATGATAATAACGAATTACATGAAACCCAATTACGAGATGCGAAGAACAGACCACACAATAAAGTTCACGAAGAGAATGCTTTTGCATTATCTTCATTAGACACCTCTATCAATGTTGGAAAATGTTGTTTTGTAAACACCACTAGGATTTTGGTAATAGATGATTTTGATATTATTACCATAAAAAGGAATTCAGAGAAGAAGTATATTTTATTTGACGTTAATTTCTTTGATTCTCTGAACAATTTAAAAGCCGTGCTTTCGGAAAACAGCTGGTATCATGAAGGGGCAGATTCAAATTGGACAATATACTATGAACCTTTGCACTTTAATATGCAAAAGAGTTCGGATTCTATCTCGTTTGATGCAAAAATCGATAGTAAACGAGAAGAACTCACATTACTTGCAGAAGGTTTTCATTATAATGGATCGATAATAAAAATCACCCAAAATGAAATTTTAGTTGATAATGAAGAGATCGCCTTAGATCTTAAAGGCACAACAGTTAAGAATTACGATGTAGGAATAATGTTCCAGACTACATAGGTTCACAAGTCAGTTGATTTTAATCATGCCGACTCTTTACGCTATGATTCATTAAATCGACTTATTCAAAGTATTCTTAGACGTTGCCCTACTATAAGGCCAGAGATGAATTGGGAGACGTGGTCAAATTCTAAAACTTTCTAACCTCTGGATCAACCTCTTTCTATTTGTATCCTGTCTAATTATGTTGGATTTATAGAAGTCGTTGGCCAAAGGTATAGAAAAAAAATCTTAACCGTATAATAATTAGCCAGAAATTGTGACTATAAGTGAGTTTGAAGGTTTCTTCCTAATTTGTGGGCTAAATCTTCCTCACAAATAGAAAGTGAGTATACAACTATACTCTATTCAAGGTATCTATCTCATCCACTTAGCCTGAATCCATTATCACTACGAAATTGCTATTTTTGAACTGCATATTAAATACATATATTACGCGGTATATATCTGGCACAATTCTTGTAGCTGTTGGAATTAATGAACTGGGAAGCTCTAATTCACATTGTCGAGAGGACTTTATATAGTTCTTAAACTATTCTATAATTAATCTAGATTTGTAGGGATATTGAGTATGGAAATTAAATCGGCAAATGATAAGGCAGTCGATAAGTTGAGACTTGTTTCTCAACGAAGCATAAGCCCAAGGGAGACTATAAAGCTTCAAGTTGAATTATGCAGAGGATTCTTTTTTTGTTCAACATGCAAGGCCACAGGATTCATTTTGGCTCCAGATGATGAAAATGATACTGAGAAGAATTTTATTGAGGAGTGCCCAGACTGCAATAGCTGATTTTACGACTGACCAGCCTCTTCTAAGATATTTTCTAAAAAGTGCAAATCTCGCATGATTGTAGCTAAAAAAAAGATATAACGTAGTAATTTTGCAACAAAGCTGGATCTGAGACGAAAGTCTAATAATCAACAAAGGAATCATGTCACTTTATCCAAAAATCAACGATTTATTAGATGAAAGACAATCATATGTCTTGTCAATTAATATAGGCGAGTACAAGCCAATATTACTCCGGAAGCTGTTCCCATTTCGTCGGAGATTTAGAATCTACATCCAACTCAAAGTGAATGCGCAGAGTGGATCATTCGCAGCCTATTAGCCATTCATCTTCCAAGCGCTTCAAGGGTGATAATCTGGCAGCATTCCATGCTGGAAATATTCCGGATATCCTGCTTAAGCTTACCGAAAGTATCCAGACATTCAAATGTTGATCTGCAACAAAAACTGGGCTAATATGAGGAGGAGCAGTGGATTGCGCGCCGCCTGATCTAGGCCCTTTGGGCACAAAGCCACTAGTCAACAAACATGGTCCGCACATGCCAGTCAATAAGCCAACGCTAGCACCTGTCATACCAATTAAAAGAGCCTCTGATAAAAATAACATAAGTATAAATCTACACTTTGCACTAATGGCCTTCATTGTTCCTATCTCTTTTGTTCTTTCGGTAACAAATGTGTGCGATGTTGCAATTATTCCAACAGCATCTACAAGAATTGCAATAAATGCGATTGCTATCGTAAAGGCACTATTTCCGCTTTGAAATCTTTGTATCGTTTGCGATATCGCTTTAGCGGTCATAACGCCGATATTTTTGCCGTATAGACCAGTATTCTCTCCTTGATTTGTAGGGACGAGATCGCAAGAAAGTGCAGCTACAACCATCTGGTCATATTTGCCAGATATATGAAAAAGTGAATTGCCAATGACTTCATTAATAATCACTGACCTGTCTATAAAATTGTTGCCAATTGGCTGTATTACTCGACTAACAACAAAACTTTTTGATTGCTCTTTAGTCTTGCCAGTATTCTGTTCTACGTCAGTAAATGTCCCTTTAATTGTCTGACCCACAGACATAAATGGTGTACTTTTTCCAAGAGAGATTGCTATGCTGTCGCCTACTAGCATTGCTGTTGGATTATTAGATAGTATAGAGGAGTCTTCCACTAGCTGCAAAGAAGTTGTAACTAGATAGATTTTTTGAGGATCCATAGCAACTATCTGAGCGTTTAAAATATTACCTTGAGCATTCAGTTGCAGTTGGCTTGATAAGATGGAACAACATCTTGAACAAAAAGAAGAGATTTTATCCTATTAACTATTTAGTTATCGAGTACTATAGTTGGCGGACCCGGTGAGCCGCGAAAGCTCATTTATTCTGAGCTAACAAACAAAAAATTTGGAGCCAATCTGCTCATCTGTTATTTCATAAATGTAGACTGACCTGCGCTCATACCGTTCAAGGCTATATTAGCGCTCCTCCGATCACAACCATTAGGTTCGTTAGCACAAATGTGGCATTTCTTTCTCGAAGAGCATCAAATAATAAAACGAAAACTAGGTCATAAATTTTGCGTCTTGTATAGGTTTCCGATCTACCTATGGATTCAGACGAGTAAAGAAGAGGACCATTGGCAGAAATATTGTCTATACCATTATATGGGTTTTTCTTGTCGAATTTGAGGCATTTTCATTTCCGTAATCCTTTATTTCCATTTTAATAGGCTACGGAAGTTTTACTCCAATGCTCTAATTGTGATATCATATCAAGATCTCTACGTTTGAAGTAATATTCGAAAATGTCAATTGGTAATGGGATTTCATCTATAAGATGGAATTAAGAAATCCATTTTGTATACTTCAGATACATTACCCATACACTGCAAACGATTTGTAGTTAGAAATTCGTTCTATATTTTATAAATGATCTCGGTGATGCATTAACGTAAGGGTATGACATTAGCTTGTAGTTCTAATCAATTTGTATCTGGATAAAACTATAGACAGAATAACCGATTATAATGAAAATGCAAATTAAATTAAATCTTCGTCAATATAATATCTAGGTAGGCACACTTTTGAATAGTCAATATTAATGCCAGATGAATGTCGTAGAACAGGAACACTATCAGCAATCTTTGATCATATCTCTATCTGGTAAACTATCCGGTAAAAACTGAATGTTTCTTATTATGAATCTGGTTTAAGCAATTACGTCATATGACGTAGAGGTGGCTATCTCCACAGCGAGCTTCTGACCTTGATAAAGTTATTGTGACAATGTCTCGTCCGCTTATAGGCACTGAAATTCCAATTAATTCTATGAAAAAGTTAGTATTGTATGCCTTTAATTGAAGACAACAACTTCTAAGCATAGCGCGATTGTTTGGGCAGGTGAAGCTCCCTCATATGATGCAACAAAATCTAATGATATTGGCTGCACCGGTCTCAGTGTGTAAGTATGACTCTACTTCAAAATGTAGGTCAATCTAAAAATGCAAAAATCATTTCCTATCTGAAAACTAGTTCAAAAGATATATTGAATCTTGGCACATGAGTTATTTACTTAGAGATTTATAAATTGCGGCTTCTTAGTTTGAGTATCTAATATGGCAGCGGTAGCTTTGTATCCAAAGAACCATCCATTTGCAGTTCCTGGATTAATTAGCTTAGTATTTCCAACTTGGAGTTCCTCAAGTTTATGGGTATGACCGCACACTAACAGATCGTATTCACCTGATTGAAGTATGGAAGCCCTTCGCTTAGCATTGGTGCCATGATAGACGGCGATAAATAATTGGTCTTTCTCAATTTCGCAAAAGTCGCCCATAAGCTGACCACCGATTTTTTGGAAGCTCAATGACAGTTTTTCCTTTTCGACATCATTATTCCCAAGCACTGCAATTAAATTAATGCCATGAAATAATTCAACTGATTCCGGACTAACGATATCACCAGCGTGGATCACACAAGTTATTTTCCTTGTTCTACAGATATTCACAAATTTCTTGATATTGTCAAAATTGTCATGAGTATCTGATATTACACCTATTTGCAATGATTAGAATTTAATCAATCATTACTATTTTAACTGTACCAACTTGCCTAGATCGCATATTTGATAATGTGCTGTATCTCTAATATTTTCTCATGATAATATTTTTGCGTGAATCGGAAAATCTAGCATCTTAGTAATATTTAGAAAATTTAAGTCTCCTAAAGCACTACGCGAATTGGATTAACTTGCATTACACGTATCATTGACCGAATCCGTGGCTAGCAGTTTTCAACAATTTATTCTTCTTGATAAATTTCTCTAAATACCTTGATTGGTCTAGGTTTTTGGGATAGTGCATGTCGCAAAAGTCCTCAAATTCATCGATTTTCGTCTTTATATCTTGACATTCAATTGCAAGTTTTTAACGAAACTGAAAGTATCATTTTTTGTGTCATCAACATACACCTTGATGAGAGGACTACAGTAATTTGGGCATCAATAATCATACTATCTGTTCGTATTTAATGATCTGTGTCAGAACCGAATGCCTGAAATGTACGGGTTTCTATGGGATAATTATAATAAAAAAGGAATTCGGGTGCATTTGAAAAAATGGGATAGTAATATAGATGAGATTATTTTTAATGCATATTCGATTAGGTACCAATTAGTAACTGTTTGTTGGTTTGCTTGGTTATTTTGATTTTGATACAGGCTCCAACGACTGCTCGAATTCTGAACCTAAAATCCCGTTTTCTGAACCACATGCGTTTATAAAATTGTCTGAATAAACGATTATCATTCGCAGGCTTTAGGATTTAATCGCTCAAGTGTCTAGTTATTCAGCTTACTACGATAAAAAAAGGACCAACGGTGTAATCTTAAAGTACACAATTATTTTACATGAATTATGTTTTCAGTTCTGAAATTAAATTGTGTTTTATATCGCAATGTAGTCAAAGCGAGCTAGTCCTATCAACAGACCTACTATCTAGTATTCTACAGCAAAGATGGATAAATAGCTAGCAAATCATTGTGATGTGGATGAGATATTTCAAATTGGTCTGGCATTATCTATTTATGTTACATAGTTTAAAATTTCTGCATGAACAAAGGAATAATATTACAGATGTTTTGTACAATGATATCCGATGACTAAATTAAATGAAACAAGTCAAATTGTCTACCTACAATATAAGAATCTGGAAGATATGCTCAAAGTGATCCTTTTCTCTGCTCAATCTGCTTTGGGTTTGACTCCTATGCTTTACAGTATCAGACAAGAAAATAGAAGCATACTATTTATTCAAACAGGCTTAGCAAACGGTGCAGTTATTCATTATCTAATAATGAGTGATTCGAAACCAGAACAAAAATACATTGAACTAAAGCGGCTAACTGGCGAATTCAAATTTGTTGAAAGCATAGGTACGGATACTATGTCACTATATATCCCAGTCCTTGAATTGGAAACGTCTACGCTTAAATTTCCTGTGTGAAGTACATCAATTATTATTCCTTTCAAACTTCAATTTTGTAATGATAATGATTGAATTGAGCAAGCAACTCTAAGGTGATTGTATATTTGAATACCTTCATGATTCTAAGATTTGCTCGTGATTTACTATAGCCGTTGGGCACATACGCAGTCTAGTCAAATTGCCGGATACACTTATTAATTGGAAGGTGATAAATTTAAGGCTTCTGCATTTGAACTTTGATTATCAATTACATTTTTAGATGTTTGAATATTTAATTTTGGCTTGAACTATTTGACGTACATCAAAATTAATAAAGACTTCCCATTAATAATTTCTAAATGAACCGCGAAAATAGACGCCAATGTACTAGATGTGATGGACAGATGCTAGGCGAAACTCAACCAATTCCAAAAAAAGTTCCTCTTCCAATACCTCTTAAGCCATCCTTTTCTATCGAGAAGTATTTGCCCAACATAATGAGGAACTATGATTTCTACACTGTTTATATATGTTCTTCGTGCGGTTATCTCGATGTTTATTTTGCAAGAAAATAACTTCGGCTAATTCAAATTTCGTATTGATGAGAATAAATATAAGCTAGTCGAAAACGTGTACAATAAGAAAATATTAACCAATGGAAAACACTCCCAAAAGCTGTCCCATTTGTAGAAGATGTGGTTTCAAAAAATTTAAAATATTACGCCGTTCCGAGCCCATTATTTTACAGTGTCTAGGATGCTATCATACTATGTCAATCTAATTAGGGGTTACGTATGGATTATGTGTTCTTAATAGGTATATATCAGATTCCATCAAATCGCATAAATAACAACCTAAAAGATTCCGAAATAGTTTGCTTCCAGTCACTGTCATCTAAAATAGGTTTTGCACTTGCCTACATTACTTGAATATTGAATATTGAATATTAGGACAATTAAATAGTTAAAATTTAGCTGACTTTTGGTATGACGCAATAAAAAACACTCTTGGTATAGTAGACCAATATTTCATAATGATAGTAAATTGTTTGGAGATGTTTTTATGAGAAATTATGTAGGAAGAACGAGTAAATGATTAATGCATAAGATAAAAAATATGCTTTGAAGTATTTTTAAATATTTTACTTCTTTGCTTTTGTACTTTTCTTTGCTGTCTTTTTCTTTGCTGCCATTCAAGTACAGAATTAGTGCGTACAATATATAAGCCTTATCATTTTCATTAAGAAATAAGAATGATTTCCTTTTTGAGAACGTTTTACTGAATCAACTTTGTACACAAAATCCATTCTGTTCCGATTCTCAATCACTTATTCGAATGAGTTTACACGAGTTGCCTTATCGTTTTCAATTTAAGAGATAGATAAATATTTGAGAATCCAAGAATTCGATAACGAATCCAAATTTGAAATCTTCCATACTGCAGTAATTTAACATAGGGATGTATATAGATTCATGCCTATGCTAGTATTAATACTAAATATGATGATTATATCAAATAATAGGTGTCATACGTAAGCCACAGGTCTATGACTCACCATTAGACTTGCTTAATATCACTTGTCATTCTAATAATGTTTAAGACATAAAATGAAATGGGGGACATTTTAGATTGTCGATCATAATTTTAGCAACAACTTACACCGCAGCAGTCTTGCAATTTTGTGATTATTGGGTACAACAGTAAAATTGATTAATCAATAAGGTCGACATTCGCATTTAGAGTACGTAGACATGGTACTCAGCTTCAATTAGATGAATATGCTGTGATTATGAATATAAAAGCAGGATGCAAAAGTAAGCGATAAATTGCAATTTAGATCAACGCCCTTTACGAGTTGTGAACTGATTAGTTTGTCATAACTGATTGGATCCTTGTGACAAGCCATGATCTAAAGTTCGATGTAAAATTAGACCTCATAGAGTGCAGCCTTTGTATACCGGCAGGTTCATCTGAGCTTAATAGTTCAGCTAGATTTTTAGATATATGATAATGTACATAGTAAAACGATGAATTTTACTAGACGCATAATTGATAGGTATGTCCTTAATGACGTAAAATGTTGCAAATTCTTGACCGAAGATGGCATAACTACAAGCAGGCTAGCTATTGAGAGTGTAGAAGGGATCTTTGAGGGTTTCAGGATCGACACTAGCCGTGAAACAATTCCGCCTATCTTCCGAAGGGCATGCGGAATATTGAAAAATTTGGATGATTACCAATATATTGTTTGTTCAGAGATTCGTTCAATCCCTGATTCTAATCATTACAAGAAGATTCTGCAAAAATATAGGGTCACTATCGTTGCTGCATTCGTAAAATTTATCTTAACAATTCATTCACGTGTGATAGTCGCGTTGCACGATTGGACTCACTTTGCACAGCAGTTGCTGACAGGAATTTCTAACACACTCGCAAATGCTAGGATCAATTCTACCACCTTATCTAATAATGATCAAATTGGATCAATGTTTGACTACTTTGGTATGTCTTCGAACGAAGTAGATGAGTTACTAGATGCTATTTACTAGCATCATCTTTGCATAATTCTTATGGAACTTAGTCGAGATTTCATTCCTCTTTGACATGGATGATTGCAAACAATTTGCTCATGTCGTAACTTTCCATTATAAAAATTCAAACTCGCAAAATACTAATAATTTAATCACGTCATGTGTATAGCTCAATTCAGCGGAACACGGGTGTGTTTGCTACCGTGGCAGCAAACGCAAACAGCAAATATTATTATTGCAATATTATATTTGGCAGACATTAGTTAAGTCGGACGTGCACTTTTCAATTTGTACGCACTAAACCAAAGAAAATTTGTGTGAAGATATGATATTATTTCATGGATCGACTCGACTTTTTTCTTTTTGTAAGTTTTCTTGACGCTTTACGAGTTTCCTGCTTGATTCGTTTGATTTTTGCCTTTCCGATCTTAACAGCCTTTGAAGCTTGTTTTTTAGTATTTATGGTTCCTTTTTTTGCAGCTTTTTTGGCTTGCTTGGTTGCTTTTTGCGATAAACTCTTTGCGTTTGTCACTCCTTCTCTTATTTTCTTGGTCGTCTTAGGAGCCCTTTTTGGGATTTGCCTAGCAGTATCTCTAGTCAATCTCGCAGTTTCGCCGGCTACTTCAGCTGTCTCTTCTATGGCGCCGGCTGTATCTTCCAATACATGACTTTCTTTAACATCTCTAGCAGTTTCACTAATTGTATTTGTGGTATCTCTTGCAGCTACTGAAGCATCGTGGACTGCACCAACAAGATCCATAACTGCTCCACTTTCATGAAATGTTTCAGCCGTTTCCTTAGCCATCGATGAAGCGTGTCGAATATTTTTTGCTACATCTTTTATTAAGTCGGCTGCTCTTTTGGCACCAGTAGTCGAATCTTCATTAGTTCGTGTAGAGGTACTTTTAATTCGTTTTGCTTTATTTTTTCTACGTTTGTCCGCGGACAATATCTATCATTACCTTATTTGATATAATCATATTAAATAGTTAATGATAAACATGTATTTTCTTACGATTTATATTGAATCCGAGTGTTAGAACATATCACTATTGTTTATATTCTATTTTTCAGACCAGTAATCCTAACCTTATGCTATATTGACTTTTCAGATTACAAAAGTTGTGAGTAGTATTCAAAGCTTGTATGACCAAGTCAATATCAAATATGCATATTTAAACTTCAATTCTTAAAAGAATTAGATAAGATCTTTTGGGAGAAATGGTAGTCCTTCTTAAAGGGCCAAAAAGCGTATATATTTTGCATAGGTAACTGGTTATTTAATGAATGCAGAGCAACTTTCTAGCAACTTACTTTCATTGGATTCGAACATAAGGTTTGCTGGCATCTTGGAAAAATCGGGTCATCTTTATGCGGGTGGTACTCGAGGCGGAGTTACTGAATATCTCAAAAATAGAGATTCTGAAATCAGTTTTTCTCAGACTGCTTATATAGTTGACCTGAGAAAGATGTTCACATCCGATCTCGGTAGTTTGGAGTATATCGTGTATGTCCACAACAAAGTGAAGATATTTAGCGTGCCTGTGAAGGATCACATAGTCGTATTTTCTACAAATAGCGAACGAACTGATATAGAAGAAATTGCTACACGGGTATTAGACTACTTAAAATCAGTCGAATCGGAGCTATCATTATTCCAACCAACCAATATCATCAATCGAGAGAAAAAAGAAACAGTGAAAAATCTTTATGATTCTGGCATGTCGGAGGAATTGATTGCTGAGCAGCTAGATCTTAATGTTGATACCGTTAAAGTGCTAGTCAAGGAATCTGGCACCAATCCCTAGTATCCACTACTCGATCAGCATTTTCATAATGATCTATTCTTATCTCAATTGGTAGAATTTCATCAATACCTAAAATCTGCTTTTTAATCCTCTTGAATACTACCACTAATTCTTTCTAAATCGAAGACGTATTGATGATTTGGCGTCGGTAGAAATAGATTTACAGCGACAGTTTTATGACGCCTGACACTCAATGAGATAACTCAAGAAATATGTGCCATACAATTATTCCTTATGATTCACTCCATAAATCGTTCCTGCTTGAATCACTGTGTCCTGAGGAACTTGTCTTCCCGGCAAGATTATGACCGAGGCACCGATTGCACAATTTTCACCAACCACAGCTCCGAAGTGATCCAGTCCAGTATCTAACAAAAATTTTTCTCCTAACTCATTTAATATCTCATATTTGATATTCTTTCTGCTAAGCAGAACATTTGCCGTTCCAGAATAGCCGCCAAACCAAACGTTCTCGCCTATTATACTATCCAAAATGACATTTTGATGTGATATTCTGGCATTACCAGCAAAATAGGACTTGGCAATTTCGCAGTTAAATCCGATTCTAGTATTTCTTCCAAACATACAATTTCTCACCAGCGAGCTCATGCCAACGTGACTCCCTTTGCTTATATATGTAGGACCCTTTATCTTGCAAAAGTCATCAATCACGACGTCTTCCTCAATTATACAAGGACCTTCTATCACGCTGGTCCGGGCTATTGACGCATTAGGCGAGATTAAAGTACGAGTAACTTCGGATCTTAGGGTCTTTTGAACAATATCCAAAAAATCCCATGGATAAATCACGCTATCAACTGATAGACCACGTTCCAATGAATAGTAAATGAATGAATTTATTGGCACCTCGAAATTCTGCTCAAGTCCGGCTATAACTGGATTTTTATTCATATAACGCAACGATGGGCCGCGGCTGACATCCTGGTCATTAGTGATTAGTGATGTGTCATCGTATTCTATTACTTCAATCGATGGGAAATTTGCAGCAACTAAATTGATTGCATTGGTTAGATTAGACGGTATTAGAATACAATCTACACTCATAACCTTTCTAGTCACGTCCACATTTCTAACGATCACTGGCTGTCCAAATAGCCTCAGTGATGATGTGGGACAATTTCCGTTAACAAAATCAGCTCTCGATAGTAATGACTCCAAATGGTGTACCGAGTTACGAAAAATCAACCTCAAAGGTATGGCTCACATTATGGTAGAAACAGTCAAAAGTATATCTTTGCTTTGTAGCTAATCTCTTTAACAATGCCTGTGTAGGTAATTAAGTGTACAATTTCTATAAATTTCTGAAGATAATTCTGAATGCAGAATTTTCTAGATTAATATTCTGGTATAAATCTACTATTCATTACCAATGGTGTATTGGAACATAACGAATCATACATTAGATTATGGAATCCAGACAATGCAGACTTTTGGCAAATTCTTTGGCCGAGAATGGTATATGCCTGTGTTTTTCGATGAAATGCATTAACTTTGAGCATAATTCAAGATGTGATCTATAACACCTTCAGATGTTTTGGAACTTACTTTGAGATAATTCAAAGTACTTTTCTAATCATGACAACTTGTTCCAATCTCTACGACTGCTTTTTTATCGAGATCGAACAAGCATTGATCTAGATCTTGAAATCATACCAAAGGATGATTGTTCAGGAAATTTTGGTCTTATTATTTTGAAAGCAATTTATTTCGGTAAAGGAAGATGGATTACCAGGGTCCCATTATGATTGGTACAAACCACGAAGTAAAATTTGCCAAAACATCACCTGATTCAATCTCTGCTTATAAAGTTGATCCGATTCATGAGACTGTAGCGGTGAATTTTTGCCTAATTAGATCTTATTCAGAGTCAGCACCCATTTGGCGAGATTTGTCATGCCCGAAGTAAATTATCGGATTATTTTGGCTATTCTCGGAATCGCTGCAGGGGTAGGGATTCACAACTCGATTTTAGATTATGACAACAATGTTAATGCCCAGATTATTTCAGGTAAATCTGGCGAATTTACAAAAAGTATGAAAACCTACACTAACGATCAGTACAAATTTAAGATATCCTTTCCTACAAACTGGGATAAGATTGAATTCACTCCAGGCATAACTGAAGGCAGCCGTCAGATCATTGTAACATTCCTATCTCCGCTAGAAAACCCTTCTGATTCTTTCAGAGAGTATTTAACAGTAGAAATTGCCAGTTTCTCCCCAGTAACAACCGTTGACAAGGCCAAGATGATTCAATATGCCAAAAACCAGCTTGATGGCAACAGAAAATCATTGAAAGGCTTCCAGCTTTTGGCTCAGTCCGATCAATCCAATAACACTGAATTAGAAATGGGAAATACTGGCTGCTATAAGATGCTGTATAACTATATCGATGCCACGATTGGGAAAATTAGTGTTTTCGATATTTACTGTACCAAGGACTCTAAGATTTATTTCTTGTCGTTTCAGTCTGACTCTTCCAAATATTCCTTATATTTGCCAGTACTAAAACAGATTATTAATTCATTTAAGTTAACGTAATAATTTTTCGTTAGGTATTGCATTGACAGTCGTTCATTGATATCAGGCTGCATCTCTGATGTTTCAAGGAATCTTGTTGAGAACCTGTTTTAAACTTGAAATCAATAGTATGGGATCAAATTCAACTCATCACAAGGTTCGATCAAACAGTACGTTAAGCGCAGGACGAGCCTAGATTAAATTATCCTCTATCTTGGAAATTATCCTGCTATTAGTTCGTAATCAGTTTGTGATACGTCTGACTCATTTATGCACTAAGCTGCGATATCATTCAGCGTACAAATGACTAATAATTGTAGATGATCCCCCGATCGGAAAATTAATTTACACAAAGTATGACTGCTGGTATCTTACTATACCGGAATAGGAAAATTTTTGACTTGATTTTATACTCATCTCATCTCGAAAATTTGACCGAACTCGCCTACGAAGATTAATTCATCTGAACAATGAAACTATTCTTAAACACAAGGAGTCGGGACTTGCATTTCCGGTCCAGGTGTGTTATTACATTGCTTTATCGAACTCACCGTCCCATGGATAGCCTGGTCTCCAAAATGATGATTTGTTTTCTCATCATCTAACGAGATAGAAATGATTTTTCCTTTCTCTATATCTATTTCTGAGGGCACTTTTTGCCATGTGATAAGATGATTTGTGCCAACATCCATTTTCCCTTTTATTTTAACCGTGCCATCAGGCGCTAATACTACATGATGTGTCTTAGCATCGAAATTTCGAAATTCATGTGAATGAGCTGCTGTTCCATTGTTCCATACCATGTCCGTGTTAAATGTTTTTAACGCGCCGTCAGAAAGCACGAGATTCCAATTTCCAATGGCGTTCCATTTGCCTGAAACCGTATAGATCGCAGAGTCTATCCTACCCTTGACTATAAAATTGCCTGGATTAATTTCAGATTTTCCTGCGCTCTGAGCGAACAGATCTTGAGGAAATTTGGTTAAATTGTGTCCCTTCCCAATTGGAATGTTAATAATACTTGGAGTGAGAGCTACGAATAGACAAAATGCAAAAACTAGAGCTAGTGTTCTTACGACAATTCTTCGATTGTAGTTCATCAGCATATCTTCAAGCTAACAATGCAAATGGGTCCTACAATTAAAGCTATCTTGACACGGAGTCGTAGATCTTCCACCATCAAGTTCAATCTTTTCACATTCTTAATATAACATCAAAGATGTATACCAAGATGATCGTAATGGACTCGGCAAAGTCCAGAATATGTCCTTCAAACTAAAGAAAAGGTGCTCGATTAAATCCTGGCCGATTATTTTGCACTATGAATTCATAATTCGACATTCTTATTTATTACTAGGTAAAAGTGCGGTTTAGGACTAACTAGTAATATTGATTGAAGGTAATGATTATAGGTGGTCATTCTTTCTGAGCTCGCGTATTTTCTTGTCCAGCTCTATTATATTCTGATTAAGGCTAACTAC
This sequence comes from Nitrososphaerales archaeon, assembly GCA_029237525.1. Classification (GTDB taxonomy): domain Archaea; phylum Thermoproteota; class Nitrososphaeria; order Nitrososphaerales; family Nitrososphaeraceae; genus JARBAU01. The sequence goes on along the minus strand of JARBAU010000269.1, from coordinate 17,732 downwards.
ACGGTCCAAGAGATCTTTGCTCTTCTTAGCTGTTATTTCTAAATGTATCAAAATTTTTCTGTTGCCTTCTTCCAGTTTATTTATTCTTTGGAGAATACTTTCCTGCTGTTTTGAGGATTTGTTCTGGCGATTATATATCCACCAGCTGATTATTCCTCCTATCAAAGCACCCGCTACAATTCCTAAATAGGTACTGGATGCGTTCGTCATATCTACACATTGTCTGCCAAGCTCCGGAATGCAACCCCATATATCAAGGATTTGAGCAAGCATAATACGATGCTATTCTATACTTGCTATAATATTTTTTCCATATTGGTTGGAAGAGTTTTTATCAAAAACTTCATCCATTAGTTGGTTAGAAGTAAGAATGTAGTTTTCTATCTCCATTTTTCTATCTCCATTTAAGTTTGAAACTTGAAATTTCTCCAAAGGGCGGCAATCTCTATTAGGTCCGAGAGTTTTGATACTAGCTTGAAACTCTATAGCCATTATCTCATCATCAATCGAATGAGAATATACTGCTACAAACATATGAGTAAATTGGATCCATTGTATTATGAGGCCTTGGACGGGGTCACCAAATCCATATTGAAAAAGTTGTATCTTTATTATATACTAACAAATATTGATGAATACACGCAGGAGATGGTATTGTTATGGGGAAAATAAGTGTTAGTGAATTTGAATGGTACCTGCGTGACTATCTTTTTCGACAATATAATTTGAATAATAGACAATTTTTGCGAGCAAAATTACCAATGGATATTATCAACACTTACTTGCGATATAGACAAACTGGTCAACCAGAGCTCGAGCAATATTTGGGAAGTGTTCTTGAAAATTTATCAGCTCGTCATGTGATTGTAGAGAATGCTAGCGATGGGACTTTTGAGTTAAGAGATCCATTTGTTAGATTACAGTGCTCGAACTGCCACTATATCTCCTATTTGACTGCTCTCGAACCTAGAAAATGCCTGAGATGTTATAGCTCTGATTTAAGTGATTTTCCTAAAAGAAAGGAACGACCCCAATAACTCTGTTACTCTACCAAGCCGCCGCTATTGAATTAATCCCATGCAAATACACGTCAAGGCATTCATAAATAACTCATACCTCATACTACGGAGGGATCGATTGGCCATCTTCGGAGATTCAATAGCAATAATTGTGTGCAACCTTTTCCACTTCCTTAAATATTAAAATCCACGCAACATTTTTCATTCTAAACTATATCTTACAAAAGCTAGGATGGAACAAGTCGCTCAAAGAATTGATCATTCATTATCAGGTTTTTATGTATACCCATAAAGCGTGTCAATCATGACATCTGCCAACGAAATTAAATTTGGGAAATAGATCTCATCTTATTTGCTACAAAGCTTCATTTAGTTATTTGAAAATAGCGGACAAGAGCGAGATAGATATTATTATTAGAGATCTGTGCCCTAAGGTTAGGTATTAAATGCATCAAGTGTTTAAGTATCGTAGACTATTAAGCTAATATGATTTAAATATAATGTCATTTATAGTGAGCTTGATGAATAAGCTCGTTATAATGGCGACAGCATTAGTATTTTTAACAGCGCTCTTAGCGACTGGGAATGGGGTTATACATTCCGTCCATGCATGTCCTAATAATCCTAATGGAGCCTCAGGGTTAAATACCAGTCCAAACACCTCTGGCAGCCCAAGCACCCAGATAGCACAGTCAACTCAACCTTTGCAGTCCCAATCCGTCTAGATGAATTCTTCAAATTTTATTTTATTTTACTTTTATTCTATTAATTTCGTCAATTTAAGAGATTTTTGCTAAAGTTCCTTTACGTATACCGTCCTATATCAATGCTTATTATATTTACAGTAGGTATGACAATCGAAAAGTCATGATATATGTTCGAAAAATCACTTCCAATATCTTTCCATTTCGAACTTTGAAATTTGACCTCGTTCTTCGTTCAAATCGTTTGCAAAATGAGTTTGAAAGATCCGATAATCATGAACCGAATAAACGGTTCATTAAATGGAGTTATGGAAATTTGAAAGACAAATATCTGTCTGAAGCAGGCTATAAGAGGAAAATAGAAAGTCATTATATCATAAGGATTAATGAAGAGTTGATCCCCCACTAAGTGCTTCATTTGGTTAGAACAGCATCAGTAGCAAACCTAAGTCGTATGGCAATATTTCGTTTTTGACCGATTATAGAGCTTGGTGATTCTTTATATATTGCACGCACGTCTATAGACTTATGCCTAATGACCGGTAATGACTCACAACATGATTCATTTGATGAAGGCTTTTCCAGATCTTACGAGAAGGATTCATCTCCCATAATTGAAACTTCAGACGAAATTTCATTTTTCGATCTTTCACAGAATTATTGTGTTTGTTTTGTAGATGTATCAGAATCTACTAAAACCACCGCAACAATCAAAGATTCTCAGAAGATTAGAGACTACTACTCTACATTCCTCAACTCAATGGCAGCTATTATATCTGAGTTTCATGGACGCATAATCAAGAGCACTGGTGACGGCATTCTTTACTATTTCCCCAGTACTAGTAATGTAGAAGATGACTCTGGTTTCAGCGATGTGCTAGAATGCGGCCTTACTATGATCGCAGTGAGATCTGTAATTAGTGCGAAGTTAGCAGGTATAGTGTCTTCGATGAGTTATAGAGTGAGCGCAGATTATGGGAGAGTAGAGGTTGCAAGATCAGCAGGGAATCCTGATCGAGATGACCTATTCGGTTCCACGGTTAACCTATGCACAAAGATAAACTCAAAAGCATCTCCAAATGAGATGGTTATTGGTGGGGATCTTTATCAGGTCCTAAAGAATCCTTCTTACTCATCACTATATAGCATGTATAAATTTAAAGGAAAAACTGAATATTGTCTTGATGCAAAACATCCATATCCTGTGTATACCGTGGCTCGAAAGGAAAGCATAAATTCCGACGGTGTAATCCGCCGATATGATAAACTCTTTGATACATTGAATTTGAAAAAGCACCTATTACAGAGTGCAACTCATAGTACAAATATTATCCACCAATCGAAATCAACTCGATATGTTGACCACGAGATCGGACAAAAAAAGTCTTCTTATAATGTCTTGATAGTCGATGATGAACCTGATGTCTTGTTAACGTATAGATCATTTTTAGAAGATGCGGGCTACAATGTCGAGGCATTTTCAGAACCACAAGAATCATTAAAGAAATTTGCCGAGCATGCTACTTCCTATTATGACCTAGTAATTCTCGATATAAGAATGCCTGGAGTAAATGGTTTGCAGTTATACAGTAGAATGAAAGCAATAGATCCCGAAATTAAGATCATTTTTCTTTCAGCCTTAGATGCAGCTGAAGAACTATTGAGTATCTTGCCAGGCACTAGGAATAATGATACTTTTATTAGAAAGCCGGTAGATCTTAGGATGTTTATTAATACTGTTAAAACGGTACTCAACTAACATCTTGATGTCTTGGAACTTCCTTCACAATTAGGGTCTGTAGCTGTATTGTTCACGCTGGTGCAGACCACAACCTTCACTCATGTGTTATTGCTTCTATAATACACTAACTAAATTCATAACTGGGATTTCTGTATTCTCAGTAACGGAGTGAATAGAGAATATGATTGATACGATCGGGTATGCTGCAATGCAGCCCAGTAAGCCATTAATTCCTTACTCCTTTAAAAGACGGAGTCTACTCAAAAACGACGTCCTAATTGACATCCAGTACTGCGGTATATGCCATTCTGACGTACATCAAGTTCGTAACGAATGGGGATCATCTACTTTCCCCTTAGTTCCTGGACATGAAATCGTTGGAATAGTTGTCCAAACTGGTGACAACGTTACCAAGTTTAAAGTCGGCGACAGGGTTGGAGTCGGTAATTTTGTAAACTCGTGTAGGGAATGCAAACCCTGTATGAAAGGCCTTGAACAATATTGCGTAAAGGGAGCAATTTGGACTTACAATGCAATAGAATGGGAAAATGGAAAAAGCTCTCCCACTCAAGGGGGGTATTCTAACAAGATAGTTGTTAATGAAAAATATGTACTCGCCGTCCCTGGTAATCTTCCTCTTGCTGCTTCAGCACCTCTTCTCTGCGCTGGCATCACATTATACTCGCCCTTAATGCACTGGAATGCGGGCCCAGAAATGAAGCTGGCGATCATTGGACTTGGTGGCATAGGTCATATAGGAGTGAAAATAGCACATGCCCTTGGCGCAGACGTCACAGTGTTGAGCCATTCATCGAATAAACAAGATGAGGCTATTCGAATGGGAGCTGATAATTTTCATTCAATATCTGATCCAAATACTTTCAAAAAACTTAGGGGAAATTTTGATTTAATCATCAATACGGCTTCTATAGAGATCGATTTAAACAAGTACTTGAAGATGTTGAATTTGGATGGTACTATGGTCATTGTTGGACTACCGCAGAATAAAATGCAATTCAACGCTTATTCCATCACTAATGCTCGTCGAAGTATTGCAGGTTCTGTTATAGGCGGGATCGAAGAAACACAAGAGATGTTAAGCTTCTGTAATGATCGCAACATTAGTTGTGATATAGAACTTGTACCAATTCAACAAGTGAACGTGGCATATGACCGTATTGTGTCCAGTGATGTTCGATATAGATTTGTTATAGATGTCTTGAACTCATTAGAGCATGAGAACTGACGTTGGTGGGTGGAGCAGGACTATTACACCGCCGACAGTAGCAATTCCATTAACATACAAAATTTAGTTAGTAGTCTAATGATAATTGCCTGTAAGTTGAGATTTAATTCGATCTATATCTAATTCAGAAGTAGAAAGATGTGATCTAGGAGTAGCTTGAGTATTATGTTACCATAACCAAACCCGAATATCACTGGGCCCTTAATCGTTGAATCCGACCGTCTGATATCTAGTTACGCTAGGGTAATCGACATTTTTAAGTTTATAATACTCTGGCCAAGTACTAAATTGAAATATATAATCTGCATAACTATCATTTTGACTGTGTCTTCTCAGTCATCAGATTGACAAGAATTTTTGTGCGTCGAAAAAACCTTTTAGCTCTCTTGAGATCTGCTCACAGAAGATTCCTAAGATTTCGAAGTCAAGAAGATTTAGTCTCTTTTCACTAAACATAGCTAGAACGCCTATTGCTTGATAATTGTAGATTAGCGGGTACCCTGCAAATGATTTTAGATTCTCCTTTTTTGCCCAATCATGATATTTTATTCTTGGATCATTTAGAACTTCGTTCGTAATTGCAGGTTTTTTGTTTTTTACAATAGGACCAATCTTAACAGAATTTACTGGTACTTTGGAGAATTCTCCATCAATATTCTTGTATTTACCAGCGCTAAATCTAAGGATTAGAAATTTTCTTTCATTATCAACTAACCAGATTCTAGCAAATTTAGCATCAAAATATTTTACGACGCTTTCAACAGTCTGCTGAAGTTTATCATTCAAATTATCGTGTCTCTGAATTGAACTCAATATCTTGTACACTTTTGACTTTCGTTCAATTGTATCGTGTTCATCTGCTATTGTATAAGGAGACGCCTTCAAAGTCTTCGACTCATATGACCTATATTCTAGAATTAAGTCAGCGAATCTATGTAAAAAGTTGTTACTTTCAAGGTCATACTGTTCTACTGATTCAAAAATAAAGTGGGCTACCCAGTCGAATTCTCCACCTCCTAACCTGGCTGAGTATACACAAAAAGGAGCCTCCTCAACATAATTTGAAAGCCTATCAATAAGGACAGAAGAATTACTTGAATTTTTGAATTTAAGAATGATTGTACGATTTATCTTTTCAGATACTAGACTGGGGTTAACTATCGCAGAGTATCCAAGTATTAGATTGTTACGCTCTAGTCTCTGAAGCCTGTATCTAATTGCCCTTTCCGTAAGTTCATGACCAATACCGCGTACTACTTTTTGAATTTCCTTCGATGACATGCGCGCATTCCTACCAACGCATAAAAGCACTACCCTGTCAATATCGTCCAACAAGATTATACAATCATATCCGAGGATTATTATTTTTACGCAATCAAATTACAAGTTCATGGGTGTTATCCGCGCAAGTGAATTTTATCAACGCATTACATTTTTCAGCTGGAATACTTTTTATTTCTAATCAGACTGGTCAGAATCTTGATCGATTGGAAGCTGAAGAACTTATGCCAGAAAGTTTCTATGAAGTGTTACTATTGATTTCGGCCTTTGCTTGTATTATGACTCACCTACTGACCAAAATATTAAAATATCAAGCTACTGGAACATTGTAGTCATATCTTAGCGGTTGCGCTAGATCTGTCTTGTCATTGTCTAGTGTAGTTACCTCTAGAACTAATTTGTAATTGCCCTGCTTTACGAATACTGGTCCGTTAACTATTATTGGACTACTGGGATCGGAAATCCAGGCGTTTGTCAAGTCATCAAAGTTTCCCCCTATTGTATTCCCTGTGGGTGAAGAACGACTACTACCAGCTTGGCGGAAATTGACATTTAAAATCCCATCATGAGAATGGAAGAATTCTGAAAAGATATGCTTACCATCTTTAGAAATATCCATTCTTACAGTTACGTGGTATATCTTCTGCTTAGTCTTTTGATCATCGAAGGAAATCCTCATTAATGCATTCTGGCCAGCATGAATAGATTTTGGCGTAATCTCAAAATTAGATACGATTTTTCTATCACCGATACTAGCAGCTGGTGGCATCATCATATGCTGAGCAAATGCAGAAGAGATTGAAGATAATCCTATGATAGAGAGCATTCCTACAAGAAAAATCAATTTGACATAGTTTGGGATTAAATGTCTTTCTGAAAAGCTGCAAAATGTGTTAGGCACAGAACATAATTTCCTATTCGAATTCACGAATCCTAATCAGAATTGTTGCTATTAATATTTTGTTGTATGATTACATTTGATGTAGTTCATAATTTACCTATTATGAAATGCATTACCATTTAACTGAAATAATCTTGGGGAGCAATATGTTGTACTCTATTAAATAAAATATGATACTTCGAGGCTTGATTTGTATCGAATATTTTTACAAGCAGTTCACCAACCCAATAGCTTTGCGGATTTGTTAGCTGCCTCGTCTAGAGCCTGCTTCGGTTCTTTTATGCCATAATATACCTCGTCGAGTGCATGGTGTATGGTATCGGAAATTTGAGGATATTCTGGTATGCTTGGCCTACTTCTTCCAGTCTTTAAAAGGGTAATTAGGTTATCATAGTAGGGTGTTGTGCGATTTATTAGTAAAGAATATGGACCTTCTCCTATAGGGATTTGCGTTGGAAGGTTTGAATGAGCTGCTAAATAGGGGGTAAGAATTTTGGGTTCCAGCATTATTGTAATTAGCTCCCATGCGAGTTGCTTTTGTGTAGACGTTTTGGGAACAGCTAGTTCCCATCCGCCCATCAAGCTAGTGGTATTGTAATAAGGGCTTGGAACTGGTAGCATAGGTAAGAAGCCCACCATATTTTCGAATTCTGTCCTTCTTTCAGGCGAAGTAATCGGAAATCTTTCATTAATGTGATGTTGCAATGCTTCTATCATTACTGCAAACTTTCTATCCAGGAATTCTAGTCCCCAATAATGGTTTTTCTGAGGCTTTATTCCAGCGTCGACCTGCTGTTTTATAAAATTCATAGCCCTTATGCCCTCTGTACTATTAAAAGCAGGAAACCAGTAACTGCCTTTTGTTGGATGTCCAGACTTCATCTTTAGTATTTCGCCACCAAGCATCCATAAATATGGGTACCATAAGTCAGGAGAATGACTAGCCCCAGTAAGATGAATTCCTTCTATCCCTTCTGGTCTAAGAGCTGTATTAAGTTTAATAGCGGCTGCAATATATCCGTTCCAAGTCTTTAAGGAATCTGGATTAACGCCTGCCTTGCTTAATAGATCCTTCCAGTACCATATTCCTCTAATATCAGTCCATGCCCATATTCCATAAACTCTTCCACCATATATTCCTCCATCCCAATTTTCCTGATACCAATCTTTTTCTCTTCCCCAATCCTTGGTATAATTTGTAAGATCAGTCAAGAGTCTCTTCTGTGCAAACTCCCCAAGCCATATTTGATCTAGAGAAATGAGATCGATTGGTCGCTTAGCAGCCAAATATTGTAGCATGTGTGATCTAGCTTGATCATATGGAAGCATTGTCGTGTTCAACAAAATCTCCTTGTCAGGATGGTTCGCTCTTAGTTCTTGCAGTGCAGGTTGAAACAAAGAATTCCATCTGCGAGGGTCTCCTTGGTCTTCAAGCATTGTATTGATGGTAATTTTCTCCTTTTGTGCCATTACAAAGCTATCAATCGAAAGAGAAGAACCCAGGATTGCACTGGAAATCACGCCAGTTAGTAAAATCACACATAATATGGCATTCTTAACCAATGGAGGTTCTATGATAAATTACGACTATTCCTTTTAAAGCTAACGTGTTGACTCTAACATCGCTTAATACAATTTTCTTCAGGTTGAGCGCTTAAATCGGATCAACTCACCAAGTAATATTTCTCAGGAACGTACGAAATTGTACAATTATGCTTATATTGGTCCCGGGAAAATCTACATCGAACGAGTATGGTTCATATTCTCAAACTGCGATATTTGAGCAGCGGTTCGTTGGAGAATTGATAATAATCTGCGGTTTAATGCTAAAGTGGATACTTCGCAATCGTTCTCCATACCCGACTGATACCTGATAGTTATCTTAGATGAATATGTCACTTGCCTTGCAAGAGTCGAATAAGCTTTAATTATATAGATCATTCAAAAAACAACTGTGCAAAGTTAGTGGAAAAGAGAATAACAATGACCTCTGATCTATTATTGTATTTTTATTAGTTAGAATTTCTATTCAGGCCGCACCAATTGCAGGTTATAGTGTTCGTGACAGGCCCTACGTACTGCTTCTTTACTATCGTATTTTGGCATCCAACCATGCGACTTTAGTTTCGCTGAATCTAACCAATAACGTCTTACATCTCCTTTCCATCCTCTTCCATCAAACCGGTCCACAAAATTTAAAGTAACCTCGTTTAAATCTAGTTCTTCAATTACAATTTTTGCAATATCTAAAACTGTTATTGTATCGCCTGGGCCAACGTTGAAAGTTTCATTTTTCCAGTCGTCGATCCTATTTAGTATAAGCTTCATCGCACTAATGCAATCATCTATATGAAGATAGGACTTCGTTTGCATACCGTCGCCCAAAATTTCCAGTATCCTAGGATTATTATTAAGTTTGATGACAAAATCATGAATTATACTATGATTGTTCATCTGACCCACAATATTCGCAAGCCTTAAGGTAACACAAGAAATATCGAACATGTGACTAAAGCCTGATATAATAGCCTCACAAGCAAGTTTGGTTCCGCCATAAATCGATATAGGCTGTAGAGGCCCATAATCTTCGGGTGTAGGGAAAATTTTTGACTCACCGTACACTGTTGAAGTCGAAGCAAAAATCATTTTCTTGCAATTCCTACTTTTTCTCATTGCTTCAAGCAAATTATAAGTTGAGAGAACATTTTGATCGTAATCAATTTTTGTATTTTCCATTCCGATCTTCACGATGGGATTGGCGGCAAGATGGATCACAGTATCACAATCATCGATAGCGCTTGTAATCGAAGACAACTTGGTCAGATCCGCTTGTACAAACCTGAAATTAGGGTTATCCATCCAGAAATATAGATTGGACAAACGTCCACTGGATAAATTGTCTAGAGCCTTAACTCGATGATTTCCTGATTGTAATAGCGCTCCTACCAATGAACTTCCAATGAAGCCTGCACCACCAGTCACCAAAATTCGTTTAGACATTCGATTTACTCGTTCGAATATTGTTTACCACAATAAACAGCTTAATCTGGTATCGGTTCCCTTTATACTTACAGTTGGTAATTCTTTATAAAATTTCATGCATTCACCAAAAAACTAATACTCACACCTGTCCACTGCATGAATAAAAACCCATCGATTTTGAATGTCGAATCTGATCCCCAGGTGCAAATAAACTCATTCCGAGATAGTGTTGAAAATTGTATTATCATTCTTTTTAGTCCAACTCTACTCTTATCTCGAAGACTTATTGACGATAGAAAATTTGAAGATTCGAAAAAATGTGACATGATTATTTATGACATGAATTATTTAGAATTTCATATATTGCCATACTCTAACGCTCTTTAGTTTAATGTGAGGAAGCTTTTCAAACCCCAATTAATACAACTTGCCTATATAAGCATAGTTCTTAATGAAACACCATCTATGGCAAAGGAAACACGCAATTTATCGCTACATGTGCATGCAATTGAACCGATAAAAGGATTAATAATGAATATTACAAATAATTTTTGGGTAATCCCGATCGTCCTATATACCTTGTCGTTCCTATCTTGTTACCATCCAATTGTAGTTTCACTCTCACTAAATACATCGATGCGGAACTTTCAGAATACGAATTATTTATGATTCCTCTTAAGGATTCTAGATAAGAGAAATTAGATGCTTGTAGGGGCTATCATGGTTTCATTGATGTCAATCCAAAAGTATGTAATAAAAAAGCAGCCAGAACACGATAGATATTTCTTTGAATGAGTGTCACGATCAAGCAATAATACTTATTATACCAATCATCGAGCCAAGACTTAAACCAGGAATAACTACCGTCTCCATCAAAACGAAGAATATCAATTATATGACATATAAGAAAAAATCAACTATCTAACCGAGCACTTTATCTACGCCTTGCAGCTGATAAATGTTTGAAACAGTTATTGCGTAGCAATCAAGATAAAATTTTGAGTCCTCGATGGGTCGATAAGAGTGTTTTGGTTACGGGCGGTGCCAGTTTTATTGGCAGTCACCTAGTGGACAAATTGGTACAGTTAGGTGCGAACGTTTCAGTATTGGACGATCTGAGTAGTGGGAGACTTGAGAATTTAGAGGAGTCAGAGCATAGGATCAAGTTTGCTAAAAAAGACCTAGAATATATCTCAAAAGGTGAAATTAGATCACTATTTAGAGATCAGGACATTGTATTTCATCTTGCTGCAGTTCATGGTGGTCGAGGATATATTCAAACTCACCCAGCTGATGTATGTTCTAATTTGTCGATAGATCATCACGTTTTTGAAGCTGCAGCGGCCTCAAATCTAGAAAACGTAGTCTATTCAAGCACAGCTTGTGTCTATCCAGATGCGCTACAGTCAAAGGTGGGTTCAGAATACAAGTTGAAGGAATCAGATTCCGATCCTACAAGGCTAGATTTCCCTATGAGTGCTGATATCGAGTACGGCTGGGGAAAATTAATGGGTGAGATTCAATTAAATGCTTTCATCAAACAGTATGGTATGAAGGGATGCCCTGTAAGATTTGTTACTACCTATGGACCGAGAGAAAATGAAACTCATGCGATCATAGCCTTAATCTTTAAGGCAATTGCCAGAATTGACCCTTACTCTATATGGGGTAACGGAAATCAGGAAAGAGACTTTACATATGTTGAGGATATTGTTGATGGAACTCTAATGGCTGCTGAACGAATTTTCGATGGAACTCCAATCAACTTAGGCACTGGAAAAAAGTCCAAGATAATCGAAACTGTTGAGCAGATCTGTAACATTTTGAATTGGAAACCTCAGAAATTTAAATTTGAAGAATATATGCCTGTCGGACCGTTGAGCAGAGCTCTTGACAACACTAGGGCAAAGGATATGTTAGGGTGGGAACCAAAATTCTCCTTAGAAGAGGGCCTACGCAGAACTATTGAATGGTACAAGAATAAACATGGTGACTGGAAAGATAAAAGGATATTATTGGAAAGAAGCTTGTGATCTAAAGCTATGATTTTTATTATAGGGGATGGCCGACTATAATATGGAACAAGCATTCCCGATATTTTAGACATCTGCAGGACAGATGCAAATGAATAATTCTATAGCTTTACTTAGGCATTTTCGAATAGCATTAGAGATCCTATTTACATAGACGAACAGCTTGCGCAACGACGATATTATTAATAACTAAATCAACATCGAAGGGTCGTACTTCAGTTTTTACAACTGAATATCTTTTTGATTAGTACCTTCTTACAAGTATCACAATGAGATGTTAGCACACCACAAATAAATGCTGGAGAATCGAAGCAGGCATTATGGTTATTTATCCAAAACATATTAAACATATGACATCCGTAAGGACTGCGGCAGTGAATGGGGAAAGACATTCTAGGTCTAGATACACACAACTTCATATGATGAGTTATTCGAGAGCTTTTAATTGCAGCTAAGGTCCAGGAATCGATTATACTGGTGTATACGGCGCCACGTCTTTGGTTAAGAAATTCTCAATTTCCATACGAATACTTTAGGAATGTCATTATTATATCGGCATAGGATTTATAGAGTTAGTGTAGACCTTGATGGTATCACTGAGTATCGACTTTTATTGCAGATTCAGCAAGCGTGTGAATAGACATAGCATCTATCTTTGGATCTACGAGATTAGATGTTGACGGAATTGTCTGCCGAGTTTAAGCCACATTGCGTAATGAAACATACCAAAACCTATATTTTGATTACAGTAATTGGTCTATATAAGGTGTAAAGCGATATGACCTTACCCATATCAATGATAAGTCATTATTATCTCTAATAGTGTTGCTCTATTTGTCCGATATGAAGGATACACAATCCGGATGTATGCCAATAGTAAACCTACGGAAGCAATAAGCATGAAATCCGATGGAATACACTTGGATCAAGAATTCAAGATTACTGCGTTTAATTTTTTGAATTTGTAAAGTATTTCATTTTAGTAAACATATAGAGTCTCCTGCCAGATTCTGAACTAACAATCTTGGAGATCTTAGTATTCGGAATTAATATGTCAGAACTCCAGACAAGAAAATAATCAATCATGAACCGCTGTGTCGAAAATTCTTTATAATAAAGATTGAATTTCACTCATTCTACAAATAAAAGTGATGAAAGCTATATTTTTTCTCGATCATCTATCTAGCGAGGACATAAGACACAAAAGGGGCTTGATTTTAATAGTTGGTTAGGAATGGAATTCTCGAATCAATATGTCTCACTTATGATGCCCCTCCTTCCTATTTATATCATAATATCATTACAAGATTTAGTAGCTTCAAATTCGGACAATGGTAGTGATATTATATTGACAATGACATCCTTTTCTTAGCTCTGGGTGAATGTTGGAATAAAAGTACTTGTAATCTGTGCAGCTTTGGATTTATCTAAGCCTTATGGATCAACACCTGCCCTATGGCAACTGTTTAAAGCTATGTACGAACTAGGTCATGAACTGATTATTATTCCGTACCACGGACATTCTATCTCCAGTTTATGGTGGCGCAGCTATCCGAATCCGAATTATTACAAGGGAGTAATTTTGGAGAAGGTTTTAAAAATGTTAAAGCATTCCCATGGTAAGAAAAATATTCCATTTATCCCAACGTTCGCACGTCTATTGGCTAGACCGAACATCCAGAAATTAGTGAATCGAATTCTAATGGATGAACAGGATGTGGATGCTGTTCTCATGATAAATTTGCCATTAAACCAATTAAAGGGATTTGCAACTGATTTAAGAAGAAATTATGCTAACATCCCAGTAATACTCTATGATATTGATGTACCAACATCGTTGCCTTCATTTGGTGGTTTTACATTCAACCATTATATTGGAGCAGACCTTTCTGAATATGATTCCTTTATCATTCCGTCCGAAGGCTCTATTCATGAACTCAGAGAACTTGGTGCGACAGATGTGCATATCGTGCACTTTGGTGTCGATCCAAATGTGTATACTCCAATGCCGGTCAAACAAGATTTCGACGTGTTGTTTTATGGAAATGGCAGTCGAGATCGAGAAAACAACATCAGGATGATGATTACTGAACCATCAAAAGTGTTAGAGTACAAATTTGTAATCAGTGGTCGATACCTTAGCTCCAATGTAGGAAACGCTATAAGTACAACGCCGTTTTCATTTCCTGAGTGGCGAAAGTATTGCTCGGGCAGTAAAATAAATTTAAACGTTGTGCGGGAAACACACGCTAAAGTGTTTGGTACCTCTACATCTAGACCTTTTGAACTTGCCTCTATGAAATGTTGTACTGTGTCTGCGCCTTATCGAGGTTTAGAAAAGTGGTTTGTTATAGGTAAAGAGATTCTTATTGCTAGCTCATCTAAAGAATGTATAGAGCTTTATCGAATGCTAATCGAAGACGAGGATTTGAGAATAAAAATTGGCGAAGCCGCTCGCGCCAGAGTTGAGAAGGAACACACATCCAAGCACAGGGCTGAGCAAATAATAGATATAATAAAGAAAATTTAACATGAAGACTGTCGCTTGCATCATTAGTTATCACATGTCTAGGCTTCTAGAACAGACCTACTCTAATAAGAGATAAAGACGACAGGCCATGGAGTCTCAAAGCAAAGGTGATACGAAGGCTATTTGAGTACGATACCAACCAAGAATATTTGGTATACTTCTATTAGTATAATACTGCCCTCAGTCTTTACCTATGTCTTTTGGATTCTGATTGCAAGGGTTGCGGGACCGGAGGCTGTTGGTATTACTTCCTCCATTGGGTCTCTAGTCATTATCATTGCCACCATTGATGGATTGGATATGTTCTTAGGAATGAAGCGCAATTTATCGATTGCAATTTCGTCGGGGGATATTTACAGGTTTAAGCAGGTCCTTGTTTCAACACTTCTAATTGTATCAATAGTAGTAACAATTAGTTCTATTCTAATAGCAATTCCTAGTCTAAGAATTTTGGAAATAATTGGTATCCAGAGAGAATATACTTGGATAATTATTGCCATGATTTTTGCTCAATCATTCCAGTATATCCTCGTGGAAGCTATTATTGCAGCCCTCAAATCCAAGTGTTTGGTTATTCCATTTCTGTTGGGTTCTTTAGCACGCTTTCCTATATTCTTCGGGATTTATTGGCTATTCAATACATCTCTGACTGTTGCAACGATTTTTGCTTTCTCTTCATTGTTGTTTATAACAACAATATGCTTTGCAATATCATTGTTCATGATCATAGGCCAAAGTCCAAGAGTGAAGCCTGAAAAATTTTTTTCGACTGTAAAAGATACATTAGCAGCAGGACTATCTAGCTGGATCCCACATACTGCAAATGTTGCTGGGTACTGGCTAGGAATAATAGCTGTCTTTTCATCTGAGGGTGCAACATCCGGCGGGAAATTTTACATATCTTTAGGCATATTTACAATAACCCTATTTGTTCTAACAGGTATCACAAAGGTGACTCATGCTTTGATCGCCCTAATCGACAAAAAAGAACAGCAGGATACGTTTCTGTTGCATTACATGAGAGTCACTTTCATATTCAGCCTGCCTTTTGCCATTCCATTGCTTTTCTTTTCAGCAGACTTCTTAGGCTTGATGGGACAAGAGTTCAGATCTGCTGGGCAAAGTCTTTCTATTTTTATTATTAGCTTACCTCTTCTAATTATTTCTGAATTGATCTACTATTTTGTATATGGATTAGGAGATCACAAATCGGTATTATTTATAGGCCTAGTGGGAAATATTCCAAGGATTATTTTTTATTTTATTCTTTCACCTATTCTTGGGATTAATGGAGCTGCTGTATCGTTTTTGATCGGATCAGCAACTGGACTACTAGCTTCAATTAAAATACGAAATACTTACAAGATACCACTTGAATTTCGGAAATATGTCACTTTAACAGGCATTCCTATTATCCTTGGCGTTTCACTATGGATCTTGAATGTAAATTATCTGATCTCTACAATCATTATTATTATTGGATCATTTCTAGGATACATAAGATTATATTTGTTCACTACCAATGAATTACACGAAATAGTATACGCAATTATGCCAGGCAATTTGGCACAAAGAACGTATAGCATTATTGAAAAAATAATAAAGAAGATACAATAATTTATGTCTTAAATATTGAAAGCATCATTTCAAATCCATACCAAATGGATGTTGTTGTCATTTAAATGCAGCACAAATTTCAATCTTAACAGGATAGGAATGACGATTCGAAGAAATGTATGCCTCAACGCAATCGTAGCGTGTATCTGATAAGTATACCAAACTAACAAATTCAACAGAAATTTTATGCATTCCAGAGCATAGAATTGATAGTTCTTTGACGAGTTCTTTTAGATCATTAATGTTGTTATTTACTTACCTACCATTGTCTATAGATTTTTGAATTCTGTAATTTGATGACTAGACACTGGCGGCAGGCATTTTGAATCTAGAATATTATCTTGATGCGCTGAGATTAGTACTTCATCATTTTGTCAATCATTCATTGAAGAGCTTGTTATCCAATCAACAATTTCTTATTTTTGAATAATGGATTCTCATCTTTCAGGTCATTCGTTACTCTAATAAATTCATGGTAGAGACTAGGGATCATGCTCAATAAGCTTGCGCTTAGTTGGCATCTTAGGATTTATAGGTATAGCGACTGCAAATCTTTGTTGCTTTCTAAAGACAAAAAGATACTTCAAATTTGAAAGCCCATGATTAAAGGAATTCAGCTTTGATTTTCCAATTCGCCGGTAGTATCTACCATCTACTTCAAGCGATCTGAAATACTTGAAAGCAATTATCTTAAGCTCTTCGGAAAACTCATAACCGTCTGCTCGCAGATTAATTCTCTCTGTAAAGCTCTTCCTCATTATTTGCATCCCAGATTGTGAGTCTCGTATATTACACGAATACAGCAAGAGCACACCAATCGAGAGGACTTTATTACCAACTTTATGAAGAAAGCTCATTGCGTCTTTATCCATCTTGGCAAATCGATTCACGCTAATGAAATCAATTTCTTTTTTTTCGAGCTGCAACAAACACTCTGGAATAATCTCAGCAGGATACGTGTTATCTGCATCAAGCGTAACTATTATGTTGCCATTGGCAGCTTCAAGTCCTATTTTATAGGCCGATCCATAACCCTTTCCATTTTGAATAATCACTCTTGCACCCATTTTTCTGGCTATTTCTCGAGTGCGATCTGTAGAATTACCATCAACTACAAGGATTTCCATGTCATATCCAAGATCACGAATGCTTGACTGGGGTATAGACGCGATTGTATTTTTAATTCCGGCTTCTTCATTTAGTGCTGGTATAAGTATTGAAACTTTGTTTTCTAAGAATTTCAACTAATATTTAATCAGTATAAGGTCGCAGGCGGAAGTATAAAAGATTTCATTAGTTAGTAAGCCAAGTTTTCAAACAAATTCCAAAAAAGATCTAATAGCAAAATCGAAAATTAGTAGTTTCCTAACAATAGCCACGTCAATTCCATATAGTAGACCAAGGTCGAGATTTGCATCGATAGTTAATTTTTCACATTTTGTTTTACTATCCTTCATTGTTGTCATTTAAGACTTTATAGAGTGCCGATGAGCCGACCTGCTTTATAATTTTTAGAAATGGCATGTGGTTAAATATTCTGATGTACTGGTTTGGACTGAATATTTTAGAAACATATCGATCATCGCCGCCTATCTCTGGGGGTATCCTATGACCCAGTTCAGAATCCAAAAATACGTACTTTACTGCATAATTTTTGAGAAATGGCCTTAATAGTGTT